>JAGWMU010000083.1 GCA_028873095.1 Pseudomonadota bacterium | reverse complement strand
ACCAACAGCGGAACACGACCAAGGACGTATTCAGTGCTATGCCATCGGCGACCGCCCACCGATCGAGCTTGTTCTTGAGCGTGCCGAAGAACCGTTCGATGCGTCCGTTCTGCCACGGGCAGTGCAGCTCGGTGGTCTGGTGGCGGATGCCCAGCAGGCCCAGCGCAGTCTTGAACAGTCGGCTCTGAAAGATCGCCTCGTTGTCGGTGCGGATGGCCTTCGGTTTGCCATGCTGTTCGATGGCATCGCACAGCGCCCGCACGACCGTGACCGAACGCTTGTCCGCGAGCGCCTCCAGCGTCACGCAATGGCGGCTGCAGTGATCGACGATGCCGAGCAGGAAGTGCAGGGTGCCATCCGAATCGGTCTTGCCCGTGCCGTCCATGCCCCACACCCGGTTGGGTTGGCCGGGTTTGTAGATGCGCCGCTTGAGTTCATGGCGCCGCAGCAAGATGTCGGCACGGTGGTGCTTGAGCAGCTTGGCCGTGAGATCCCGGCCGACGGTCATGCCATCGTCTACGTGTCGGCGATTGAAGAGATCGGCCAGGTTCCGGCAGCTGATACCGGGATCCGGTGCCGCATGCGGTCTCGTCGCGTGGCCTGCGGGCTGACCAAGACATTTGGATGGCAGGCGTTTTACCGCGTAGCTAAGATTGAACCTCATTGTCCCGGTTGATCCATGGCACTTTGGAATCAGGATAGAACTTTATAAATTCCGAATCAGATCGTTCTACGGAAGAACAATCACTTACGCGCCTCATTGGGTTGAACTTTATTGTCTGCCAACACAAGTGTCTACCGCTGAGGATCGGCGCTAATCAGGTCCGGCGATTGCGATCCTGATGACGCGGAGTACGACTAAATCTGCGGGCCATAGAGTTGGTGTTGATCAGTTCGCCGCTTTGGTCAAATGGCTGCCGGCGCGTATGATGAATGGCGTGCGGCCATTGGGGGGTTCCATCGCGTCTACGAAGGGGTACGACGCTGATGAACGTGGTTACGAGGCCCAGAAGGCCCCTGGGCAATGATCCCTCGCGGTTTATTGTGGCTGCCAAGTCTGATCTCGCACTCCCTGATGGGTTTCCGGTTCTTGATCTCGCCTGCAGCTATGGCAGGAACTCGATCTTTCTGTCTGAGCCAGGCCACGCGGTGGTTGCCGCCGAAAGTGTTAGGAGACAGTCATGCATAAGCCCGAGGTCGAATCCTTTTTTGAAAGTTCGACCAACACCTTCAGCTACGTCGTCTGGGACGCCGCGACTGGGAAAGCCGCCGTGCTGGATGCCGTGCTCGATTACGACGCCGCTTCCGGACATATCAGCTTCGCTTCCGCCGACGCGCTGATCGCTTTTGTCCATGCAAAGGGATTGAGCGCACAGTGGGTGATCGACACGCATGTGCATGCGGATCACCTGTCGGCTGCGCCGTATGTGCAAAGCAAACTGGGCGGCAAGCTGGCCATCGGCGAACACATACGCACCGTGCAGGACACGTTCGGCAAGCTGTTCAATGCGGGCGCCGCGTTCCAGCACGACGGCAGCCAGTTCGATCACCTGTTCAAGGATGGCGAGCACTATTCATCGGTGATATCGAAGCCATCGCGATGCATACGCCCGGGCATACGCCCGCATGCATGACGCATCTCGTCGGTGATGCCGCGTTTGTCGGCGACACCCTCTTCATGCCCGACTACGGTACGGCGCGCTGCGATTTTCCCGGTGGCGATGCACGTACGCTCTACCGCTCCATCCAGAAGATTTTTGCGCTGCCTGACGCCACGCGCATTTTTCTCTGCCACGACTACAAGGCCGCCGGCCGCGAGCAGTTCGCGCATGAGACGACGGTGGGCGCGGAGCGTCACGGCAATATCCACGTGCGCGACGGCATCACGGAGGACGCGTTCGTGCAGATGCGCACGGAGCGCGACGCGACGCTGTCGGTGCCGCGGCTGATTCTGCCCTCGGTCCAGGTGAACATGCGGGCGGGCCACATGCCCGAGGCCGAAGAGAACGGCGTGCGCTATTTGAAAATACCGATCAACGCGCTTTGAGCGCTGCGTGAGCTGCGGTCACGACCCACTGAGGTGCAATCAGGACACCATGTCCCTCACCAGGCATGTCGACTGGCGCGGGGAATGTCGAAGCCGGAGCTCGATACTTGGCATCAGCAGCGTCGCTCCGAATCGCAACTCGTTGGACGTAGCGGCGATTGTGATCGTTTCGGACAGCGGCGACCGTACGATCAAATGCCTGCATACCACTCGTACCCCTGGTCTTCCCAGTAGCCGCCGTTGCCGCCGCCAATCGCGTCGAAGGATTTGACCAGCTCGATGCGGCTCAGATATTTCGCCTGCTTGTAGCCTAGCTGCCGGCCGACGCGAAGACGGAGGGGTGCACCGTTCGGCACCGGCAGCGGCTTGTCGTTCAAGGCGAAGGCCAGCAGCGTTTGTGGGTGCCTCGCCTCGCCGATGTCCAAGCTCTCGTAATAAGGCGTGTTCACGTCCATCTCGTCGAAGCAGTGAAAAACCACGAATCGCGCCTGCGGATCGGCCCCGACGTGGTCGAGCACAGCAGAAAGCGGAGTGCCTTGCCACTTGCCGATGACGCTCCAGCCTTCGACGCAATCGTGCCGGGTGATCTGCGTACGGGTGCCCAGCTTCTTGAGGTCGTCGATCGACAGCATGGTCGGGCGGCTGACCATGCCGTCCACCTGCAACTTGTAGTCGCGGAACTGGTTTTCCAGCAGCGCCTGGTAGGCCGGCGTGTCGGGCATGGTGGTGCCGTTGGGGCGAAATACCGCAGAGATGTCGGCCTCGCTGTATTCCGTTGCCATGGCGCTGGAGGGTGCCAGCAGGGCCTGCACCCGGCGATTGAGTCCTTCTGCCTTGTCCAGCACCTTCGGACCCCAGCTGCTTTGCGAAATGCGGTCGCAGCCGGCGACGATCAGGCTGGCTGTGCCCATGATGGTCATGCGCAGGAACGATCGACGGTCAGTCATGGAGGCGCTCCTCGACAGCGGTGGTCCGGTCGGGCTTGGTGTCATCGATCCCGCGAGGATCACCCCCGCTGCTGTCCACTTTGTAGTAGCCGGTGATCATGCCGCGAAGTTGATTGAAGAACCCGCTAACGAGTACCTCGAACACATGAATCAGCACGAAGGCGACGAATGCCCAGGCGATGATGAAGTGGATGGTTCGCGCCGACTGGCGGCCGCCAACGGCCTCGACCAGGGGTGACAGCACCGTATCCATGTGCGGTGACATCGCCAAGCCCATCAGCACAATGCCAACACCGAAAACAAAGATTACGATCAGGTAGGCGAGACGCTGCAGGATGTTGTAGCGCAGCGCCTCGTCGCCCTGCGGATGCCTGAAGCGGACGTGGTCGAGGATCGAATGGCCAATGCCGCGCCAATCGCCACGCGTCGGCCACAGGTCGCGCTGCAGGTGCCGTCGGGCGAGGGAATAGCCGACGTAGCAAAACCCGTTGAGCACGAAGACCCAGGCGAAGAAGAAGTGCCAGCGCCGTCCCATCGCCAGCCAGCCGGGGCCCGGTACGGTCAGCCAGGACGGAAAGCCGCGTACTACGGGCGTGCCATCGCTACCGTTGGAAACGCCCAGCACCCCGGTGGTGGTGAATTCGTGGCTGCCGATCCGGGTGGTGCCGACGAGGTTTCCCGCCGGGTCCTGGTGGGCACCGAGCGTCAGGAGTTCCTTGCCGGGATCGGATCGGTTGCCCCAATAAAGGCTCGGATCCGCGTTGAAGATCTGCAACCCGCTGAACAACATCAGCGAGAGTGCGATGACGTTGATCCAGTGCATGATCCGGATCGGCAAGGTATGCCGATAAACCAGTCGGCGCGTTGGCGCCGGCAACACGGCTCTTGGCGCGTTCACCCCGGCAACGGCCTCACTTTCCGTATTCACGTTGTGCACCCCCGGCGAAGCGGGAAAAGGGCAGCCGGACGTGGCTGCGGCTTTCACGGCCCCAATAAGATCCTGTCTGGCCTCAATTCGCTGCCATGCCGTGTCAGGTTACTCGCCGGCGAGGGTAGTGCCAATGGATTCGGATCAATGCCGGAGGCGTCAGAGCGGGACGCCTCGAGAACACGCCTGAAGCCGAGCTGCGGTTGTGAATGTCGCCTCCGGCATTGCGCTGATCGGTGCGCCGTTCCACGCCACCTGCGCCGCCACCCAGGCGGGTCTTGCCCGCTTTGGCGAGGCGCTGCGCCGCGGACTCAAGGGCGAAGGGGTCCATGTGCTGACTGCGTATCCGGGCGCGACCGACACGTCGATGATGAAGTCGAATCGCGCCGGACCCGGGCTCGGTTCCTCACGAGAACGTGCTCCGCCGTCGCCGGCGCCATCATCGAGGGGATCGAGACCGATGCTTTCGAGGTGATCCGCGGCGGCGAGGCGCGGGCGCAGACGATCGCCCTCGACCGCGACAATCCGGCCGCCGTCGACGAGCGTTCCATGGGACTGAAGCCTGCACTTGAGGACGCAGTGCAAAGATCGCTCGGCGCTCTGAACAGGGCCGGCTGGCTTCGCTATTCGGTGGGAAAGGGAGCGCAACGAATTTCCCCGAACCGACGGAAGAGACTCCATGCGCCGTCCAGGCTGCGTCGCAGTGCATATCAGTCCACAGTCCATTGCCTGACGGTCATCGTCATCATCTCGACCCGCTGTCGGCGCTGCTGCCGTGGTTGCTGCGGAGCGCTTGTCCGCCGCGCCCGGCGCCTGTGCCGGCCGCGACCTGGCAGCGCGGCAGCCTCGCAGGCCATCTTTCATCCTTTCGAGTCGACGGCTTCCCATCTCCGCATCCACGGGTTGGCGGTGGCCATCGTGCTGGCGGCGAGTGCGGCGCTGGGCGTCCCGCTGCCGTCGTGCCGCCGGATGTAACCGCCAGCGCCCCGACCGCGAAAGGAGGGGTGGGAACGGCTGATCCGTTTCCGCCCCTTTCTTTCCATCACGGAGACACATCCATGAACGGCACTACCTTCCTCAAGACCAGCCTGGCGTGTGCGATGACACTCGGCATGGCGTCGCTGGCATCCACCGCTTTCGCCGGGCAGGGCGGCGCGATGATGAAAATGAGCCCGCCGCAAAAGACGGATGCGATGATGGCGAAGATGCACTATGTCCCTTGCTACGGCATCAACGCCGCCTACAAGAACGACTGCGTGTCACCGGGCCATTCCTGCGCCGGGCAGGATTCCAAGGCCAGCGATCCGGGTGCCTTCGTCGCGGTGCCGGCGGGGTTGTGCACCAAGATCGCGGGCGGCAGCCTGAAGGCCGCTTGAGCATCGTCCCGTGACGCATCCAACCGCCACGGGTGTGCAACCGATGCCGGCGCGCGCCGGCATCGGTTTGCGCGCACCGCACGTCGCCCGCGTGCTGGCCGAACGTCCGCCGATCGCTTGGCTGGAAACCCACAGCGAAAACCTGTTCGCCGCAGGCGGCGGTTTCCATCACGCGCTGCGGCGCATTCGCGCCGACTATCCCTTGAGCCTGCACGGCGTCGGGCTGTCGCTGGGTTCGGCCGACGAACTGGATCGCGCGCATCTTCGACGTTTGCGTGAAATCGTCGACCGCTACGAACCTGCGCTGGTGTCCGAGCACCTGTGCTGGGGCGCGCTCGATGGCCGGCACAGCAACGATCTCTTGCCGCTGCCGTTCACCGAGGAAGTGCTGGCGCTGCTGGTGTCGCGGATCGGGCAGGTGCAGGACGCGCTCGGCCGCGAAATCCTGGTCGAGAACATTTCGACGTATCTGCGCTTCGAGGGCGGCGACTACGCCGAATGGGATTTCGTCGCCGCAGTGGTGCGACGCAGCGGCTGCGCCCTGCTGTGCGACGTCAACAACATCCACGTCAACAGCGTCAATCACGGTTTCGATCCGCGCGCTTATCTGCGCGCGCTGCCGCGTGCGGCGGTCAAGGAAATCCATCTGGCCGGCTTCACCCGCAAGGACGGACTGCCGGTGCCGCTGCTGATCGATTCACACAGCCGGCGCGTGGACGCTGCCGTGTGGGAACTGTACGCCGACGCCGTCGCCCTGTTCGGGCCGGTGCCGACCCTGATCGAATGGGATCAGGACATTCCGCAGCTGGAAGTGCTGCTGGACGAAGCCGCGCTTGCCCAGGAGGTGCTCGATGCACACCGAGCCTTCGCTGCCTGATTGGCAGCGGCAGTTCCTCGACGCGCTGTACGACGCCGATGCCCGCGGCCCGGCCGCGGCCGTCCTCGGCAACGGACTGGAACCGGATGCGCGCCTGCGCATCTACCGCCACAGCAGCGAGGCGATCCACACCGGCACGCTGCGCATCACGTATCCCGCGGTGCTGGCGCTGGTCGGCGAGGATTATTTCGACCAGGCCGCACGCGGTTATCGCCACGCGCATCCCTCGCGCTCGGGAAACCTGCAGGCGTTCGGCGCCGGCTTTGCCGGGTATCTGGAAATGCTGCCGGACATGCGCGAGCTCGCGTATCTGCCCGACGTCGCGCGGCTGGAATGGCTGCGTCAGGAAAGCGCGCTGGCGGCGGACGCGGAAACCGCAGGCCCGGACATCGCCATCGACGATCTGCTGGACACCGACGCGCTGCTGCAGGTTGCCTTGCATCCAAGCATCCGACTGCTGGCCGGCGCGCATCCGGTCCTGACGGTCTGGCGTTACGCGATGCAGCCGACTCCCGAACGGCTCGTGCTGGACGGCGAAGGCGAACACGTAGTGCTGTGGCGCGAAGCCGGCGAGGTTGCGATGGCGGCGGTCGATCCCGCGAGCTTCGCCTGCATCGCGTCACTCGCGCACGGCCATGCGCTGGATGCGGCGCACGCGGCGGCGCAGGCGCGCGATCCCGGCTTCGATCTCGCAGCCTGCCTCGCCAGCCTGTTCCGGCAAAGCCTGGTCACCGCCATCCATCCGCTCAACGCCTCGTGAGGAACCTGCGACATGTCAATGATCAACCGCGTCAACGGCAGTTACACCCGCAGCACGGATTGGCTCGCTCGCTGGGTGGGCCCGGTGGCATTGCTGTGCATGCGCGTCTGGGTCGCGCTGGCGTTCTGGCAGGCCGGACTGGTCAAGATCGCCGATCCGATGGGCACGCAGTTCCTGTTCGAGAACATGTATCACGTGCCCTTGCTGTCGCCGGATTTCGCCGCCGGACTGGGCACATGGATCGAGCTGATCGTGCCATGGTTCGTGGGCCTCGGCCTGTTGGGCCGTCCCTTCGCGTTGTTCCTGTTCGTCTACAACATCGTCGCGTTTATCTCGTTTCCGGCGCTGTGGCCGCACGGGTTCTGGCACGGACTGCTCAACACCACGGATTTCGCCGACCACAAGATCTGGGGCCTGATGCTGATGGCCGTGATCGCGTGGGGGCCGGGCGTGCTGTCGCTGGACAAGTTGATCGGAATCGCCTGGCGGCGCGGGCGAGCCGCGACCGGCGCAATGCATTCACTGCACGGCGCAAGATGATGCGTCCAGTCTGCCGCGTCCTTGAGCGTGCCCCAGCAGATGCCCTTGAGGTCGCCGACCTGCTTGGCCTCGGCACGACGCAGCCGATCCAGTGCCTCGTTGGCCAACGCCACCACGTGGAACGGATCCACTCTGGCCTTGGCATTCAGAGAGTGCTCGCGCGCGCCGGCATGAAACGCGGCACCCATGCCCAGGCCGACGTGGGTGATCGCCTAGGCATCGCCGCCGTGCATAGACAGGTCGGCCGCGAAGGTCTTGAACGTGGCGGCATCCCGGCCCGGGGTGTCGAACAGCAGGCGGCGAGCATCCAGGTCCTCAACGCGTTCACGCTGTCGCACTGACACCGCTATGGCGGGTTCCGCGCCTGTTGCCGCAGGAACACCCGCATCGCCGTGTCCTCGCACAGGCCGATCGCCCGCTCGCGGGCGGTGTCAGCTTCGGCGTGGCGTTGCAGGCGCGCGAGCAGATGCGCCGCCAGCGCCCAGTAAGGCTGGTAGTCGCGCACGGCGTCGGCAGGAATCGCCTGCAGCAGTGCCCAGCCTTGCGCCGCATCGCGCGCCTCGGCCACGGCGGCGGCGCGGCCTACCAGGGCGCCGATGGTGGGTGCGAGGCGTACCAGTCCCTCGTACAGCAGCGCCAGGGCTTCCCAGTCGGTGACGCCGGTGGCGGCACGGCGTGCGTGTACAGACTGGATCGCCGCCTCCAGTTGGAAGCGCCCTAACCGCTTCGCGCGCTGCGCATCCTGCAGCAGGCGATCCGCCTCCCCGATCATCGGCCGCGACCAGCGCGCGGCGTCCTGTCGCGACAGTGGCACATAGGCGCCACCTTCGTCACGGCGCGCGTCGCGACGCGACTCGCAATACAGCATCAGCGCCAGCAGACCGCGCACCTCCGGCTCGGCCGGCAGCAGTTGCAGCAGCGTGCGGCCCAGCGCGACCGCCTCGGTGGCCAGCCCCCTGCGCCGCGGGTCGGCGCCGGCCACGTCGTCCCAGCCGCTGCCATAGGCGGCGTAGATCGCCTCCAGCACGGCACCGAGTCGTGCCGGCAACTCACCGGACAGCGGCACCTCGAACGCGATGTTGGCATCGCGGATCTTCGCCTTGGCGCGACTCAGCCGCTGGCCCATGGTGGCCGGTTTCACCAGAAAGGCCGAGGCGATGCGCGCGGCATCCAGCCCCAGCACGGTCTGCAGCATCAACGGCGTATGCACTTCGCGGGCGATCGCCGGGTGCGCGCAGACGAACAGCAGCTTGAGGCGCTCGTCGGGAAACGTGGCATCGGGCATGGTTTGTTCCTCCGCCTCGTCCGCTGCGGCCAGCAAGGTGGGCAGCGCGTCGCGGCGCACCTGCGCGCGTCGCGCCGCATCGATCAGTCGGCGCCTGGCAGCAGTGAGCAGCCAGGCTTCCGGCTGCGCGGGTACGCCATCGCGCGGCCAGTGCTCCAGCGCGGCATGGAAGGCGTCGGCCAGCGCGTCCTCGGCGGCCGCCACGTCGCGCGTGCGCGCAGCGAGGAAGGCGAGCAGGCGGCCATAGGAAGCGCGCGCCGCCTGCTCGACTGCGCGATGCGTGGCGTCATCGCTCATGCAGTCACCGTCATCACACGCTGCTGGCGGCAGAGGCGTGCGCCGAACGCGGCGACACGGATGTCGGCATCGTTCCGTTCCTGGTGAGAAAAGCGCCACCGGATCGCCGGCGGCGCATGGCGCTCATGCCTGCACCGCACGCAAGGCCGGCTGCATCTCCTCCGGACGACACAGGTTGCCGCGCAATTCGACCGTGCGCCCGGGCAGCACCGGGCAGCGCCGCGCCCAGGCCAGGGCGGTGGCGCGGTCGGGCACATCGATCAGGAAGAAGCCGGCAAGCTGCTCCTTGGTGTCGGCATAGGGGCCGTCCTGCGCCTGCCAGCCATCGCCCGCGGCGGACAGCTCGGTCGCCGTGGACGGCTCCTCCAAGCCGGCGCCGCTGACGAATACGCCAGCTTCCTTCAGGGCTTCCAGGTAGGCGCCGATCGGCGCGTACAGTGCAGCGCGCTGGGCCGGGTCGTTGCGCATGGCGATGATGTGGGCCTGCTCGTGGATCAGTATCGTGCATTGCATGGCGGATCTCCGGATTTTGACGGACGCCGCATGCGTCCATGGCATGGACGTGCGTGGGGGCGTGGTTTCGACAGGCTCAGCCCATCGGCTTCAGGTTGGGCCGTACCTCGCAGATCCGCCCCGGCGAATGCGGCACGCGCGCGGCCCAGACCAGGGCGGCATCCAGGTCGGGCACGTCGACGATGAAGAAGCCGCCGAGCTGCTCCTTGGTGTCGGCGAACGGGCCGTCCTGCACATGATGCTGGTCGCCGTGGAAACGCAGCGTAGTGGCGGTATCCGGCGGCTCCAGCCCGGCACCGCCAGCGAACACACCGGCCTCGCGCAGCGCTTGGGCATAGGGCGGCCATGCCGACCAGTAGGCCTCGCGCCGGTCCGGGTCGGGATCGTTGCGCGCAGCGAAGTTGGCGGCGGTCTCGTAGATCAAGATGGTGTAGTTCATGGCATGGCTCCCGGTACTGGCGTCACGGCAGCGTGACGCTCACTGCCAGGACGCGCCAGCGGCACGGATTTCGACCTTTGTCCGTCCTAGACCAACGAGGGACACTGAATGGCATCAACCCCCCCCCTCGCGACTTCGGCGCGGGCTTGCGGGCAAGCCCGGCATAGTGCCCCGTTCGCCGGGGTGATGGCGAGCGATGGTCCTGCGTGGCACGTCCAGCATTCCTGGCCGGCCGCTTTTCATGGCTTCATCGCCTGCCGCGAGATCTCGCCGATTGCATGGCATCAAGCGAGTGCCGTGGCCTGTTCGGCATGCCGAAGCGCCGATAGCGGGCGGTGCGGGGTGGGGTGGAGATTCCGCGGCGGGCATCAGGTGTCATCCGCTTGACGTATCATCGCCCACTGCGTGTGCCCCGGTCGGCGGGATCGGGGCGGTTTGGAAATCGCGGCTCCGATGGCGTCAAGCACTGCGGGGTCATGCGGTTCGGCTGCGCCTTGTCTCCGTGACCGGGCATCCGCAAGTCCCCATGATGGTTGATCGGTGAACGATGGCGCCGCCAAGAATCCTGTTCCTCAGTGTGTCAGCCGGTGCCGGCCACATGCGTGCGGCGGAGGCGCTGCGCCTGACGGCGGAGCAGCGCCTGCCCGGCCTGGTCACGCAACATCTGGACGTGATGGAGTACGTGCCGTCGGCCATGCGCAAGCTGTATACGGACTTTTACATCCTGCTCGTCAACAGTTATCCGACCTTGTGGGGCGTGCTCTACCAGCGTAGCGCCGAGGCGGATCCCGACGGTCCGGTGCACAAGTTCCGGCGTGCCGTCGAACGGCTGGGAACCGGCGACCTGCGCAAGGCGGTCAACGAATTCGCCCCCGATGCCATCGTCTGTACCCATTTCCTGCCGGCCGAAGTGCTGACGCACGAGCTGCGGCGTGGCCGGCTGAACATTCCCGTATGGGTGCAGGTCACCGATTTCGACCTGCACGCCATGTGGGTGATCCCGGGCATGACCGGCTTCTTCGCGGCGAGCGAGGAAATCGCCTTTCGCATGCGGGCCAACCAGATCGAGTCGCGGCGGATTCATGTCACCGGCATTCCGGTGATGCCCGCGTTCGCCGAAGCGCACGATCGCCAGGCCTGCCGCCGGCGGTTCGGCCTCGAGCCCGCGCGGAAGACCGTCATGCTGATGGGCGGCGGGGCCGGCGTAGGCAAGCTCGACGAAGTGGCCGGCATGCTCATGGAGCTGGAGCACGATTTTCAGCTGATCGTGCTGGCCGGCCGCAACGAGCAGGCGCTGGCCCGGCTCCAGACCCTGGCGACGAAACATCCGGGTCGCCTGTTGCCCTTCGGGTTCACCGATGACGTGGCGCCCCTGATGGCCTGCGCCGACCTGTTGATCACCAAGCCCGGCGGGCTGACGACATCGGAGTCGCTTGCGCTCGGCGTCCCCATGATCGTCTATGCGCCCATCGCGGGCCAGGAGGAGCGCAACGCGGACTACCTCCTCGAGCAGGGCGCCGCCTTCAAGGCCATCGACATGGTGTCGCTGGAATACCGGCTGCGCGAACTGCTCGCGGATCCCGCGCGCCTGCAGCGCATGCGCGACTGTGCGAGGGACATCGGTCGCCCCGCTGCCGCGCGGGACGTGCTCGACATCGTGCTGGCGCAGCTTGCCCCGATCGAGCCCTGCCATGGCGCCGTTTCCCCATGACCCGGCTCACCAGGCGCGCAGCGGGACCGGCTGCCGGGCGAGGCGGGCTCGCCTTCGATCATCCGCTGTCGTTTTTGCTCACCCTGGGATGGACCGAACTGCTGGCGTTCTTTTTCGCCCATGTCGAAATCCAGGTCGAAGGCGCGGCGGGCTGGGCGGCCAGCCTGCCGACGTGGCGGATCGAACACCGCTGGTGGCTCGACGTTTTCTGGGGCGGGCGGGCGATGACGGGATATCACGCATGGCTGTTTCCCTGCATGGCGCTGTTCTTCCATTTCCCCCTGGTTTTCTCCGGAACCTGGAGCTGGCGCCGCGAAGCCCGGGTGCTTGGCTGCATCATGTTGTTCTGGATCAGCGAGGATTTCCTCTGGTTCATCATGAATCCCGC
>JAGWMU010000082.1 GCA_028873095.1 Pseudomonadota bacterium | reverse complement strand
ACCAGCCGAGGCTGCCGTTCTTCATCTACTTCTCGAGGTTCGGTTTCCAGCGCATCGGCGACCTGTGCTGGGCCGCCGGCGACATGCGTTCGCGCGGCTTCCTGATCGGCGGCACGGCGGGCCGCACCACGCTCAACGGCGAGGGCCTGCAGCACGAGGACGGCCAGTCGCACCTGATGTCCGGCGTGATCCCGAACGTGAAGTCGTACGACCCCACGTTCTCCTACGAAGTCGCCGTGATCCTGCAGGACGGCACGCGCCGGATGATGCAGGAGCAGGAGGACATCTACTACTACATCACCGTGATGAACGAGAACTACAGCCACCCCGACCTGCCGGCCGGCAGCGAGGAGGGCATCATCAAGGGCATGTATCTGTTCAAGGACGGCGGCAAGCCGAAGAAAGGCGAGCCGCGCGTGCAATTGCTCGGCTCAGGCACGATCCTGCGCGAGGCGATCGCCGCGGCCGAGTTGCTGGAGAAGGATTTCGGCGTGAAGGCCGACATCTGGTCGGTGCCCAGCTTCGTCGAATTGCGCCGCGACGGTTTCGATGCCGAGCGCTGGAACCGGCTGCACCCGGAAGCCGAGCCGCGCGTGCCGTACGTCACCGGGCTGCTCGCCGGACGCCAGGGGCCGGCGATCGCCGCCACCGACTACGTGCGCGAATATGCCGACCAGATCCGCGCCTTCATGCCCGACGGCATGCGCTATTCGGTGCTCGGCACCGATGGCTTCGGCCGCTCGGACACGCGTGCGCACCTGCGCGAATTCTTCGAGGTCGATCGCTACTGGATCGCCCACGCCGCGCTGGCCGCCCTGGCGAAGGACGGCAAGGTCAACGCCAAGGACGTCAGCCGGGCGATCAAGGAATACAAGCTCGATCCGGACAAGCCGAACCCGCTGACCGTCTGAACGGGTTCCTCCCACGTGCTGAACCGCCCGTAGGAGCGCACCGTGTGCGCGAATGCTCTTTGCGGACATTTCGACCGGAGCATTTCGCGCACAGGGTGCGCTCCTACAGACGCGATGTTTTTCCGGTGCCGTCCCGACCGGCGCGGCGCGGTCAATCCTCGTCGTCGCTGCGGAACACCTGGCGCAACAGCAGGAATGCGCCGATCGTGCCGGCGATGATCGCCAGGGTGGCGGCCGGGTGGCGGCTCGCCTGGCGGCGCAACCGGCGATAGCGGTAATTCGCCGCGTCGGCGAGATCCTCGGCCGCACTGGCCAGGCGCCGGCCGTAGCCGCTGCCGCGTCTGCCCAGGCTTGCGCCGACGCGTTTGCCGCGCTCGTAGAGGTGTTGGGCACGCTCGGCCGCGCCGTTGGCGTACTTGCGCGCCTGTTCGCCGGCACGCTCGCGGGCATCGTGGGTCAGCTGCTCGGTATCGCGGTTACGCATGCGGATGCTCCTTGGCATTTGGTCGCACAGGCTGCCACCGGCGTCGTGATCGGCGCGTAAAACGCACGGTGCGGTGGCGATCTTGCCATGCCGCACCGTGCGCGCGACGCCCCGGGCGACAGGCTTCGACGAAGAACGGCATCGGCGCGCTGCCGATCCGGCGAAAGACCGGCGGCGGCATTGCCGTAGCCTCGGCGCAGCGCAGCCGGTAGCCGCCAAACGCGATTGGCGATGGCGGGATCAATAAATTTCGCCGACGCAGCAGCGCAGGCTGCCGCCGGCCTTCTCGATTTCGTCCAGCTCGACGGTGCCGATCGCGAAGCCGAAGCCGGCCAGTGCCGCGCGCTGCTCGGCGGTCAGCGAAGCGGCGGCGCCGGTGCTCATCCACACGCGCTGGCCGGACAGGGCGATCGCATTGCCGGCGTACGCCTGCTTCTGGGCCGGCGTCAGCCAGATCGCGCGGTCGCCGTGGGCCTGGGCGATCGCCCTGGGCACCGCCGGATCGCGGAAGCCGTCCGCGGCGATGATCGCGGCGCGGCCGGCCAGCAGGGTCAGCACCACGTTGGTGTGGTATTCGGCGGCGGCCAGTTCGAAGCAGAACGTCAGGCGCAAGCCGAAGGCCTGGTGCATCGCCGCCGCGCCGGCCTCGTCGCAGCGCTCGCTGAGGCCGCAATAGCCGATCCCGCGGGCGCGGTCGATGATCAGCGAGCCGGTCAGCTCGGCGACCAGGTCGGTACAGCCGGACAGGTCGATCTCGGCATAGCCCAGCAGCTCGCCGAAGAACGCGCGGATGTCGCTGCGTTCGGCCTCGCGCCGGCGCACCGGATGGCGCATGCGGCCGACGATCAGGCGGCCCGGCGCGGTGCCGAACACGTTGTTCGGGAAGACCGCATCGGGGGTCGCCGGGTCGCCCGGAAACGTGATCACCAGGCAGTCCGCGCGCAACGCCTGCGCCAGCGCGCCGTGCTGGGCCAGGGCTTTCAGCGGATCGACCGCGGCGTCCATGTCCATGTAGCGGTTGTCGCGCGCCGATTCCGCGGCCAGCGCAAACCCGGCCGGCGCGATCAGGTACGCCGCCCGCGCGGTGGCCAGGGCTTCGGGCAACGGCGCCAGCGCGGCGTGGGCTTCGAGGAATTCGCTCGGCGAAGTGGTGATCACGGCACGGCCTTGAGTTTCGTTGAACACGCAGGAACGCACCCTGTGCGCGAATGCTTTTTGCACAGATCCATCGGAAAGCATTCGCGCCCAGGGTGCGCTCCTGCCGGTGGCTGAAGAATATCCCCTGCCGGCCCGGTCGGGCGCGACCGGGTTGCATCGCGGCGGCCGCTCGTTCCAAGCTACAACCCCTGCTTCCGATCGGTGCGCTGCTGATGAATCCCGCTTTCCATCGTTGTCTGGTGATCGCTCTGTGCGCCGGCCCGTTGCTGGCCGGCTGTTCGCAACAAGGCGGCGCGTCGGCACCGGCCGCCGCGCAGCGGCAGGTGCAGGCGCGGAATGCCGATGCGGCGCGAAACCTCGATACGTACCGCCAGTTGCTGCGCATCCACAACGACCAGATGGCGGTGTCGATCGGCCAGGAGATCGTCAGCCAGTTCCCTGGCAGCGATGCGGCGAAGGAGGTGCAGAAGACCCTGCCGGCGATCGAGCGGCGCTACCGCGAAAACAGCGAAAAGGCCCGGCTGGCCGCGCTGTGGGAGTATCAGGTGTCGCCGATGGCCGGTGGCACCCAGTCCACCGCCGCCATCTACAACAGCCATCCATCCGGCAATGACCGGGTGCAGCTGGTGCTGCGCCGGCACAGCAGCTGGGGGCAGAGCGTGTTCCTGTACGGCAACAAGCCGGGATTCGTCTGCCGCCGCGTCTGCCGCATCGCCACCACGGTCGACGGCAAGCCGGTGCAGGTCAAGGCGTTCGCGCCACCCACCGGCGAGCCGGCACTGATGCTGGTCAACGACAAGGCGTTCCTCGCGATGTTGCCCAAGGCGAAGAAGATCGCCATGGACGTGACCCTGGCCGACGGCGAGAAGAAACTGACCCTGGTCTACGAGGTCGGCGGTTTCGATCCGTCCCGATGGCTGCCGGTCCCCAGGCATGGGAAAAAGAAGTAGGGAACGAGGCGCGGGGCTCGCATCGCATCGGTCGCAGGCGGTGTCGGACGGCGCCCCGCGACGGACGACCGGGTGATCCCTCCCGGACCGCTTGCATGTCGCGAACCTGAACGGCTCGCCGGCCTGTGCACGCCGCTGTCACGTCGCGGTGCACACGCTTCAACCACACGCAGCAACGTATCGGCGCTTCGGAAGCCTGTTCCCTCCGTCGTGTCGACAACGAACTGCATCCCGTACCAATGACTGAGGAGACTTTCGATGATCAAGCGCACTGTTGGAATGGCCGTCCTGCTGCTGGCCTGCGCGGGCGGCATGACCGCACTGCCGGCGAGCAAGGCGCAGGCGGCGGAAGCTGAAGTGAAATGCGACATGAGCTACAGCCTGTCGGGCTGGTCCCTGATCTACAAGCACGCCGTGGGTACCGGCACGGTCACCTGCAGCAACGGCCAGAGTGCGAAGGTGAAGATCGCCGTGGTGGGCGGCGGCATCACCGCCGGCAAGTACCGCATCGACAATGGCAAGGGTGAGATCAGCCACGTCCGCAGCATCAAGGATGTGTTCGGCAGCTATGCACAGGCGGGCGCCGAGGCCGGCGTGGTCAAGAGTACGCAGGTCCAGCTGCTGACCAAGGGCACCACTTCGCTGGCACTGGCCGGCACCGGCGAAGGCGTCGACCTCGGTGTCTCGGTGGGCAAGTTCACCATCAGCCACCGCTGATTCCCGGCCGGCGGCCCCGACGGCGAAAAGGCATCGGGGCCGAAGCTCCTCGCACAGGCGCCGAACCGCCTGTAGGAGCGCACCTTGTGCGCGAATGCGCTTTGTTCCGGCATCGGCAAAAGCCTTCGCGCACAAGGTGCGCTCCTACGTGACTCCTGCGTTCGCGCATTTCGGCGCGCGCCTGCAGCCGCGATGCCTTTCCGCGTAAACTGCCGCGCCTGCATTCCTCCCGCATTTCCCATGGAGACTCCGCCATGCGCCATCGTTCCTGCGCGCCGATGACAGCCGCCGCGCCCGCCACGTCGAGGGCGGTGTCCGGATGGCATCGATGACGCGCGCTGGGGCGCCGTCGACGCGGCGTTTTGCGGCGTGGGCGATCGTGCCGTGGATCCTGCTGCTGCTGGCGGCAATGGGCTGTCTGCAATATCGGCAACATGCCGATTACGCCTATCTGCTGGCCGCGATGGTGGTGATCGCGGTGAGCGCCGGCTGCATCCTCCGGCAGGCGTGGGCGCGCCCGGCCATGCGCGTGCTGGCCATGCTGCTGGCGCTGTGGGCGCTGGCCACCGGCGCGCTGATGCTGCGGCAGTGGGGCGATTTCGAAACCGCCCGCCAGCATGCGATGGCGCAGCCGCAGCTCGGTCAGGTCGCGCTGTGGCTGATCGCCCGCGCCCGGCGAACCTGGCTGGTCGGGCTGGCATTGAAGGCGGCCGCCATCCCGCTGCTGCTGTGGCTGGCCTGGGTCCTGGGCACGCCGGCGGCACGCGCGCAGTTCCGGCGGCGACGCTGACTGCACCCGGACCTCGGTGCGGGTGCCGCACGGGGCTGCTTTTCGGTTTACACACACTGCGAGGTACACGGATGAAACGCTTGCTGCTGGGGTTGTTCTGCATTTTGCTGTCGGGCGCGGTGTTGGCTGCTGCCTGGAAGGACGTTGCCAAACGGGTTGAGGCCAGCATGCTGGTCACCGGCTCGATCATCGTGGCGCCCGACGGCAGCGTTCAGAGCTACGCCGTCGATCATCCGGAAAAGCTGCCGTCCGTCGTGGTCGGGCTGGTTGGAAAAGACATGCGGCACTGGCGCTTCGAGCCGGTACTGCTCGACGGCAAGCCAGTAACGGCCAAGGCGCCCATGCACTTGCGCATCGTTGCCAGCAAGCGGGACGACGGCAATTACAACATTGGCATCCGAAGCGCCTATTTCGGGCGGCGAACATCATTCAGTCGCGCGCAAAGGATGCCGCCGCACTATCCGCGCGAAGCGCTCGCGGCCGGCGTTTCGGGCACGGTCTACGTGCTGCTGCGCATCGATCGACAAGGTCATGTGAACGACGCCGTGGTCGAGCAGGTCAATCTGAATTTCCTGGCAGGCGATGCCGCCATGCGACGCTGGCGCCTGGTCTTGGCCCAGGCGACGCTGCGTGCCGCCCGGCAGTGGACGTTCGGTCCGACGACGACCGATGAAACCGCCGGCGTGGAATACAACGTGGCCCGGGTACCGGTGCGTTTCAATCTGCGCCGACGGGATCGGTCAAGCCGTGATGCCTACGGGCACTGGAAAACCTATATGCCGGGACCGTTGCAGCCGGCGCCGTGGTTTGACCGCAGCCGGATGGTCTCCAGCGGCGTCGATGCCGTTCCCGACGGCGGCGTCTATTCGGCGGATCAGAGCCTCCATCTGAAGACGCCACTCGACAGCGTTTGAATGCCCGGCAGTGCAGCCTGGCGCCGGGTTGGGGCGTCTTTTCGCCGGTTCGCCGCATCCGGTTCAGGGCCGGTTAGCCGCCAGGCAGGTATGGCTGGTACACGACCTTCCGGAAACCCGACGATGTATCCGCACAAATGGCTTGCCGTCCTGCTGCTTTCGCTCCCTGCGGTTCCGGCGCTGCATGCGCAGGATCTGGCGGCCACCTGCCATGCCAGCAGCAGCTATGACGTGACGCTCGATGCCGACCGCGTGATCTTCGACCGCGCCGCGCCGGCGCCGCGGCGGGTCGAATTGCGGCAGGGGGTGCTGCACACCGACGGCATCGCCGTGCGTCTGAATGCGGAGGACCGGGACCGGCTGGCGCTGTTCGAGCGCGACCTGCGCGCGCTGGCGCCGCGGGTGCGCACGGTCGCGCAGAACGGGGTCGACCTGGCGGTGCGGGCGCTGCGCGCCGAAGCGGATGGCATGAGCCTGAGTGCCGATACGCGCACCGAACTCGACCGCCGCCTGGCCGCGGATGCCCGCGGACTCAAGCAGCGCATCGCGGCCAGCAACAGCAGCCACGACTGGCACGGCGATGCCGCCAGCCGGTACGCCAACCAGATCGTCGCCGACCTGCTGCCGCTGCTGGCCGCCGACCTCGGCCAGCAGGCCATCGACGCGGCCATGAGCGGCGACCTGCAGGCGGCGGCCGACCTGCGCGATCGTGCCGCAAGCCTGGCCACCAGCCTGCAGCCGCGCCTGCAGCGGCGCATGCAGGCATTGCGTCCGCAGGTCGCGGCGCTGTGTCCGTCGATCCGGCGTCTGGCCGCCTTGCAGCAGGGCGTGCGCGGCAGCAACGGACAGCCGCTGGACCTGCTGCAGATCGGCCGGTGACGCGGCGGGTTGCCGCGCAGGCCGGGCGGCCGGCAGCCGGCGCGTGCGCAAGGTATAAACTCGGTCATCCATGGTCTGGCCCGTCCCCAGGCTACCAAGGGGACAGGCATGGCACCTGCGGCAAAAGAGGTATTGGCATTCTGGTTCGCCGAGGCGAACGCCGTGCGCTGGTTTGCCCGCGACGATGCATTCGATGCGCAGATCCGTGCCGGCTTCGGTGACGTTGCCGAAGCCGCTGCCGGCGGCCTGCTCGACGGCTGGGCGCGGACGCCGTTGGGCTGGTTGGCGCTGTTGATCGTGCTGGACCAGTTCAGCCGCAATCTGTACCGGGACGACCCGCGGGCATGGGCGCAGGATGCCAGGGCCCAGGCGCTGGCGGTGGCGGGCATCGACAGCGGCAGCGATCGGCGCTTGCCGCCGCTGCAGCGGGTATTCGCCTATCTGCCGCTGGAGCATGCCGAGGATCCGGGCCTGCAGCGGCGTTCGGTGGAACTGTTCGGGGCGCTGCGCACGGACGCATCGCCCGAGCAGCATGCAAGTTTCGAGACCTATCTCGCATTCGCGCGCGCCCACCACGAGGTGATCGCACGCTTCGGTCGGTTCCCGCACCGCAATGTCACGCTTGGCCGGGTCAGCACGCCGGCCGAACTGGCATATCTGGCTACGCCGGGCGTGGAGTTTCGCTGACAGCTTGCCGGGCGTCGCGCCCTCGGGCGCCTGCCGGTGCCCCGCTTGGCGCCAGCCGCCGCGATCGGCAGACTGATCGCGTCCGCGCTGGCGGGCAGGGACCGTCAGGATCATCCAGGCAGGGAGTGCGCGATGCGTTGTCGATTTCTGATATTCGGCCTGGTCGGCCTGGTCGGCGCCGCCCAGGCCTCCAGCACCTTGCGGGTCGGCAGCCAGGTGCTCGCCGCCGGCGACAGCGCGGTGCGGGTGACCGAGTTGCTGGGCAAGCCGTCGTACAAATCGCATCGCAGCGGTTCGCGCGGCAGCCGTTCGCTTCGCGGCGGGGGGCGTGGCCGCCGCACCGGGGTAGTGAGCGGCGGTACGCAAGGCGAGCGGTGGCAGTACCGTCGCGGCAGCCGCGTGATCACCGTGACGGTCGTCGACGGCAGGGTCGCCGATATCGAGGATCGCCAGCGCTGAAGGGCGAGAGGCGTCCGGCGCGGCGCGGGCGCCGCTTCGGCCACATTCGGGCTGCGGGTTTGCTAGTCTGATGCGGTTGCCCTGCACGAGCCGATAGCCATGCACGATTTCCTGTCGAACCTGCTGGGAGTGAAACTCTCCGACGGCGTCATCCACGCGGGGTTGAAACTGCTGCTGGCGCTGCTGATCCTGCTGGTCGGCTCATGGCTGGCGGCGCGGCTGGCCAACTTCACGCGGCGGGCCATGCAGCGCGCGGCGTTCGACGTCACGCTGGTCGAGTTCCTGCGCAACCTCATCTACGGCGTGTCGATCGCGGTGCTGGTCGTGATGGCGCTGGCCACGGCCGGCGTGCCGTCGGCGCCGCTGGTCGCCGCGCTCGGCACGGCCGGGCTGGCGATCGGCCTGGCGTTGCAGGGGTCGCTGAGCAATCTGGCCTGGGGCGTATTGCTGATCGTGTTCCGGCCGTTCCGGGTCGGCGATTTCGTCACTGCCGGCGGCATCGACGGTACCGTGGAGCAGGTCAACCTGATGCATACCCGGCTGATCCTGCCGGACAACCGCGAGGCGATCCTGCCGAACGCGAAGATCGGCAGTGAC
This sequence comes from Pseudomonadota bacterium, assembly GCA_028873095.1. Taxonomy (GTDB): domain Bacteria; phylum Pseudomonadota; class Gammaproteobacteria; order Xanthomonadales; family Rhodanobacteraceae; genus Rhodanobacter. The sequence goes on along the minus strand of JAGWMU010000082.1, from coordinate 3,704 downwards.
GCCATCCTCAACTACAACCGGCGCGGCACCCGCCGTTTCGAGCTGAAGGTCGGCATCGGCTACAAGGACGACATCGGCGCCGCGATGGCCGAGATCCGGCAGCTGTTCGACGCGGACCAGCGCATCCTCAAGGACCCGGCGCCGGGTATCTGGACTTCCGCACTGGGCGAGAGCTCGGTCGACCTGACGGTACGTGCGTGGACCGGCTCGGCGGATCTCTGGGCCACGCAGACCGACTTGCTGCGCGCGATCAAGGAACACTTCGACACGGCCGGCATCAGCATCCCGTTCCCGCAACGCGAGGTCACCGTGGTGCAGGGCAGCCTGCCACCGAAGCCGGGCTGAACTTCGCGGCCGGCGCTGGCGTAGGAGCGCACTCTGTGCGCGAATGCGTTTGCCGAACGCACGAAAAGCATTCGCGCACAGGGTGCGCATCCTGCGGATGCCGGGAACCGGGTAGTTCCGAATTCCCCGGCAGCCTTCCGCCTCACTGCACGGTCACCGCGTGCCGGTTGTCGCTGGAAACCTTGTCGATCAGCTCGTTGTACGGGTCGATGCCGGCCTCGGCGGGCAGGCCGTCGACGGTTACGGTGATCGTGCTGTCGCCGTTCGGCAGCATGCGCTTTTCGAGATACAGCGGCTTGCCGTCCCGGCCCTTGCCGGGCGAGGCGGCAAACACGCCGACCTCGATCGGGATGTCCGGTGCGGCCGGGGTCTCCTTGCCGGTGCCGTCGACATAAACCTTGCCGGCGTGCACCTGCATGGTCACCCGGTACCTGCCGTCCGGCAACTTTGTCGCGGTGGCCGCGGTGGTGCGGTTGTCGAACAGGGTGATCTTCCAGAACAGGTCGTTCAGCAGCGGCTGCCATTTCGGTCCGACCGCCTTGCCCAGCGCATCCATGAATTCCCGCGACGTGGTGTAGGGCGGCTGCTGGAAACCCTTGTCGATCAGGAACTGCTTCAGCGCGCGGTCCAGGGTGTCCTCGCCGATGTAATCCTGCAGCGCGTAGAACACCAGCGAGCCCTTCCGATAGTGGATGTACTGCTGATCCTGCTCCACCTTGGCCAGCGGCTCTTCCGCCAGCTTTTCGGTGGCGCGGCCGGCGAGGTAGCGGTCCAGTTCGTACTTCAGGAACTTGCGCATCTGGCCGGCGCCGTACTTGTGCTTCATCACCATCAGCGCGGAGTACTGCGCCAGCGACTCGCTGAGCATGGTCGAGCCCTGCATGTCGGCGCCGATCACCCGGTGCGCCCACCACTGGTGCGCCACTTCGTGCGCGGTGACGTAATAGGGGTAGTCGATCTTCGACGGATCGCGCAAATCGGCGATGAAGCCGATCGACTCGGAGAACGGGATGGTGTTGGCGAACGACTGCGCGAACGCGGCGTAATCGGGAAACTCCAGGATGCGCAATTGACGGAACTGGTACGGCGTGTAGTGGGCATCGTAGTAATCGAGCGAATCCTCGGCGCCCTGGATCATCCGGTCCACGTTCCAGGCATGCGCCGGGTTGTAGTAGACGCCGATCTGCACGCCCTTCCACTCGACCTGTTTCACCGCATAACGCGCCGACAGCCAGGCGAAGAACGGCAGCATGGGTTGGTTCACCCCGTCCTGAGCCAAGGTGTAATGGAAATAGCGCCGGCCGTTGGCCGTCCATGTCTTTTGCAGGTAGCCCGGCGCCACCGCGATCTGGTCGGCGGCGGTGGACACGGTGGTGTCGAAGCTGATCCAGTCGGCGTCGTTGCTGATGTAGGTGTTGGCGCGCGCCTTCTCGTCACCGAGTTTCGGCATCCGCGGCACCGCCACGTCGAGGCCGTACTTGCGGCGGTCGTTGCGGTCGGTGATCTGCCTCTCCGGCTGGTAGCCGAACTGCGGCATCACCTGGTTGTTGAAGAACGTGCCGTTGTGGGCCAGGAACGTGCCTTCGGGGCTGTTGGTGAAACCCTTCGGCGCGTATTCCAGGTCGAAGTCGAAGCGCATCGATGCGCCGGGTGCCAGCGGCGTCTTCAGCCGGTAGATGGTGAAGCCCAGGTCCTTGTCGGCGCTGACCGTATCGTGCGGCGCAAACGCCAGCGACTTCACCGCGAAGCCGTCGGTGAAGTTCACGTAGAGCTCGCTGATCGGCGTCCTGTGCTTGTTGACCAGGGTGTAACGGCCGCGGATGTCGAGCCTGCGCCGGTACGGATGGATGTCCACATCCGCCTGCACCGCGGTGATCCGCGGCTGCGGCAGATCCTTGTACTTCGCGTATTTCTTCTCGTAATCCGCGCGCTGCTGCAGGCGGGTGCTGCTGCTGCGGTAATGGTTGAGCACGTTGGTGTTGTAGTAGATCCATGCGCCGCTGCCGGCGAACGCCAGCAGCGCCAAGGCCAGCGTGGCTTTCGCGGGCGCGTGCAGCCGCGCGCGCGCTTCGCGCAGCCGGTCGTGCCACGCCTGCCCGGTGCCGCGCACCCAGAACAGCGCGGCCAGTACCAGCAGGGCCACCGCGCAGTTGGCCCAGTAGAAGTCGAACCACAGTGCCGCGCCGAGGAAATGGCCGAAACCGTTCATGTCCGAATACGGCACGGTCGGCGCGTTGCCGTAGTTGTAGAGGTTCTGGTCCCAGTGCAGCAGGCCGAAGCCGATCTGCGCGACGAACCACAGGATGGTCAGCAGGTAGCCGAGGAACTTGTTGTTGGACAGCACCTGCAGGAACAGCGCCAGCGCCGCCAGCAGCACGAACGGTATCGAGTTCAGCGCCAGCGTCGCCAGATACAGGCCCGGTTCCAGATGGGTATAGCCGTGAGCGAGCTGCCAGCCGATGCCGACCAGGGCGCCCACCAGCTGGAACACCGCGATCACCGCCAGCAGCGCGCCTAGCTTGGCGACCAGCGGGATCCAGTCCGGCAGCGGAAACGCGTCGCTGACCTCGGCCGAACGCTGGCTGCGCTCGCGCCACACCAGTTCGCCGGCATAGAACGTGATGATGATGAACAGCAGCCACTGGAACGCGCCACGCAGCATCTCCAGCACCTGATGGGTGACCGGGTACGTGGCCGTGCCGTAGATCTGCCCGGACAGCAGCAGCGAGCCGAACAGATTGGCCACGCCAAGCACCAGCATGATCAGGAACGGCACGCCGCGCAGCACGCCCAGCGTGTCGAAGGCGAACTGCGCGCGCAGTTGCAGCAGGTGGGCGCGGAGATTGTCCGCCAGGCGCACCTTGGGCAGCGCCAGCGCGGCGGTGCCGGCCGACGGGCGCAGCATCGGCGGTTCCGCCCGCCGCTTGCGCCGCGGCAATTGCAGGCCCTCGCGGTTCGGCCGGAACAACGCGAGCGTGGCGCCCAGCATGGCCAAGCTCATGCCGGTCCACAGCAGCCGGTTGAACAGCAGCACGCCGCCCAGCGCGGGCAGTTCGCGGTTCGCTTGATAGGCGGACCAGTAGCGCGTGACCAGCGCCACGGTGCGCCCGCCGAACGGATCGAGCAGGGCGGCGACGTAGTGATTGTTGACGTCCTTGCTCAACTGGCCCACGACGGCTTGCAGCACGAAGAAGACGATCAGCCCCACGTAGGTGGCCAGCAGCGAGCGCGTGGTGGTGGCCAGCAGGAACAGCAGCGCCGCGATGAACAGCATGTCCGGCATCACCATCACGCCGAACGCCCAGGCGTAGCCGTGCCAGCTGGCCGGACCCAGCCGCACCGCATCGATCCACGGCATC
>JAGWMU010000081.1 GCA_028873095.1 Pseudomonadota bacterium | reverse complement strand
CGGCGAAGCCGACCACGCGCGAGGCCTTGATCGCCTTGGAGACGAGGTACGCAGCGCCGCCGACGGCCATCAGGTAGACCGAGCGATGCTTCTTGATCGCCTCGATCGCGGCGGGGCCGCGCTCGGCCTTGCCGACCATGCCGAGCAGGCCGGTCTGCGCCAGCACCTGTTCGGTGAACTTGTCCATGCGGGTGGCGGTGGTGGGGCCGGCCGGGCCGACCACCTCGTCGCGCACCGGATCGACCGGGCCGACGTAGTAGATGAAGCGGCCGTTGAAATCCACCGGCAGCGGCTCGCCCCGGTTGAGCATCTCGACCATGCGCTTGTGCGCGGCGTCGCGGCCGGTGAGCAGCTTGCCGCTGAGCAGCAGCACCTCGCCCGGCTTCCAGCTCGCCACGTCCTCGCGCGTCACCGTATCGAGATTCACCCGGCGGCCTTTCGACGCGTCGTAGGTGAGCTTGGGCCAGTCCTCCAGCGACGGCGGGTCGAGCATCACCGGGCCGGAGCCGTCCAGCACGAAGTGCGCGTGGCGGGTGGCGGCGCAGTTCGGGATCATCGCCACCGGCAGGTTCGCCGCGTGGGTCGGGAAATCCTTCACCTTGACGTCGAGCACGGTGGTGAGGCCCCCCAGGCCCTGCGCGCCGATGCCCAGCGCGTTGACCTTCTCGTACAGCTCGATGCGCAGCTCCTCGGCGCGGTTGGCCGGGCCGCGCGCGATCAATTCCTGGATGTCGATCTCCTCCATCAGCGCCTCCTTCGCCATCAGCATCGCCTTCTCCGCGGTGCCGCCGATGCCGATGCCCAGCATGCCCGGCGGGCACCAGCCGGCGCCCATGGTGGGCACGGTCTTCAGCACCCAGTCGACGATCGAGTCGGACGGGTTGAGCATGGCGAACTTCGACTTCGCCTCGGAGCCGCCGCCCTTGGCCGCCACGATCACCTCGACGGTGTCGCCCGGCACGATCGACATGTTCACCACCGACGGGGTGTTGTCCCTGGTGTTGCTGCGCTTGCCGGCCGGGTCGGCCAGCACGCTGGCGCGCAGCTTGTTGTCCGGATTCAGGTAGGCGCGGCGCACGCCCTCGTTGGCCATGCCCTCCAGCGACATGGTGGCGTCGTCCCAGCGCACGTTCATGCCCACTTTCAGGAACACGGTTACGATGCCGGTGTCCTGGCACAGCGGGCGGTGGCCCTCGGCCGCCATCCGCGAGTTGATCAGGATCTGCGCCATCGCGTCCTTCGCGGCGGGCGATTCCTCGCGCTCGTAGGCGGCGGCGAGACCCTTGATGTAGTCGACCGGGTGGTAGTAGCTGATGTACTGCAGCGCGTCGGCGACGGACTGGATCAGGTCTTCCTGCTTGATGCTGGTCATGGGGTGGCTTTGGTTGAGTGAGCGGGCGTCGCTGCGACAGGTGCAGCGCACAGCCGGCCTATTGTGCCGCAAGCGGGCAGGCAGGGTGGGGGTGGCCGCATGGCCGAGCCGGGGCAACTAGCCCGTTCTTGCCCACCCGTGTCATGGCGAGGCCATGCAGCGCATCGCGCGCTGGACCAATCTGTCGGAAACGGCATTCCTGCCGCCGCCGACGCAGACGCAGATGCAGGCGGACTATCGGATACGCATATTCACCCCGCGCCAGGAACTGCCGTTCGCCGGTCACCCCAGCGTGGGCAGCGCCGACGCGGCGATCATGGCCTGGCATGGCGAACGCGGCGATCGGGATGGTTGCGGTGTGCGCTATCGCGCCGGCCAGGGGCGCGAAATGGGTCGCGATGGCCAGGTGGATGTGAAACGCGACCCGGGCACCGGCGCCATCACCATCGGCGGTGCCTGCGCGATCGGCATTCGTGGCGACCTGACGCTCGACTGGGCGGACCTGCTGGGCAAACAACAACGGCCGCACGAGGCGGCCGTTGCGTTGCAGTCGTTACGCGAAACTCAGAAGCGGACTTCGGCGAAGCCGGAAAGCGCGCTGACGCCCTCCTTGGCCTTCGTTCCATATACCGTGGCGCGACCGTGATACTCGTCGAAATTCACGCCAAGGCTGAAATGCGGCGTGATGTCGTAACCGACGCCCAGGCCGCTGTAGGCACCGTTGCCACTGAAGCTCTGCGAGCCGATACCGGCGATATTCGCGTCGAATTTCGAGCGGAACCATCCGGCACGCGCCGATACGTAGATCTTGTTGCTGAACGTGTACCTGTAGTTCGCGCCGAGGAGCGGACCGCTCAGCTTCGCACCGAAACCGGTGCTGACGTTGTTGACCAGCACCGAACCGCTGGCGCGGCCCAGATCGACATAGCCCGCCTCGACACCGAAATCGCCGGCGTTGCCGATATGCCAGGCATAGCCTGCGCGTACCGCGGTGGCGGTATCGGTATGGTTGCTGAAGCTGTGGTCGTGGAAATTCGACTGGCCGATGTTGGCGTTGATGAAAAACGCGCCGGGACCGGCGGCAAACGCACTGGTCGACAATGCACCCAGCACCACCGCAGCGGCGGTCATCTTGATAAGTTTTTTCATGGCTTCCCTGTTTTGGATCTTGCTTGAATACCCGCAGCCCCATGCCGCGAGGCCGCGCATTATCGCCAGAAACCCTCGCCGACCCAAGCGCCGAAAGAATTTGCGAATCCTGACCGCCGCGAACGATCGCGAAGGCATGCGCGCGCGCCGGAAAGCGCCGACCCTCTTGCATGAGCTGATGCGCACGGCGATGCGTCGCTGACGATTCGCGCACCTCGGCCGCCGCCACCGCAGCGGCGGACTTGCCCTCGATCGCGGCACTCGCCATGCTCGCCGGCACCCTTCGCAGCAGCCATGCCATGAGCGACGCGCCGACTTCATCGAGCTACCTGCGCAGCCTGCGCCCTTGGGACGCCGCCCTGATCGTGGTCGGCGGCATCATCGGCGGCGGCATTTTTCTCAACCCCGGTATCGCCGCACAACGCACCGAATCGGGCCTGGCGCTGCTGTTGATGTGGGCAGGTGCCGGCGTGCTCACCCTGATCGGCGCGCTGTGCTACGCCGAACTCGGCGCGCGCCGACCGCATGCGGGTGGCACCTATGTGTACCTGCGCGAAGCCTTCGGCCCGCTGGCCGGCTTCCTGTTCGGCTGGACCATGTTGCTGGTGATCTATTCCGGTTCCAGCGCGGCGGTGGCGACGATCTTCGCCAGCTATGCCGCCGCGCTGTTCGGGCTGCCGCCGGGTTGGGCGCCGCCGCTGACCGTGGGCGCGCTGGTGTTCGTCGGCGGCATCAACCTGTTCGGCATGAAGCTCGGCACCCACGTGCAGAACCTGTTCGCCCTGCTCAAACTGCTGGCGGTGGCGGCGCTGGTGGCGTGCGGCCTGTTCCTCGCCGGCGCCGGGCACGGCCAGGTGCTGGCGGCCGATCCGGCGCGCAGCGGCACCGGCTTCATGGGCGCGGCGCTGCCGGTGCTGTTCGCCTATTCCGGCTTCACCTATCTCAACAACCTGGCCGGCGAGGTGAGCGAGCCGCAACGCACGCTGCCGCGTGCGCTGACCCTGGGCATGCTGCTGGTGATCGTTGCCTACGTGCTGGTCAACGTGGCCTATCTGGCCGTGCTCGGCCACGACGGCCTCGCCGCCAGCACCGCGCCGGCAGCCGACGTGATGGCTCGCATGGCCGGTCCGGTCGGCGCCCGGCTGATCGCGCTGGGCATCGCGATCTCCACCCTGGGCTTCTGCAACATCACCCTGGTCGCCGGTGCGCGCGTGCTGCAGGTGATGGGCGAGGACGGCCTGTTCTTCCGTGCGGTGGCGCAGCTGCACCCGCGTTACCGTACGCCGAACACCGCGCTGCTGTTGCTGTCGGGCTGGGCGATCGTGCTGGCGCTATCGGGCAGCTACGGCCAGCTGCTGGACTACGCCACCTTCGGCGACTGGCTGGCCTGCGCCGCCGGTGTCGCCACGCTGTTCTGGTACCGCCGCCGCGACGTCGGCACGCTGAGTTTCCGGGTGCCGGGCTATCCGTGGCTGCCCTTGCTGTTCATCGGCGTCGTGGCCTTCGTCGTGGTGACGACGATCGGCGACAGCCCGCGCAATGCCGGCGTCGGCGCGCTGATCATGCTGGCCGGCGTGCCGGTGTATGCCGTCTGGCGCCGGTTGTTCAGCCAGGCGCGCACCTGAGCCGACGGCGGCGATGTCACAATGCGCGGATACGTTTCGTGGAGATCCTTCTGATGGTGCCCGTGCAAGCCAAGCCCCTGCCGACCGGTCCGGACAGCGCCATCGTGCCGGTGAAGATCCGCGACGGCGTCGACCTCGAGATCAACGGCGAGCACTACCGCCACACCGGCGACCCGCAGATGCCGCTGCTGTGGTACCTGCGCGACGTGCTGCAGCTGACCGGCACCAAGTACGCCGATCAGCACGGCGTGAGCGGCGCCGACCTGGTGTTGCTGGACGGCAAGGCGGTTTCCGCCATCACGCTGCCGGTCGCCCGGCTGGCCGGCAAACAGGTGACGACGGTGGAGGGCCTGGCCGGCAACGACGGCACGCTGCATCCGGTGCAGCAGGCCTTCATCGACGAGGACGCGATCGGCTGCGGCTACTGCACGTCCGGCTGGCTGATCGCGGCGGTGGACCTGCTCCGGCGCAAGAAGCAGCCGGACGACGACGACATCGACCAGTTGCCCAACCTGTGCCGCTGCGGCTGCCAGACCCGGGTGCGCCGGGCGATCAAGCGCGTGGCTGCCGGCAAGGCGGTACAGCCATGAGCGGGCCGCGCATCGCCGGGACGATCCGGCTTGAACGCCGCCGCTTCCTGCAGGTGCTGGCCGCCGGCGCCGGCGTGCTGATGGTCGGCATCCGCGTTGCCGATGCCGCCGATGCGCCGCTGCCGCCGGCCCTGCTCGGAGATACTTTCTACGACCTCGGCGCCTACGTGCGGATCGACAGCGACAGCAACGTGCTGATCGGCGCACGCGACCCGGATACCGGCACCGGGGTGGCCACGGCGCTGCCGCGGATCATCGCCGACGAACTCGACGCCGACTGGAACCAGGTCACCGTGGTGCCGCTGGGCCTGGGCGTGGCCGACGACAACGGCCAGCCGCAATGGACCTACGGGCGGCAGATCGGCGGCACCGGCAGCTCGATCCCCGCGGCCTGGAACGATCTGCGCCAGGCTGGCGCGCTGGCGCGCTGGCTGCTGCTGCAGGCCGCGGCGCGCCGGCTCGGCATGCCGGCCGACCGGCTGCGCAGCGAGGCCGGCACGGTGATCGCGCTGGACGGCCGCCGGCTCAGCTACGGCAGCCTGGTCGACGACGCCAGCGCGATCGCGCTGCCGCAAAAGCTGCCGCCCTTGAAGACGGCCGATCATTACCAGCTGATCGGCAAGCCCGCCGGCGACGTCGACGCGCACGGCATCGTCACCGGCCAGACCCACTTCGCGATCGACGAGCACGACGGCGATGCGCTGGTGGCGGTGCTGGCGCATTGCCCGTGGCCGGACGGCACGCTGGAACGCATCGACACCGCCGACACGCTGGCGGTGAAAGGCGTCGTGAAGGTGATGCAGCTCGTCCCGGAACCCGGCCAGCCGTGGGGCAGCACGGCGATCGCACCGGCCGTGGCGGTGCTGGCCGAAGACACCTGGTCGGCGCTGCAAGGCCGGCAAAAACTCAAGATCGAATGGAAACCCGGCCCCAGCGGCAGCGAGAACAGCGCCGCGCTGGAGCAGCAGGCCGTCGCCCTGCTCGACGGCACCGCCGCCTGCACCGCCCGCGTGCGCAACGACGGCGACGTCGACGCGGCCGGCAGGAAGGCCGCCCGTCGCCTGCAGGCCAGCTACTTCCAGCCGTGGCTGGCGCACGCCACCGCCGAGCCGACGAACTGCCTGGTGCGGCTGGACAAGGACCACGCCCGGGCGGTGGTGCCGACCCAGGCGCCGCAGAAAGCCTGGGCGGTGCTGCAGCGCCTGACCGGCCTGGCCCCTGCGCAGATCGAGATCCGCGTGCCGCGCGTCGGCGGCGGCTACGGCCGCCGGCTCGATCACGATTTCGTCGCCGAAGCGGTGATGCTGGCCAAGGCCGTCGGCCGGCCGGTGCGCCTGCAGTGGATGCGCGACGAGGATCTGGGCCACGACTACTACCGCTCCGGCTGCGTGCACCAGTTCAGCGCGATCATCGACCGCAAGCGCCGGGTGATCGGCTGGAACCAGCGCATGGCCAGCGCCTCGGCGCTGGCGCATCGCGGCGTGCCGGAGAACCGGCTGTGGACCTCCGAACTGCAGGCCGACCAGCTGCCGGCCGGGCTGCTGCCGAATTTCCGCAGCGACTGGTACGCGCAGGACTCGGCGATCCCGCGCGGCCCCGCCCGCGGCATGCCGCACCTGAGCAACGCGTTCGCGGTGGAGAGCTTCATCGACGAAATCGCCCATCTGCTGAAAGAGGATCCGCTGGACACCCGCCTGCGCCTGCTCGGCGAACCCCGCCAGTTGCCGCTCGGCAGCGGCGGCACGCTCGATGTCGGCCGCCTGCTCAACGTGCTCAAGCTGGTCGCCGACCGCATCGAATGGAAGAACTGGCTGCGCAGCGTGAGCGGCCTGGGCATCGCCTGCTGGCACGTCGACGGCGCCTATGTGGCGCACGCCGTCGAGGCCGCGATGCAGGGCGAGAGGCTGATCGTCCAGCGCGTCGTGTGCGCCGTCGACGTCGGCCGCGTGATCAATCCGCTGGGCCTGCAAGGCCAGGTCGCCGGCGCCACGCTCGATGCGCTGTCCACCGCGCTGAACCTGGCGATCACCTTCAAGGACGGCCGAATCCAGCAGCACGACTACAAGGACTACCCGCTGGCCAGCATGGCCCAGCTGCCGGACGACGTGGAAGTGATCGTGGTGCCCGGCGGCGACCTTCCGCCCGCCGGCGCCAGCTTCCTGGCCATGCCCACCGCCGCCCCGGCCCTGGCCAATGCGGTGTTCCGCGCCAGCGCGGTGCGCGTGCGCCGGCTGCCGTTGATGAAGGAGTTGCTGCGGCTGCTGTGAGGCCGGTGCGCGCGCCCTGGCGGACGCGACGGTCAGGTCCAGGCTTCGACGCGGTCGCGCCCCTTCATCTTGGCCCGGTACATGGCCTTGTCGGCCCGCTCGACGGACTCCTCGACCGGGCCGGCCGGATCCAGCGCAGCCAGCCCGAACGAAGCCGTGATCCGCAGCGGCGGATCGCTGCCGCCGGTGCGGATCGGCTGCGCGGCCACGGCGGCGCGAAGGCGATCCCCCAGGCCGAGCGCCGCATCGACCGCGATGCCGGGCAGGCACAGCAGGAACTCCTCGCCACCGTAGCGATACAGGTGATCGTAGGGCCGCAGCAAGGCCTGCACGCCCTGTATCGTGGAAGCCAGCACGATGTCGCCCGCGACATGCCCGTGGCGATCGTTGACGCGCTTGAAGTGGTCGAGGTCGATCATGGCCAGCGTGCACGGCTGCGCGCGGCGCCGCATCAGCGTCTGCTGCTCGCGCAGGTAGGGAAAAAGCCGCGCGCGGTTGAGCGCGCCGGTGAGCGGATCGCGGTTCTGCGTCTTCTCGTCGAGTTCCTGCCGCAAGGACCGGATCTCCAGCCGCAGGCGGTCGATCAGGTCGATCAGCTCGTCCAGTTCGGCGGCGACGATCGGCATTCCGTCGACCACGCATTGCAGCAGTCGCGCCGCCGCCTCGTGCATCCGCTCGTGCACCCACCCGACCGCGACGAACGCCGCGTGGTCGCACAGGGCGTTCATCGCCTCGCTGTAGTACCACTGGCCGAAGCCGCACCGACGGTGCGCGCCAGGCACCAGGTCACTGGCTCGCGGCGGCTGCTTGACCACGAACGTGCGTATCACGTCCCTGGTCCAGTCTTCGTGAATCGCAAACGCCCGGTCGATCTGCACCACTGCGGACTGCAGTTGCCGGAAGGAAAGTTCGGACATGGCTGCCGATACGCTCCGTTGTCCGGCAGGCGCCGCCCAGACGCCTGCCGCATGCATGGGAAATCCTTGGTGTCGACGCCAGACCCTACACCTTTCCAGGCGACAACGGTCGGCCGCGCGGGACGTTCACGCCGGCAACCAGGCCCTTTCCAGTGCGGCAATATGTCGCTCCAGCCGCGGTCCCAGGTAGCAGTGCGAACCGCATGGCAGCAGACCGGCCCGGCCGAATTCGCGCAGGTACCACGCGGGCGGGCGCGAGACGAAACCGTCGCGGTCGCCGACAACGTCGTCGCGGCTGGTGAACACCTCGAGGAAGGCCACGCCTTCGAGCATGTCGACGATGCCGCCCAGGCCGCCGCGGATTTCGGCCGGCTTCAGATAATGCAGCACGTCGGTGCACACGATCAGGTCGAAGCGGGTATCGAAGCGCAGCTGTTCCAGCTGGCCGAAACGCGCCAGGCCGACGTTGCGGCTGCGCCCGTAGCGCTGCACCGCATAGGGGCTGGCATCCAGCCCGCGATAGCCGATGCCCGGGCGCAGGGCCAGCAGCGGCGCGCGCCACGGCGCCTCGCCGCAACCGACATCGAGGACGCTGCGGATCGGCCGGCCCAGGTAATACTCGGCCTGCGCCACCGCCAGCGCCACCTTGCGCCGCAGCTCCGCCGGCGACCCCACCGCATGCCGCGGATCGCGGTACCACTTGTCGAAATAATCGCGGTCGTAGGTCTTGCGCATCGCCGCGCTCACAGGCCGTAGCTGACCGTCATCGAGCCCTGCCATTGTCCGATCAGCTGGTTGCCGCGCACATGCTGGTAGACCGGCCTGGCCACGCTGGCGTCCAGCCGCAGCCGCCGCCATTGCAGCTCCAGGCCCGGCGCCAGCAGGACGCGCGCCAGGCCGGTATTGGCCGGGTCGGCGTGGATGCCGTAGTCCGGCGAACGCCACGCCAGCAGGGCCTGCAGGATCGGCGTCAGGCGCATGCCGCGGGCAATCGTCCAACTGGCGCCAGGATAGATCCCCACCGAAGCATCCAGTTCGTCGCCCGGGCGATAGCCGGCGCGGGTATCGGTGGGCAGCAGCGCAGTCCCCTGCACGAAGCCGCTCCAGCCCGTGCCGCTGCCGAAGTTCCAGCGGTGAAAGCCGCCCACGATCAGGTCGGTGGTGCCGGTGCCGATTTCGGTGTCGCGGTCGAAGCCGCGGTAGGTCCAGTCGCCGGTGGGGAGCTTGACGCCGAACTGCAGGCCGGTGGAGCGATCGGCCGAGAAACCGGTATAGGTGCCCATCAACCGGATGTCGCCCAGCGCACCCCGGTTGAACGCCGCCGGGTTGCCGGTGTCTTCGTCCGTCGTGCTGAAATGCCGCTGCCAGTACGGCACCTCGATGCGCATGCCCCAATCCCGGTTGAACTGGGTCTCCAGGCCCACGGTCTGGAACAGGGTGCGGATGTCCTTGTCGCTGTTGGCCGCCGCCGGCGCGCTCGAGCTGCCCGACCAGTTCTGGTTCTGGTCGAGGTAGGCGAACTGCGCAAACAGCGTGATGCCGCTTTGCGTGGTGGTCGGCAGCTGGCCGCCGGTGCCCACCTCGAACAGGCCGCAGCCGCAGGCGCAGGCGTTCGCGTTGCCTGGCAAGGTCATCAGGGCGAGCGACAACGCGCCCAACGGGAGCGCCGCAATGGCTTTGGAACGGGTCGACATGGTCATGAAGAAATCCTGGAATTGATGCTGCCGCGCGGCGTCGCAGGCAGGCGATGCCAACGTCGCATACCGGCAAAAGCCTGCGCGCAGGGCGGCAGGCGGCGGGTACGAGGCGTACGAGTCCGGTTGGGGTTCTGCGTGGACGGGCCGTCAGGCGCCTGCACGCTCAACCCGGCGACGGGGGCCCGCGCGGCGGCGCACTCAGCCATCGCGGCCGCGGACCGACGGGAACCGCGGCGACCAGCGGCAGCGGTGCCGAAAGCGCCAGCGACGGCACTGCCGGCAGGGCTTCGCCGGCCACCAGCGGGCTATGGCAAAACAGGCCGCAGTAGCCGCATTTGTCGAGCGTGGCCGAGGGATCGGACGGCGCGGACGGATGCTGCAGGCCGAGTCCGTGCGAGGCGCCCCGGAAACCGGAGCCCATCGGGCCCATGCCGCTGGGCATGCTGCGCGAGACCACGGGCACGACAACCGTCAGCCACACGGCGACGAACGCCAGGCATCTGACGAACTTGGCACATGTTGTCCTGCGGAAAGCTCGCATACGGCATTCTGCCGTGCGGGCCAGGCAGCGGCAAGCTTGCGACCGCGCCCCGCCCGCCGAACCGCGGGCGCTGCGGCCTTCAGCCGCGGCGCCCGGTTCCGGCCCCCAAGCCCGCCGTTATCGCCCGCCGGACGGCCGACCGCCATAGGCCAAAGGTTTGCCCCCGCACCCATCGCCTCGAGCCGACGAGTCGCGTACGCTCCGAGCCTGACGTGCCGCGCCGGGGGTTGCCGGGCCTGCGCGTCGTCCAGGGGATGGTCGCCGCGCGGCCGATCTGCCCGCACCCGCGGGCACCACCAGAGGGAGGACTGGTTCCATGCGTATCCCGTTTCTGCTTTGCGTCGCCGTGCTGCTCGTCGCCACGTCCGCCCATGCGCTGACCGCCGACGGGCTGGTGGCGAAGAACCTCGACGCCCGTGGCGGCCTCGACAAGATCCACGCGATCGCCAGCCTGAAGCTCGAAGGCAAGCTGCGCATCGGCGGCCAGTTCGAACTCGGCTTCACCGAATACCAGAAGGCGCCCGACCTGGTGCGCAACGAGGCGACGATCCAGGGCCTGACCCAGATCCAGGCCTGGGACGGCCGGCAGGCCTGGCAGATCTCGCCGTTCCAGGGGCGCCGCGAGCCGGAGAAGATGTCCGACGACGACGCGCGTTCGCTGGCCGACGATGCCGCGATCGGCGGACCGCTGGTCGACTGGAAGGCGCGGGGCAGCACGCTGGCCTACCTCGGCACCGAGGACATCGACGGCACCCGGGCGCACAAGCTCAAGGTCACCCTGAAGAACGGCGACATCGAATATGTGTACCTGGACCCGGATTATTTTCTCGAGATCCGCCGGATCAGCCAGCTGACCGTACGCGGCACGCACCTGAAAGTGGTGACCGATTACGGCGATTACGAGCGGGTGAACGGCGTGTATTTCCCGTTCTCGACCACGATCGAATCCACCGGCAGCGGCGATGGCGGCACCCAGCAGTTCACGGTGGAGAAGGCCACGGCGAACGTGCCGATGGATCGCCGCCTGTTCGCGTTCCCGGCCGGCGCCGGAACCGGCCACGGAACGGAAGGAGCAAAACGATGAAATCCCGCCATCTCAAGCGTCTCGCGATCCCGGCCCTGCTGGCCGCCCTGTCCTGCATTGCCGGGAGCTGCGCCGCCGCGCCCGCGGACGCCGCCGGCGGCATGGCCCGCTTCGACTCCGGCGCGATCTCCGGCCTGGGCGCGCGCAACATCGGCTCGGCCACGATGAGCGGGCGCATCGCCGCGCTGGCGGCGACGCCCGAAAAGGACGGCAAGCTGCTGCTCTACGTGGGCGCGGCCAGCGGCGGCGTGTGGAAGTCCACCGACGGCGGCACCACCTTCGTGCCGGTGTTCGACAAGCAGCCGGTGCAGTCGATCGGCGACATCGCGATCGACCCCTCGCGGCACGACACCGTGTGGGTCGGCACCGGCGAATCGTGGACGCGCAACTCGGTATCGATCGGCGACGGCATCTACAAGTCCACCGACGGCGGCGAGAGCTGGACCGACATGGGGCTGAAGAACTCCGAGCGCATCGCGAAGATCGCGATCGACCCGCGCGACGGCAACACCGTCTACGCCTGCGTGCCGGGCAAGCTGTGGAGCGACTCGGCTGACCGCGGCCTGTACAAGACCAGCGACGGCGGCAAGTCGTGGAAACTGGTGCTGAAGGGCCGCAACCTGTCCACCGGCTGCGCCTCGCTGGCGATGGACCCGAAGAATCCCGACGTGCTGTTCGCCGGCATGTGGGATTTCCGCCGCAAGGGCTGGACCTTCCGCTCCGGCGGCGTGTCGCCGACCGCGCCGTCGGCCAGCGGCCTGTTCCGGTCCGCCGACGGCGGCAAGTCGTGGACCGAGATCACCCACCAGGACAACCAGGGTTTCCCGGCCAAACCCTACGGCCGCATCGCGGTTGCGGTGGCGCCGTCCAATCCCTCGATCGTCTACAGCCTGGTCGAATCGACCGACTCGGCGCTGTACCGCTCCGACGACGGCGGCAAGACCTGGCAGCAGCGCGACAAGAGCCAGCTGATGGTGTGGCGGCCGTTCTACTTCGCCAACCTGATCGTCGACCCGACCGACCCGGAGCGCCTGTTCAAGCCCGACCTCAACCTGATCCAGAGCCTCGACGGCGGCAAGAGCTTCGCCAACGTCGGCGGCGGCACCCACGGCGA
>JAGWMU010000080.1 GCA_028873095.1 Pseudomonadota bacterium | reverse complement strand
ATCCGGCGCGCCGATGGTGTAGACGTCGCGGGTGCCTGGAATGCGCTTGAGGTCGGTCTCCAGCGTGTGCGCCACCTTGGCCAGCTGCAAGGCGCCGAAGTCGGCGCGATCGGACCACAGCGTGACCGCCATCATCGGCACGTCGTCGATGCCGTAGGGTTTCACCAGCGGCTGGCCCAGGCCCAGCCCGGGCGGCGCCCAGTCGGCGTTGGAGTAGATCTTGTTGTAGAGGCTGACCAGCGCCTGCTGGCGCGGCACGCCCACTTTGAACTGCACCGTGATCACCGCCATGCCCGGCCGGCTCACCGAATAGACGTGCTTGATGCCGCCGATCTCGGACAGTTTCTGTTCGAGCGGAAAGGCCACCAGGTTCTCGACGCTGTGCACGCTGGCGCCGGGATACGGCACCATCACATTGGCCATCGTCACTTCGATCTGCGGGTCTTCCTCCTTCGGCGTGATGATCGCCGCGGCGATGCCCAGCAGCAGTCCCGCCAGCGCCAGCAGCGGCGTGATCTGCGAGGCCTGGAACGCGCGCGCGATGCGCCCGGAGATGCCAAGCTTGGCTGGCTCAGTCATGCGCCGACGCACCGGCAGCGTGCTGCTCGTCGAGATATTTCAGCGCCGCCACCGGATCGGTGGCGATGCGCTCGCCGTCGTCGAGGCCGGCCAGCACCTCCACCCGGTCACCGTAGCGGTAGCCCGTGCGCAGCTGGCGCAGCATCACGCCGTGCCGGCCCAGCACGTAGACGCCGAGGATCTCGCCCCGCTGCACCAGCGCCGACGCCGGCACCAGCAGACGCCGCGCCTGGCCGGTGGCGAAGGCCACCTTCACCGTCATGCCCGGATAAAGCCCGGTCTGGTCGCCGGGCAGCTGCAACCGCACGTCGAAGGTATGCGTGGCCGGATCGGCGTAGGGAAACACGCTGACCTCGCCGGCCGGGATGCGTCGGCCGCCGGCATCGGCGGGCAGCACGTCGGCGGCGTGGAAGCGGCGGATCGCCCCGACCGCGCTCTGCGGCACCCGCACGTCGACGCGAAGCCGATCCAGCGATTCCAGCGCGATCAGCGGCTGGGGTGCCGGCGGCCCTGCCTGCACCGCCTGTCCCACGTGCACGAAGCGCCTCGTGACGACGCCGGCGTACGGCGCACGCAGCACCGTGTAATCCAGCTGCTGGCCGGCCTGCGCGAGCTGGGCCCGGGCCGACTGCAGCGCCGCCAGCGCGGCGTCGCGCCGGGCACGCTGCTGGTCCAGCTGCGCGGTGGCCACGTAACCCTTCGCATAGATCGCGGCGAAACGCCGGTACGACGCGAGCGCCTCGGCGTAGGCCGCCTGCGCCGAGGCGATCTGCGCCTGCGCGGTGCTGCGCGCCGATTTCTGCTCGACATCGGTGAAGCGCACCAGCACCGCGCCCGCCGGCACCGTGTCGTTGACGTCGTAGGGCAGCGCCAGCACGCGGGCGTTGGTCTGGGCCGCCAGGGTGACCTGGTTCACCGCCTCGACCACGCCGTCCCATACCTGCTCGCGCCGCGCCGGCTCGGCATGCACGACCAGCGAGGCCAGCGCGGGCGCCGCCCCGGTTTTTGCGGGAGGTTTCCCGCCGCTGCAGGCCGCCAGCGCGGCGACGGCAAATGGCAACACGAGGCAATGCAAGCCGATCTTCATGGCGAGAGGGTAGCTCACGGCAATGCTCAACGGGACGGAAAGGCGCAGCCGGACTTCATGCCCAGCCGGCGCAGCAGCATGGCCAGCGGACAGAAGCCGGTGAACGACGACTGCAGCAGGTTGGCGCCGACGAACAGGGCCAGCAGCAGCCACCACGGCGACACGAACTGTCCCAGGGCCAGACTGAGCAGCACCATGGAACCGGCAAAGGCGAGTACGGTACGTTCGATGTTCATGGGACGATCACCTCGGATTGATGGATCTTGATTGCGCGCCGGCGCCGGGCTTGATCCGCATGATGCCCAGCGCCTTCATCACATACTTCTCGTACACCGGCTCGGTGTTGCCCGTGCGCATCTTGCGCAGGAAGTACTTCTCGAATGCCACCTTGGCCAGATGCACCCATTTGCCCTCCCTGGCCCAGGTGACGTTGCGCGGCGGAATCTGCGGAAGGGCCACGAACGCGGCGCCGCTGTCGCCCATGTCGGCCAGGCAGACCGCGTTCCAGGTCGCTTCGTGGGTGGCCGGCCGCCCCTCGATCTCGGCCGCGATGTTGGCGGTGATCGCGGTGACCATCGATTCGATCATGAAGCCCGTCTTCGGCGCGCCGGTGGGCACCGGCGTGGCTTCCACCGGCGGGATCGCCACGCACACCCCGGCGGAGAAGATCTCGGGGAACGCCGGATTGCGCTGGTGCTTGTCGATCAGCACGAAGCCCCGGGGATTGACCAGCCCCTCGATCCCGCGCAGCGCCTGGACCCCGGTGAAAGCCGGCAACACCATCGCATAGGCGAACGGCAGGATGTGCTGCTCGAGCGGCTGCCCGCGCGCGTCGTGTTCGGTGACATGCACCTGCCCGGGCTCGACCTTGTCGATCCGCGCGCTGGTGATCCAGCGGATATGCCGCTGGCGCAGCTGCCGCTCCAGCAATCCCTTGGAATCGCCGACCCCGCCCAGGCCCATGTGGCCGACGTACGGCTCGCTGGTGACGAAGGTCATCGGCACCCGGTCGCGCAGCTTGCGCCGGCGCAGGTCGGTATCGAGGATCATCGCGAACTCGTAGGCCGGGCCGAAGCAGCTCGCCCCCTGCGCCGCACCGATCACCACCGGGCCGGGGTTGTCCAGGAAGTCGCGGTACGCCTGCCATGCCTGCGCGGCATGCGCCGTGGTGCACACCGACTGCGTGTAGCCGCCGTCGGGGCCCAGGCCGGGAATTTCGTCGAACGCCAGCCGCGGGCCGGTGGCGATGACCAGGTAGTCGTAGGCCAGCGACCGCCCATCCTCCAGCCGCACCTGTTTTTCCCGTGGCTGAACCGCGCTGGCCGGCGAGCCGACGAATTCGATCCCGCGCCGGATCAGCGCCGACGCGGCATCGATCTGCACGTCCGCCGGCTTGCGCCAGCCGATCGCGACCCAGGGATTCGAGGGCGTGAACGAAAACTGGTTCCCGTCGCCCACCATGGTGACGCGATGCGCGGCGCCCAACGCGGCCTTGATCTCGTAGGCGGCACTCATGCCGCCCATGCCTGCACCGATGACGACGATATGTGACATGACTCGGACTCCTCGGGGTACCCAGGGTGAAACAGCGTGTGCCGTCCAGTCCCTGGACACGTTGAGTGCGATCGACGACGGCTTGGATGCCTGCAGTATATATTAGATAATTCTAAATTAGAAATGGTGCATAATGTCGCTATGCCCCCCCGGACCATGGAGCCGCCATGAAGACACCCCCGACAACAATGCAGCCACTGGGCGACGCCGCACGCCGCGGCATCGCGGAGATTTCGGCTGACGCAATGCGGCGCCGCCTGGCCATGGCCGCGAAAAGCCTGGCCTGCACGGGCTTCGGCGCCATCGCCTCGCTGGCTGGCGGCCGCCTCGGCCGGCGGCAGGAAGGCCGTCCACTCGCCAGCGGAGCCTGACGCCATGCCTCGTCACGGCGGCGCCGCGCCGCATGAGATGGTGCAGGAGCTCGACCTGGCGGCGATGCGCGAGCGGGCCGACCAGGCGGCGTGCCTGCTCAAGGCGCTTGCCAACGGGCAGCGCCTGCGCATCCTGTGCCTGCTGGTGGCGGGCGAACAGTCCGTGGGCGAAATCCACGAATCGCTGAACCTGAGCCAGTCGGCCCTGTCGCAGCACCTGGCCAGGCTGCGCGACGAAGGCCTGGTTACCACCCGGCGCGAGGCGCAGACGATCTATTACTCGCTCGCCGACGACCCCGCGCGGCAGATCATCACCACCTTGCATTCGATCTACTGCAGCTAGCCACGGGATGCCCGCCTTGCACGACCGGTTAATGTCTCCTGGTCTACCCTTCCTCGTCCGGGGGGGAACGAGTCATCCGGACGACTGACAAACGACTCCAGAACGACATTAGGGAAGTTCCGATGGACTCAGGCGCCGTCATTCTCGACCTCAACCAGCTTCGCCGCAGTTGTGCTTCGTGCGCATTGCACGAGCTGTGTCTTCCGGCCGGCATCTACGGGGACGACCTCAGGCAGCTCGATGCCGCGATCCGGGACAAGCGCACCCTCGAACGCGGAGCGACCCTGTACCGGGACGGCGACGCCTTCAGGGCGCTGTATGTCGTGCGTTCGGGCTCGCTCAAGACCTTCCTGCAGAACGAGGCCGGCGACCTGCAGATCCTCGCCTTCCACCTGCCCGGCGAGATCCTGGGGTTCGACGCGCTCGCCTCGAACCAGCACGTCAGCCAGGCCGAGGCGCTCGAGCACTCCAGCATCTGCGAACTGCCGTATGCGCGCCTGATGCAGGTGAGCAACGAGGTGCCGGCCCTGCATCGGCAGCTGATGCGGGTGATCAGCCGCGAAATGGTCGCGGAGCACCGGCACCTGGTGATGATGGGCAGGCAGCCCGCGCAGGAACGGCTGGCGATCTTCCTGCAGAACCTGGTGGATCGCTACGCCCACCTGAGTCGCGACGACATCTCGCTCACGCTGTCCATGTCGCGTTACGACATCGCCAATTATCTCGGCCTGGTGGTCGAGACGGTCAGCCGGCTGTTCACCCGCATGCAGGAAACCGGCGTGCTCGAAGTGAATCGCAAGTCGGTCCGCATCCTGCGGCCCGACCTGCTTGCCGAGCTTTGCAGCACGCAGCATCCGGTCCCGATGAAAAGACACGATCACGACTGATCCGGGCCGGGCCCGGCGCCGCCGGCAGGCCTGCGCCCGCGCCGCCTTCGCTCCCCGGCGCGGCAAGCGCATTCAATTGACCGAGGTCAACTGCCGGTCTCCCCGCCGAGCGTACAAATGAACCGGACAAGGAGCCATGCCGCACGCCGGCTCGCCGGGCGGACAGCAGCCTTGCGGTCTTTCGCCTGCGGAGACAGCGCCATGCCTGACACCAACCTCCATCCCGCGGTCGACGGCAGGACCGCCGCCGCTCCGTTCGCCGCACTGGAAGGAACCCACTGGATCGAATCGCTGCGCGACGGCACCCGGGTACTCATCCGCCCGCTCGCTCCGGAGGACCGCGAACGCGAGGCGGACTTCATCGAACGCCTCTCGCCGGATGCGCGCCGCTGGCGCTTCCTGGGCAGCTTCAGGCGGGCGAGCCCGGCGCTGATCGACCAGCTGATGGACGTCGACTACCGGCGCCAGATGGCCTTCGTGGCGCTGGCGCACGTCGATGGCCAGTTGCGCGAGGTCGGCGCGAGCCGCTACAGCGAGGCCGGCAGCGACCGGCGCTGCGAGTGCGCGGTGGCGGTCGCCGACGAATGGCAGCATCGCGGGCTGGGCGTCCTGCTGATGCGGCACCTGATCACGATCGCGCGCAAGAACGGGTACAGGCAGATGTTCTCGGTCGACGCCGCCGAGAACGAAGCGATGCACGCCCTGGGCGAATATCTGGGTTTCCAGCGCCGGATCGATCCGGATGACGCCGCCCAGGTCATCCACACGCTCGACCTGTGACCGCGTCGCCGCCCTTCGAACCGGGCATGTTCCCGAGGCCATCGCTGGCGGGCGGGCAGCTGCGCCGGCTCGGCATCGACACGGGTACCGAGCACGTGGTCTATCTGCGCC
This sequence comes from Pseudomonadota bacterium, assembly GCA_028873095.1. Taxonomy (GTDB): domain Bacteria; phylum Pseudomonadota; class Gammaproteobacteria; order Xanthomonadales; family Rhodanobacteraceae; genus Rhodanobacter. The sequence continues at coordinate 6,754 of JAGWMU010000080.1, read as the reverse complement.
GGGATTCGCCGATCTGCCGCAGCGAGGGATTCGGCCCGCATTCGCGCCTCGAGCTGCGCGCGGGCAGCCGCTGCATGCTGGCCACGCTGAACATCGTGCATGCCGAGCTGCTGGGCGTGGATGAGGTCGGGCTGTCCGAATCGGCCTGGCAATGGCTGCATCCGCAGGCGGACGAGCGCGTGATGCTGGCGCACCCGGCGACGGTGGATTCGCTGGCCGACGTGCGCGCCAAGATCTACGGCAGCACCCTGGACGCCAGCCAGCTGCACGACGTGGTCCGCGACATCGTGCAGCACCGCTACTCCCATATCGAACTGGCGGCTTTCATCACCGCCTGCGGCGGCGACCGCCTGGACCTGACCGAAATCACGGCGCTGACCGCCGCCATGGTCGACACCGGCACGCGCCTGCGCTGGGCGCCGGCGGTCGTGGTCGACAAGCACTGCATCGGCGGCCTCGCCGGCAACCGCACCACGCCGATCGTGGTGGCGATCGCCGCCGCGATGGGCCTGCTGATGCCCAAGACCTCCTCGCGCGCGATCACCTCGCCGGCCGGCACCGCCGACACCATGGCCATGCTGGCGCCGGTGGAGCTGGACGAACCGACGATGCGCCGGACCGTGGAAAGCTGCGGCGGCTGCATCGTCTGGGGCGGTGCGATGCAGATGGCTCCCGCCGACGACATCCTGATCCGGGTGGAGCGCGCGCTGGACATCGACAGCATGGGCCAGCTGGTCGCCTCGGTGCTGTCGAAGAAGATCGCCGCCGGCTCGACCCATGCCGTCATCGACATTCCCACCGGACCCACCGCCAAGGTGCGCGACCCCGCGCAAGCCCGACGGCTGGCCCGGTTGCTGCAGCAGGTAGCCGCTGCCTTCGGGCTGCAACTGCGCGTGCTGATCAGCGACGGCAGCCAGCCGGTCGGGCGCGGCATCGGCCCGGCACTGGAAGCGCACGACGTGCTGGCGGTGCTGCGCAACGCACCCGACGCGCCGGCCGACCTGCGCGAACGTGCGCTGACGGTTGCCGCCGCCGTGCTGGAACTGGGCGCGGCCGCCGCGCCCGGCGACGGTCTCGCCATGGCGACGCAGTGCCTGGCCTCGGGCGCGGCCTGGGCGCGCTTCCAGATGATCTGCGCGGCCCAGGGCGGACTGCGCACGCCGGGCGTGGCGGGGTTCCGGCAGCCGGTGGCCGCGCCGCGCGCCGGACGCGTCACGGCGATCGACAACCGCCGCATCTCGCGGGCGGCCAAGCTGGCCGGCGCGCCGTGGGCGCCGCTGGCCGGACTCGTGCTGGACGTGCACCTGGGCGATGCGGTGGCGGTCGGGCAACCGCTGTTCACGCTGCATGCGCAGAGCCCGGGCGAACTTGCCTATGCGATGGAATACGTGTCGCGCCACCCGGCCATCGTCGGCGTGGAGGATTCCCGATGAGCGCGCTGTATGCGATGCCCGGCAACGAGGCCATGGCCGATCTGCTGGTGCGGCACAGCGGTATCCCGCGCCGCGCGCTGGACCTGCACCGGTTTCCCGACGGCGAGACCCTGGTGCGCATCGAGCCGCCGCCACAAGGCGACGTGGCGATCGTGTGCACCCTGGACCGCCCCGATCCCAAGTTGCTGCCGCTGCTGATGGCGGCGGCGACCGCCCGCGAACTGGGCGCCGCGCGCGTCGGCCTGGTCGCCCCGTATCTGGCCTACATGCGCCAGGACACCCGCTTCCATCCGGGCGAGGCGGTCTCGGCGGGCATCTTCGGCAAGCTGCTGGGCGGCGCGTTCGACTGGCTGGTCACCGTCGATCCGCATCTGCACCGCTATCGGCAACTGGACGAAGCCTGTCCGCTGGACGCGCGGGTGGTGCATGCGGCGCCGCGCGCCGCGGCATGGATCCGCGACCACGTCGAGTCGCCGCTGATCGTCGGCCCGGACGGCGAGAGCGCGCAGTGGGCGAACGCGGTCGCCGCGGCGCTGGGCGCGCCCTGCGTCACCGCCAGCAAGGAACGCCGCGGCGATCGCGAGGTGCGGATCGAACTGCCGGGCGTCGAGCGCTGGCCGGCGCATAGGCCGGTGCTGCTGGACGACATCATCGCCAGCGGCCAGACCATGATCGAGACGCTGCACTGCCTGCGCCGGCACGGGCGGCCGGCGGCGGTCTGCGTGGGACTGCACGGCGTGTTCGCGGCCGGTGCGCGCGAAGGCCTGCTCGCCGCCGGCGCCAGCCGGGTCGTCACCAGCAACAGCATCGCCGGCAGCACCGCACTGATCGACGTCAGCGAGGATCTGGCCGCCGCGATGAACGCGTTGCGCAGCGATCCGCGCCCGGCCGGCAACACCATTCCAGGGAGTACCTCCGCATGAACTCCAGGCTCGTCTACAGCTGCCATGGCGCCGCCAAACAGGTCACCGGCTCCTGCCATCTGCTGCGCTTCGGCGGGCGCAGCGTGCTGATCGACTGCGGCCTGTTCCAGGGCAGCCGCGAGCAGGAGCAGGCCAACGCCGAACCGTTCGGCTTCGACCCGGCCGGCATCGACGCGCTGCTGCTGACCCACGCCCACCTCGATCACTGCGGGCGGATTCCGAAGCTGGTACGCGAAGGCTTCCGCGGCCGCATCCTGACCACCGCGGCCACCCGCGACCTGGCCCGCGTGGTGATGGTCGATGCCGCCGGCCTGCAGGAGGAGGAAGCCCGCCGCGCCCAGCGCAGCGGCCGCCGTCGCGACGGCGCCGTGGCCGCACCGCTGTACACGCTCGACGACGCCTTCCATGCGCTGGACTACTTTGCCGAGCCGGTCGACTACGACCGGACCGTCGCGGTGACCGACGGCATCCAGGCCCGCTTCCTCGATGCCGGCCACATCCTCGGTTCGGCCTCGATCCTGCTGCAGCTGGACGACGGCCAGCTGCAGCGCACGATGCTGTTCTCCGGCGACCAGGGCAACCCGGGCCGGCCGATCCTGCGCAACCCCGTGCCCGCGCCGGCGGCCGACTACGTGGTGATGGAAACCACCTACGGCGACCGCCCGCACCGCTCGCTGCCCGATACCGTCGACGAGCTGTACCGGGCGATCCGCGAAACCATGGCCCGGCACGGCAACGTGGTCATTCCCACCTTCGCGCTGGAGCGCGCGCAGGAGATCCTGTACTACCTGCATCGCGGCATCCGCGACGGCCTCATCCCCGCGCATACGCCGGTGTTCCTCGATTCGCCGATGGCGATCTCCGCCACCGAAATCTTCCGGCGCCATCCCGAGTGCTTCGACGAGGACTTCAACGGGGAACTGCGGCACGGCGATCCCTTCGCGATGCCCAGCCTGCACTTCACGCGCGAAACCGCCGAATCGATGGCGATCAACCAGGTCGAAGGCGGCGCGATCGTCATGGCCGGCTCGGGCATGTGCAACGGCGGGCGCGTGCGCCATCACCTGAAGCACAATCTGTGGCGCGAGCGCTGCAGCATCGTGTTCGTCGGCTATGCCGCCGCCGGCACCCTGGCCCGGCACATCGTCGACGGTGCCGAAAGCGTGCGGATATTCAACGAGGAGATCCGGGTGCGCGCGCAGGTGTGGACGATCAACGGCTTCTCCGCCCACGCCGACCAGAACGCCCTGCTGGACTGGCTGGGCACCGCGCCGCGCCGCAAGGTGCTGCTGGTGCACGGCGAATACGAATCGGGCATGCGCGCGATGCAGGAACGCCTGCAAGGCCTCGGCATGCCCTGCCAGCTGCCCGGCATGCACGAACCGATCGCGCTGGATTGACGGACGCGCCATCCGGCCAGCCGGCGCGACAGCCCCCGCTCGGGACGCATGCGGCACCTCGAACAATCCCGCACTGGCGCGCGCTTGCAGTAACGCGACCTGTGCGCGAATGCTTTCGCCGATCTCTCCGGCCGAGAAAAATTCGCATGGACATCGCTCGCCAAAAGACGAATCCTTGCCGATCCGGCCCGCAGATGCCGGCGGACAGAACCCTCGTCGAACGATGGCGACCGAGGATGGCAGATGGATCCCGCAAGGAAACCCATGCAAACGGCAAGTCGATTCCGCAACACCGCCGCATTCCTGCTGGCAACCCTCGCCGCTCCGGGCGCAGTCGGCCAGACGGTTCCCGCCCGCCCTTCGCCGAACTCCGCCGTGACCCTGGCGCCCGTGGCGGTGACCGGCGTGCTGCCCGGCCCCGCGCTGTGGAAGATCAGCAAGGACGGCCACGTGATGTGGGTGCTTGGCATCACCTCGCCGCTGCCCAAGGGCATGCAATGGGATTCGACCAAGGTCGACCGTTTGATTGCCTCATCGCAGCAGGTACTCAGGCCGCCAGGCATGGACATCGGCGCGAAAATCGGCTTCTGGGGACAGCTGTTCCTGGCCCCCTCCATGCTCGGGTTGAAAAAACTTCCCGATGGCGAGACCTTGCAGCAGGTGCTGTCGCCCGGCTTGTACAGCCGATGGCTGGTGCAAAAGAACAAGTATCTATACGGCATGCATGGCTGGGGCGCCGACCGCCTGAGGCCGAGCTTTGCGGCGGACAAGTTGTATCGCGCCGCGCTCAGCCGGTCGGACCTGACCGACGGCAGCGTGGTGGAAAAGGCCGTCTACTCTGCCGCAGACCGGCACAAGGTGCCGGTTGAAAGCACTTCCTTCACCTTGATGCTGAAAGATCCGCGCCACACCGCGAAGGCGTTCAAGAAAGCGCCGTTGAACGACCAGCAGTGCCTCAGCGACACGATCGATGCCATCGACCAGCATTTTTCCCAGGCCACCGCGCGGGCCAACGCCTGGGCGACCGGCGACCTGGCGGCACTGAGCAAGGTCCTGTCCGCCAGACAGCAGGATGGCTGTCTTTCGGCGATCGGCGGCTCCGCCTTCGCCAAGACGATAGGCCTGACCGACATATCGAACAAGATTCGACAAGCATGGATCCAAGCGGCGGAGACGGCCCTGGCACACGACGCCCAATCCGTCGCCGTGCTCCCCATGAGCCAGCTAATGGCTGGCGACGGCTACCTGAGCGTGCTGAAGAAGGACGGCTATACCGTGCAGCCGCCGACACCCTGACCGAAGCGGATACCCATCGTCGAATTCGACTCGGCGCATTGCGCCTGAAAATGCAGCGGCGAAGATCCGTCGCTGCCGACCATTGATCGGCATCCAGCACATGAGTCGAGACGCCGCCGAAACAGCCGATCAAAACCGCCGGCGCGAGCGAGGATTTTCGCCAGGCCGGTCAGGCGTGCTCGCGCTGGTCCTCGCCGTCCATAGCATCCTGCTGGGCTATTTGCTGCTGCCCCCGGCGCCGTTGACGTGGCGGGGTCCGCCGCAAATGTCGATCGCCGACGCGCTGCAGGTTCGATTCGAGCTGCCATCCACGAAGGTTCGAGCAAGGCCTGCCGCCACGGCGACCCGACGCGAAAAAGCCGGCCGGCACGCCACGGAGAACCATCGGCCGGCACGCACATCGATCCCGCCAAACAGCAGCCTGATGCGGGCGACGCTTGCCACGCCTCGCGCCGGGTCGGCCGCAACGCGCGTGCCCATGCCGCAGACGGCCATGATGCAGGCGCCACCGGGGGCCGGCTACATCCCGGACGGGGGAGCGTTTCAACAACCGGCCGCGGCGCCATTCAGCCGGCAAAACGTGCGCATCCCGGACGACTCCCACATCCCCCACGCTCCACGCTTTCACATGGCGGATGCCCGCATGCAAGGCCTTGCTGGCGTGGCGCGCGCCATCGGCGGCCTGTTTGGCGCGACCGATCCGGACTGCATCAACCTGGATGCGTGGCAGGGAATGACGCCAGCAGAGCGCATTGCGCACCACGTGTCCCCCGCTGAAATGCAGAAGATCGCGGACGAAGGCCAGTGCATGGACCCGCGCCAGCGCCCGCACGGCATGAACTGAAACATCCGACCCCAGCCAGCCCCATTCGCGGCGCCCCGAGCTTCGGCCGGACCGGTTGACTGCGGGCCAGCATCCGCATGCACGGCGTCGTTGCGTGGAACGCCCATCCATGGCCGTCTGGCCACAGCCGCCGCCTGGCGGCTCCCGGCAGATAACGAACCTCCCGGCCAGGCATCTCTTCGACAAACCGCGGAAACGAAAAAGCCCACGATGTTCATGGGCTTTTCGCACAATCAGCCAGGTGATCGACGGTGTTGTCTAGAACGGAATCTCGTCGTCCGCAAACCCGTTGTCGGCAGGCGACGGTGCCTGGCGTTGCTCGTCGCGGTCGTTGCCGCCGCGCGACGGGCCGCCGCTGCGTTGGCCGCCGGTGCCTTGCGGCCGTTCACGCTGGCCGCCACCGCCGCCTTCGTTGCCGCCGAGCATCTGCATCTCGCTGGCGATGATGTCGGTGAAATATTTTTCCACGCCGTCCTTGCCGGTGAACTTGTCCGTGCGGATGGAACCCTCGATGTAGACCTGGCGGCCTTTTTTCAGGTACTCGTTGGCGATTTCGCCCAGCCGGCCGAAGATCTTCACCCGGTGCCATTCGGTGCGTTCCTGCTTTTCGTTGGTCTGCTTGTCGGTCCACGACTCGGAAGTGGCCAGGTTGAACGTGCAAATGGCGGTGCCATTGGCGGTGTAGCGCATTTCCGGATCCGCGCCGAGGTTGCCGACCAGGATGACCTTGTTGATGCCGCGTGCCATGGGATGTCCTCGTTGGGCCGGCCGTTCGTCGAGGGGGGGGGTTACGGCCGGAATGATGAATCGGGTTGGCTATCATAACCGTGCTGCCGGCCGCGTCCAGAACCCCATGCC
>JAGWMU010000239.1 GCA_028873095.1 Pseudomonadota bacterium | reverse complement strand
GATGGCCGCGCGCTGTTCCTGCTGGCCGAGGGCCGCCTGGTCAACCTGGGCTGCGCCACCGGCCATCCCAGCTTCGTGATGTCCAACTCGTTCTCCAACCAGACCCTGGCGCAGATCGACCTGTGGGCGAACAAGGATCTCTACGACCCCAAGGTCTACATCCTGCCCAAGAAGCTGGACGAGGAAGTCGCGCGCCTGCACCTGGAGAAGATCGGCGTGAAGCTGACCACGCTCAGCCCGGCGCAGGCCGCCTACCTGGGCGTGCCGGTGGAAGGCCCGTACAAGCCGGAGCATTACCGCTACTGAGCGCGCGCCGGGAACGGGAACGGGCCGTGCCCCGTTTGCCGGGAATGCTGAAAGAGGGCGCCACCAGGCGCCCTCTTTTGTTTGCATGACAGCACCGGGCTCGCCCAGGTTCGACGCAAAGTCCGGCCCATGGCCCATGCCCTGTCCTTAATACATCGCTTCATCGCGAGAAAGAGATATATACTTCGCGCACCGCTCACAGGAACCCAGGCGATGCCGGCGATCAGCTTCGAATTCTTCCCGCCCAAGACCGACGAACAGCGCGCGCAGCTGGATCGCGCCGCACAGTCGCTGAAAGTGCATCGACCGGAGTTCGCCTCGGTCACGTTCGGCGCCGGCGGCTCGACCCTGAGCTACACCAGCGATGCGGTGCGACGGCTGCATGCGCAGCATGGCCTGTCGGTGGCGCCGCACCTGTCCTGCATGGGCGGCACGCGGACGGAGATCGCCGCGCTGCTGGACGACTACCGTGCCGCCGGCTACCGGCGCATCGTCGCGTTGCGCGGCGACCTGCCGTCGGGGATGGCCACGCCCGGCGATTTCCACTACGCCGCCGAGCTGGTGCGCTTCATCCGCGAACACAGCGGCGACCACTTCCAGATCGAGGTGGCGGCGTATCCGGAAACCCACCCGCAGGCCGACGACGCGCTGCGCGACCTGCAGCATTTCAAGGCCAAGATCGACGCCGGGGCGAACGGCGCGATCACCCAGTATTTCTTCAACCCCGATGCCTACTTCCGCTTCGTCGACGACGTGCGCCGGCTGGGCGTGAACGTGCCGATCGTGCCGGGCATCATGCCGATCGCCAACTACAGCCAGCTCAAACGCTTCTCCGACATGTGCGGCGCCGAGATCCCGCGCTGGATCGCCAAGCGCATGCAGGCGCACGGCGACGATGCCGACGCGGTACGCGCGCTGGGCACCGAGGTCGTGGCGCAGCTGTGCCGCCGCTTGCTGGAAGGCGGCGCGCCGGGCCTGCACTTCTACACGCTCAATCGCGCCAGGGCGACCCAGGCGGTACTGCAGCAACTTTCCTGATGGCCGGCGCGCGTATGCTTGCGCCATGCGCCTGTCGTCCGCCCTGTGTCTGCTTGCACTGATCGCGCCTGCCGCGGCGCAGTCGCCGATCAATCATTGCATCGATGCCAACGGCCACTTGCTGTTCACCGACCAGCCCTGCAGGGCGCTGCAGGCGACGCCGCTCGACCCGGTCGCCAAGCCCGACAGCGACCGGCTCGCCCGGTTGCCGTCGAAGCTGTGCGCAGCCGACCTGGGCCAGTTGCGGCGGAACGTGATCGCGGCATTCGCCCACCGCGACGCCAACCGCCTGGCGGGGCTGATGCTCTGGGACGGCGATGGCCGCACGGCAGCGCTGGCCGATATCCATGCGCTGGGCGAATGGGTACAGCAGCCTCTGCTGGGGCTTGATGCGCCCGGCGGCATCGCGCCATCGGGTAGCACCGCATTGCCGCCGACCCTGGCCGGCGGCGGCGCCGGTCCGCCCGTCGCGACCGCGGCCAGCACGCCGCCGCCCGCCAGCGACCAGCTGGTCGTGCACACCGCCGGCATCGACAGCCGCAACGAACTGCGTTTCCAGGTCGTGGAGCGCTCGGGCTGCCTCTGGCTGCGCCACACCGAGTGACCCGGCCGACCGCCGGCACGCCGGCATGTCGGACCGTCGTTCAACAGCTATCATGGGCAGTCCCGATTGGAGAACCGACATGGCGCAGCAATACCCCGAGTGGATCTGGCAGAACGGCCGCATCAAGCCGTGGCAGGAGGCGACCACGCATGTGATGTCGCACGCGCTGCACTACGGCTCGTCGATATTCGAAGGTATCCGCAGCTACGCCACGCCGGACGGCGCCGCCATTTTCCGGCTCACCGACCATCTGCACCGGCTGTACCAGTCCGCCAAGATCTACGA
>JAGWMU010000079.1 GCA_028873095.1 Pseudomonadota bacterium | reverse complement strand
TAGGAGCCTGTCGGACTTTGGCGGTCGAGGCGAGAATTCGGCTGTGCGAGGACAGATTTTCGACGCTTCGCCGGCCCATAGTGGTTCTATGGGCCAAGAAGCGGCGGAAATATGGACCGCACAGCCGGATTCGCAGCCCGGCCGACCAAAGCCCGGCAGGCTCCTAGGGAACGTCCGAACAGGCTGCTGTTCGTCATTCCCGCGAAAGCCGCAATCCTGTGCCTTCAGGAAGTCGCCGAGTCGCTGGATCCCGGCTTTCGCCGGGATGACGGCTTGTTCGGATGTTCCCCGGGAAATGCGGCTTGATCGGGCATGCCATGGAAATCCCGGGCGAAGCGGTTCAGCCGGCTGTGCGAGAATGCGCCGATGGCGTTGCCGTCGCGCGCCACCCCCACGGAATGAGGCTTGCGATGCTGAAGAAACTGTTGCTGGTCCTGTGCGCCAGCGGATTGGCGTTCGGCGCCATCGCCGCCGAGGGCGGCGCGAGTGCGGCGGCGACCGGCCAGCCGGTCACGCCGGCGGCGCAACAGATGGTGCGCCAGCTGATCGCCACGCTGTCGTCGAAAGCCCGCGTCGACCTGATCGAACCGGCGCCGATGCCGGGTTTCTACCGGGTGATCGCATCGGGACAGATGCTTTACGTCAGCGCCGACGGCAAATACCTGCTCAACGGCGACCTGCTGGACATGCAACGGAAGAAAAACCTCAACGACGACGCCTGGGCCCGGTTCCGCACGGCCGAGTTGGCCAAGGTGCCGGCGGCCGAGCGCATCGTGTATGCGCCGGCGCATCCCAGGTACACGGTGACCGTGTTCACCGACATCACCTGCCCCTTTTGCCGGGCGCTGCACGAACACATCGCCGCGTTCAACAAGGCCGGCATCGCGGTGGAATATCTGGCCTGGCCGCGCGAAGGCCTGACCACCACTGCGGGCCGGCCCACCCCGGTCTCCACCGAGATGGCGTCGATCTGGTGCGCCGGCAATCGCCAGCAGGCATTGACGGCGGCATTCGCCGGCCATGCGCCGAAGCCGGCCAGCTGCAGCAACCCGGTCGGCCGCGAATTCGAGCTGGGCGTGCGGCTGGGCGTCAGCGGCACGCCGACGATCATCGGCCCGAACGGGCATACGCTGGGCGGTTACCTCACGCCGGAGCAGTTGCTGGCGGCGCTGCAGAAGGGCGGCTGAGGCGCCCGGCCGCAGCGGTTGGCCGCCCGCGGTCATGCCGTACTGCAGCATCGGTTAGAATAGGCGTTTCCCTCGCACAGCGCCGATCCCCGCATGATCGCACTCGACGGGCAGAGCGCCCTCTCGCCGTTTCGCCTCGAACGCCTCAACGCCCGCCTGGACGCGCTGCATCACGGCGCGCACGTGCAGACCTCGTGGTTCGTCTATTTCATCGACGCCGATGCGGCGCCCGCGGGCGAACTGCGCCAGCACCTGCTGGCCGTGCTGGAAGCGAAGGATGCGGATCCCGCGCCGGCCACGTTCTGGGTGGTGCCGCGCCTGGGCACGATCTCGCCGTGGTCGAGCAAGGCCACCGAGATCCTGCATGGCGCCGGTTTCGGCGATGCCGGCACCGCCTTGCGGCGGGTGGAGCGCGGCCTGGCCTGGCAGGTGGCCGGCCTGCCGGCGGCGGATGCGCCGGATCGCGCGGCCGTGATGGCGGTGCTGCATGACGCGATGACGCAGTCGGTGCTGACCCGCATCGACGAGGCGCAGGGCCTGTTCCTGGCCGGGGCGCCCGGCGAGCTGGCGCACGTCGCGCTCGGTGCCGATCCGCACGCGGCGCTGGCCGGCGCCAACGCGCGGCTGGGGCTGGCGCTGGCCGGGGACGAGATCGATTACCTGGTCGCGCGCTATGCCGAACTGGGCCGCGACCCGACCGACGCCGAGCTGTTCATGTTCGCGCAGGCGAACTCCGAACACTGCCGGCACAAGGTGTTCAACGCCAGTTGGGCGGTGGACGGCCAGGAGCAGGAAAAGACCCTGTTCGGCATGATCAAGCACACCCATCAGCATTCCCCCGCGCATACCTTGTCGGCCTATTCGGACAATGCGGCGGTGATCGAGGGCAGTGTCGGCAGGCGTTTCTTCGCCGATCCGGCCGACGGCGTGTGGCGCGGCCACGAGGAGCGCATCGATTTCGCGATCAAGGTCGAGACGCACAACCATCCGACCGCGATCGCGCCCTGGCCGGGCGCGGCCACCGGTGCCGGCGGCGAGATCCGCGACGAAGGCGCCACCGGCCGTGGCGGCAAGCCGAAGGCCGGGCTCACCGGCTTCTCGGTGTCCGACCTGCGCATTCCCGGCCATCCGCAGCCGTGGGAAGTGGAGCGCCCGCTGCCGCCGCGGATGGCCAGCGCCTTCGAGATCATGCGCGACGGCCCGCTCGGCGCGGCCGCCTTCAATAACGAATTCGGCCGCCCGTGCCTGGGCGGCTATTTCCGCACCTACGAAAACGAGCTGCCCGGCATCGCCGGCTTCCGCCGCGGTTACGACAAGCCGATCATGCTGGCCGGCGGCCTGGCCAACCTGCGCGCCGGCCACGTGCTGAAGCGCGCGGTGCAGCCGGGCAACAAGGTGATCGTGCTGGGCGGCCCGGCGATGCTGATCGGCCTGGGCGGCGGTGCGGCGTCGTCGCTGGCTTCCGGCGCTTCCAGCGAGGCGCTGGACTTCGCCTCGGTGCAGCGCGACAACCCCGAGATGGAGCGGCGCTGCCAGCAGGTGGTCGACGCCTGCTGCGCCCGCGGCGACGCCAATCCGATCGTCAGCATCCACGACGTGGGCGCCGGCGGCCTGTCCAACGCGATTCCCGAACTGCTCAACGACGCCGGCGTGGGCGGCATCGTCGACCTGTCGAAGATTCCCTGCGACGACCCGTCGCTGTCGCCGATGCAGGTGTGGAGCAACGAGTCGCAGGAGCGCTACGTGCTCGCCATCGGGCCGGAAAACCTGGCCGCGTTCGAGGCGATGTGCCAGCGCGAACGTTGCCCGTACGCGGTGGTGGGCGACGCCACGGCCGAGCGCCGGCTGGTCGTGCACGACCCGCGCCGTGCGCTGACCGTGATCGACCTGCCGATGGACGTGCTGTTCGGCAAGCCGCCGCGGATGCATCGCGAGGCCACCCGGGTCAAGCCGCGCATCGACCTGGTGCCGGACCTGTCCGGCATCGGCATGAACGAGGCGCTGCTGCGCGTGCTGCGCCTGCCCACCGTGGGCAGCAAGAGCTTCCTGATCACCATCGGCGACCGTACCGTCGGCGGCCTCAACCATCGCGATCCGATGGTCGGCCCGTGGCAGGTGCCGGTGGCCGACTGCGCGGTGACCATCGCCGATTTCGACGGCTATGCCGGCGAGGCGATGGCGATGGCCGAGCGCGCGCCGGTGGCCCTGCTCAACAGCGCCGCCGCGGCGCGGCTGGCGGTGGGCGAGGCGATCACCAACCTGGCCGCCGCGCCGATCGACAGCCTCGGCGAGATCCGCCTGTCGGCCAACTGGATGGCGGCGGTCAATCATCCCGGCGAGGACGCCGCGCTGTTCGATGCGGTGAGGGCGGTAGGCATGGAGTTGTGCCCCGCGCTGGATATCTCGATCCCGGTCGGCAAGGATTCGCTGTCGATGCAGACCGTGTGGATGGACGGCGGGCAGCCGCAATCCACGGTATCGCCGGTGTCGCTGGTGATCACCGGCTTCGCCCGGGTCGGCGACGTACGCCGCACGCTCACGCCGCAGTTGCGGCTGGACCGCGGCAATTCGGACCTGTGGCTGCTCGACCTCGGCGGCGGCCGCGACCGGCTCGGCGGTTCCGCGCTGACCCAGGTGTTCAACCGCGGCGGTGGCGTGCCGCCGGACCTGGACGATGCCGCGCGCCTGAAGGCGTTGTTCGACCTGGTGCAGGAGGCGAATGCCGGCGGCCTGCTGCTGGCCTACCACGACCGCTCCGACGGCGGCGTCATCGCCACCCTGCTGGAAATGGCCTTCGCCGGCCACTGCGGCCTGGAAATCCGGCTCGACGGCTGGGCCGAGACGACGTTGCGCGCGCTGTTCAACGAGGAGCTGGGTGCCGTGGTGCAGGTGGCCGAGGCCAACCGCGAGGCGTTCGAGGCGCTGCTGGTCAAGTACGCGCTGGCCGGCATCAGCCATCGCATCGGCCGGCCCAAGGAGAAGCTCGGCATCAAGCTGTTCCTCGGCGACGAGACCCTGTTCAAGTGGAACTGGAGCACGCTGTTCGGCGCCTGGAACGAAACCAGCCACGCGATGCAGCGGTTGCGCGACAACCCCTTGCAGGCCGATGCCGAGCTGGCATGGCGGCGGGACGATGCCGATCCGGGCATCACGCCGAAGCTCGCCTTCGACCCGGCCGACGACATCGCCGCGCCGGTGAAGGCCGCGGCCGGCGATGCGCCGCGGCCGCGCATCGCGGTGCTGCGCGAGCAGGGCGTCAACGGCCAGGTGGAGATGTCGGCGGCGTTCACCCGCGCCGGTTTCGACGCGGTCGACGTGCACATGTCCGACCTAGCCAGCGGGCGCCACCGGCTGGCCGATTTCCGCGGGTTCGTGGCCTGCGGCGGCTTCTCCTACGGCGATGTGCTCGGCGCCGGCCGCGGCTGGGCCACCTCGATCCTCTACAACGAGATGCTGCGTGCGCAGTTCGCGGCGTTCTTCGCCGACGAGACGAAATTCGCGCTGGGCGTGTGCAACGGCTGCCAGATGCTGGCCCAGCTGACGGACATCATTCCCGGCGCCAGGCACTGGCCGAAATTCCTGCGCAACGCGTCCGAGCAGTACGAGGCGCGCCTGGCCACGGTGGAGGTGCTCGATTCGCCCAGCCTGTTCTTCAAGGGCATGGCCGGTTCGCGCATCCCGGTGGCGGTGGCGCACGGCGAGGGGCGGGTGAGCTTTCCGCAGACCTGCAGCCCGTCCAAATCCAGCGCCGCGATGCGCTTCGTCGACAATCGCGGCAAGCCGACCGAGAACTATCCGCTGAACCCGAACGGATCGCCCGGCGGCCTGGCCGGCTTCTGCGCCGCCGACGGGCGCGTGACGATCATGATGCCGCACCCCGAGCGCGTGTTCCGCAGCGTGCAGTTGAGCTGGCATCCGGACCACTGGGGCGAGGATTCACCGTGGATGCGCATGTTCCGCAACGCCCGCGCCTGGTGCGGCTGATCGCCGGCTGTCCGGCGGCGTGCTGAGCCATGACCCGGCGCCGCCTGCCCGGGTGGAGCGAGCTGCTGCCGGCCGTGGCGTGGACCGTGTTGCTGGCAGGGTTGCCGTGGTGGCTCGGCCTGCCGTGCCTGCTCGCGGTCGCCGCCGTGCTGTTGCTGCGGCAGGGGCCGGCGGCGCGGCATGCCGCGCTGCTGCGGCGCAGCCTGCGCTGGGGCCTGCCGGGCGTGCTGATCGCGTTGCCGCGGGCGTTCGGCGGCGATCTGCTGGCATGGGGCGCGGCGCTGCTGGGCGCGCTGGCGGGCTTCACCCTGCTGGCCGGGCTGGAGGCGTGGCTGGATCGGGACCGGCGTCGTGCGCCGGAGCCGGCCGCATCCGCCGAGTGGCCAGCGCTGGCGATGGCGCCGATCGGTCCGGCGACGACAATCATCGAATTGCAGCCGCCGCAGTGGCAATCGGCTGCCGAGGGGCTGCACGATCCGCGCGGGGGGCGCGCGGAGTGTCGCGCCGAAGGCTGTCGGCTGGCCGATGGCGCCTGGATCGAGGGGGCGGTCCCGCCGCTCGCCTTCAGTCCGGAGGGCGGCTGGTTTGCCGCCGGCCTGAGCGACGGCGGCATCGTGCTTTGGGATCGCGACCGGCACCGGCTGCATCGCCTGGGCGGCTGGATGCTCTGCGGCTGGCATGGCGGCCAGCCATGGCTGGCCAGGAGCGAAGGCGAGATGCCGGTTGCGCTGCCGTCCTTGCCGGACCCTGACGACGAGGGCTGAGCTCGCCCCCGGACCGGCCGTGGCGCGATGGTTATGTCGCTGCAGCCTGTCCGGAGGCATACTTGCACCGTGAAAGATCCCGCCTTCCCCCGTTCCCCGTTTTCGCTGGCACTGAGTGTGATCGTGGTGTCCGCCGACAGCGGCCCGTCGTTGCGCGAATGCGTGAACCGGTTGCTGGCCGGACGGATAACGCTGGAGGTGATCCTGGTCGACAACGCCTCCGCCGACGGCATACCCGCGGCGATCGAACGTGCGTACCAGTCCGATGTGCGGCTGAAGGTGGTCTACAACCACCGCAATCTCGGCTTCGGCGCGGCGGTGAACATCGGCGCGAAGCGGGCCGGTGGCGATGCGCTGCTGATACTCAACCCCGATTGCCTGGTGCAGGAGGACGACCTGCGGCGATTGCTCGCCGATCTCGAGGCGAGTCCGAAAAGCGGCGTGATCGGTGCGGTGGTCTGCGATGCGGACGGCCGCCCCGATCCGGCCTCGTGGCGCCGCGATCCGTTTTTCCGGCGCGCCGTCAACAGCCTGCTCGGCCGCGTCGGCGAGCAAGTCAACATGCAGCGCGAAATCCCCGCCGAGCTGATCGAGGTCGAGGCAGTGTCCGGCGCGTTGATGTTGCTGCCGCGCAAGCTGTTCATGCGGCTCGGCGGTTTCGACGAAGACTATTTCCTGCATTGCGAGGATCTGGATCTGTGCCGCCGCGTGCGCAACCACGGTTACCAGGTGCTGCTGGACGGCCGTGTCCGCGTGGCGCACGGCAAGGGCGGTTCCAGCCGGCATCGGCCGGTGTTCGTCAGCCGGCACAAGCACCAGGGCATGTGGCTGTGGTTCTGCAAGCACGATCCGGCCGCGCGCAATCCGCTGAAGGCGAGTGTCGTGCGGATCTGCATCTGGATCCATTTTCTGGCGCAGATCCCCGGGCAGCTGCTGCGTAAAGAAGAGGAGTGAGTGCAGAGAAGCGAGAAAATGGAGCAGGCAAAACCGCCCCGCCGCGTCGCTGCTTTCCCCTCACTCCTCATTCCTCTTCACTCACTTCCGAGTTCATGAACGCGCGCCCCACCTCGATCCTCGCCACCCTCGGCCTGCTGGCGACGACCGCGGTGTGGGGCTCGACCTTCGTGTTGATCAAGGGCGTGGTCGGGCGCATGCCGGTGGCGGATTTCCTGGCCGTTCGCTTCGTGATCGCGGCGGCGGCGATGCTGCTGCTGTTCGCCCGGCCGGTGCTGCGTCTTGGCCGGCAGCAGGCCGTGCGCAGCCTGTTGCTGGGGCTGGTGTACGGCACGGGCCAGCTGCTGCAGACCTGGGGCCTGGCGCTGATCGCGCCCAGCGTCAGCGGCTTCGTCACCGGCATGTACGTGGTGTTCACGCCGATCCTCGCGATGCTGCTGTTGCGCCAGCGCATGGCCGGCGTGATGTGGCTGGCGGTGCTGCTGTCCACCGCGGGGCTGGCGCTGCTGTCGCTCAACGGCGTCTCGGTCGACCTCGGCGTGTGGCTGACGCTGGGCTCGGCGGCGCTGTACGCGCTGCATATCGTCGGGCTCGGCCAGTGGTCGCGGCGGGGCGAGGCGTTCGGCATGTCGGCGCTGCAGATGGTGGCGATCGCCGCGGTCTGCCTGCTGGCCACCGCGCCGCACGGCCCGGTGCTGCCGCCGGATCGCGCCGCATGGATCGCGGTGCTGTACATGGCGCTGGTCGCCGGTGCCGGCGCCATGCTGGTGCAGACCTGGGCCCAGGCGCACATGCAGGCCGCCCGCGCCGCGATCGTGATGACCACCGAGCCGGTGTTCGCCGCCGCCTTCGCCGTGGCGTTCGGCAGCGACGTGCTGACCTGGCGCATGCTCACCGGCGGCGCACTGGTGCTGGCGGCGATGTATCTGGTGGAGCTGATGCCGGCGCGCAGCAAAATCACCGGCGCGCTGCCGGCGGAGGCGGTGCACCACGAGGTGTGAGCGGTCAGCCGCCTCGGCCGTGCCTGCGGGGTTGCACGGCGATGCGCGCCAGATAGATCAGGATCACGATATTGGCGAGCAGCACGCCGAGCTTGAACCCGCCGAATTGGTGCACGGTCTCGTACAGCTCGATCGGGATCAGCGAGGCGGTGGCGATCACCGTGAACCATTCGGCCCAGTGCTTGCGCAGCCACAGCCCGATGCCCTCGGTGGCGAACATCGCGGCATAACCGAGCGCGAGCAGTCCGATCGCGACGAACCGGCTGGGGCCGAGCTTCATCAAGACCTCGACCAGCTGCCAGCGCAGGCCGTCGGACTCGGTGAGCGAGAGATGCTCGAGCCAGTGCAGCAGCCGTTCGAAGTTCTGTTGCCGCTCCAGATGGAACGCCGCCGCGGCCGCCAGCAGCATGCCCGCGGTCTCGACCGCCTTGTAGATCGCGATGATCCGCAGGCCCAGACTGTGCCGCGACTCCGGCGAAGTCAGCGGCGTCGCGATGGTGCGGCTTGGATCTTCGGCCATGGTGCGGCAATCGGCGGCGGGAACCCGATTGTGCCGGTCCTGGCGCGAACGCACCAGACGGCACGGCAGTGCCCGGCGGTTCCGCCGGATGGATGCAGCAAGGCCATGCCCGCTGTCCGCGGACATGGCCTTCGGTAGCCGCACCCGCGCGGCTTCAGCAGCAACGTCCGCCGGTGCCCTTGTAGCGGGCCGCCTGCCGCTCGCGGAAAAACTCCTCGTAGCTGGGCACCTCGCGTTCGGGATGGTGCTCGCGCAGGTGTTTCACGTAGACGTCGTAGTCCGGCACGCCGCAGCACAGGCGGGCGGTCTGCGACGCCCATTTCCAGCCTGACTGCAGTGCGCGCAACGACATTTTCACGGCCGTCTCCATCAACCCGTCACGCTGCTCAACGCCACGTAGGGCGCTTCGTGCGTGGTCGGATGATTGATCTTCCACGCTTTGAAGATGGCACGCAGGGCGAACCCCAGCATGGTGACCACCAGCAGCATGAACAGGCCGGTAAGCGCCATGTCCACGTAGTTGTTGGTGACGATGCGCTGCATTTCCGCGGCGTTCTTCGCCGGTGCCAGCAGTTTGCCGGCTTGCACGCCTTGCGCGTATTTCCGCGCGGCGGCGGTGAAGCTGATCGGGCCGGAGAGTTTTTCCCAGCCGGCGGTGAGCGTGCAGATGATCAGCCACATGGCCGGAATGCCCGGCACCAGCACGTAGCGCTCGCGCTTCAGCTTCACCACCACCACGGTGGCCAGCATCAGCGCGATCGCCGCCAGCATCTGGTTGGCGATGCCGAACAGCGGCCACAGCGTGTTGATGCCGCCCAGCGGATCGACCGCGCCCTGGTACAGGAAGTAGCCCCACAGGCTCACGCAGATCGCGGTGGCGAGCAGGTTGCCGGTCCACGACTCGGTGGCCTGCAGCGGCTGGTGGATGAGGCCGGCGATCTCCTGGATCATGAAGCGGCCCACGCGGGTGCCGGCGTCCACCGTGGTGAGGATGAACAGTGCCTCGAACAGGATCGCGTAGTGGTACCAGAACGCCGTCATGCCGCCGCCGGGAATGATGTTGTGCAGCAGCCGGGCCATGCCGACCGCCAGCGTCGGCGCGCCGCCGGCACGGCTGAGGATGCTGTGCTCGCCGATATCCTTGGCCGTCTGCAGCAGTTGGTCCGGAGTGACCACGAAGCCCCACTGGCTGATCGTGGTGGCGGCCTGCTGCGCCGTCGTGCCGATCAGCGCGCTGGGCGAGTTCATCGCGAAGTACACGCCGGGATGCAGCGAGGCGGCGGCGACCAGCGCCATGATCGCCACGAAGGCCTCCATCAGCATGCCGCCGTAGCCGACCAGCTGCGCCTGGCCCTCGTTGGCGAGCAGCTTGGGCGTGGTGCCCGAGGCGATGATCGAGTGCCAGCCGGACACCGCGCCGCAGGCGATGGTGATGAACAGGAACGGGAACAGGTTGCCGGCGAACACCGGGCCGGTACCGTCGATGAACTTGGTCACCGCCGGCAGTTGCAGCATCGGCGCGGTCAGGAAGATCGCCAGCGCCAGCAGCGCGATGGTGCCGATCTTGAGGAAAGTGGACAGATAGTCGCGCGGCGCCAGCAGCAGCCACACCGGCAGCACCGAGGCGCAGGAGCCGTAGGCGATCAGCAGCCAGGCCAGCGTCCGGGCATCGAAGTCGAACAGCGGCGCCCAGGTGGCGGAGTCGTAAACCGCCTTGCCCAGCCAGATCGAACCCAGCAGCAGCAGCACGCCGATCAGCGACACCTCCAGGATCCGGCCCGGGCGGAACCAGCGCAGGTAGCCGCCCATCAGCAGGGCGATCGGGATCGTGCACGCCACCGTGAAGGTGCCCCACGGGCTGTGCGTGAGCGCCTTGACCACCACCAGCGCCAGCACCGCCAGCACGATCATCATCAGCACCAGCACGCCGAACATCGCCACGATGCCGGGCACCGGCCCCAGCTCCTCGCGCAGCATGTGGCCGAGCGAGCGGCCGTCACGGCGCAGCGACAGGCCCAGTATCATGAAGTCCTGCACCGCGCCGGCGAACACCACGCCGAACAGGATCCACAGCGTGCCGGGCAGGTAGCCCATCTGGGCGGCCAGCACCGGGCCCACCAGCGGGCCGGCGCCGGCGATCGCGGCGAAATGGTGGCCGAACACCACCCACTTGTCGGTCGGCACGTAGTCCAGCCCGTCGTTGCGCAGCACGGCCGGCGTGGCGCGGCCCGGGTCGAGCTGCAGCACGCGGTCGTTGACGAACTTGCCGTAGAAGCGGTAGCCGATCACGAACACCGAGATCGAGGCCGCGACCAGCCAGATCGCGTTGATCGGCTCGCCGCGGCGCAGGGCGACCACGCCCAGGCAGAATGCGCCGACGATGGAGATGGCGGCCCACAGGATCTTTCCTGCGGGGCTGGGTGCGGCAGGCACTGTGGTTTGCATGGGCGTTTCCCCCCGGGTTGTACGGGCAGATTGCATCCGTCGAACCGTCAGGGTCAATGCCGCAGCCGGTACGCACGTATTAGCCTTTAGTCGAATAGCCGGACGCGGGCTGTCGTGGCCGGTGCGGTAGCCGTACACTGGCCGCCTGCCGACTGCGGCAGCGGGAGTCGCCATGCGCGCCGCTTCGGGCTGGCCCGCGCGGCCCCGCGTTCGCTGCCATCTGCCGACGACGAGGCTTCCATGGTTCGCGAGATTCTGAAAATGGGCGACCCGCGCCTGCTGCGCATCGCGCCGCCGGTGCCCGATGCGGTGCTTGGCAGCGCCGAGCTCGACGCGCTGATCGCCGACATGTTCGAGACCATGCATGCCGCCGGCGGCGTGGGCCTGGCCGCGCCGCAGATCGGGGTGGACCTGCAGTTGGTGATCTTCGGCTTCGAAGGCTCCGAACGCTATCCCGACGCGCCGGCGGTGCCGCAGACGATCCTGCTCAATCCGTTGATCACGCCGCTGTCGCAGGACATGGAAGAGGATTGGGAAGGCTGCCTGTCGGTGCCGGGCCTGCGCGGCGCGGTGAGCCGCCATTCACTGATCCGCTACACCGGGATCGACCCGCGGGGCACGCGCATCGAGCGCACCGCCGACGGTTTCCACGCGCGCGTGGTGCAGCACGAGTGCGACCACCTGATCGGCCGGCTGTACCCCTCGCGGATCACCGATTTCAGCAAGTTCGGCTACACCGAGGTGCTGTTTCCGGGGCAGGAGCTGGGCGACGGCTGAGCGCCGCCGCCGTAGGAGCGCACCCTGTGCGCGAACGCTCTTGTCGGCATACGGTTATCCGACACGAGCGTTCGCGCACAGGGGGCGCTCCTACGGCGGTGGCGGGAGCCGGGTTGTCCGGGGTTTCCCGTGGGGGAATCGTACGGCCGGCGCATCGGACCAAGCTCAGCCTGCCGGCAGCTGCCGATGGCTGTTGATTTCGGCGCGCAGCGCCTGCGTCGCCGCGCGCGCCGCCAGCGCGAAATCCTCGCCGCCGCCGGCGTACAGGATCGCACGGGAGGAGTTGATCATCAGGCCGCTGCCGCCGGCCGTGCGGCCGTGGCGGACCGCCGCTGCCGCATCGCCGCCCTGGGCGCCGATGCCGGGGACCAGCAGGGGCATGTCGCCGACGAGCGCGCGGACCTTGCCGATCTCTTCCGGCCAGGTGGCGCCGGTGACCAGGGCGCAGTTGCCATTGGCGTTCCAGTCGCGGGCGATGGTTTCGGCCACGCGCAGGTACAGCGGCATGCCGCCGCAATCCAGGGCCTGGAAGTCGGCGCCGCCGGGGTTGGAGGTGCGGCAGAGCAGGATCACGCCCTTGTCGGCGCGGTCGAGGAAGGGCTGGATCGAGTCGCGGCCGAGGTAGGGGTTCAGCGTCACCGCATCGGCGCGGTAGCGCTCGAACGCCTCGCTGGCGTAGTGCTGCGCGGTGGAACCGATGTCGCCGCGCTTGGCGTCGAGGATCACCGGCACGCCGGGATGCCTGTCGTGGATATGCGCGATCAGCCGTTCCAGCGCCTCTTCCGCACGCAGCGCGGCGAAGTGGGCGATCTGCGGCTTGAACGCGCAGGCCAGGTCGGCGGTGGCGTCGACGATGGCGGCGCAGAAATCGAACACCGCATCCGGCCGGTCGCGCAGGTGCGCCGGGAACTTCGCCGGTTCCGGGTCAAGGCCCACGCAGACCAGCGAGTCGTT
>JAGWMU010000238.1 GCA_028873095.1 Pseudomonadota bacterium | reverse complement strand
CACCGGCTCGATCATGAACACCTTCTGGTCGCCCGGCAGCGGGTACTTCCACGCGTCCAGCACCGGGTGGCCGACCTGGGTACTCACGGTGTACATCTCGCCCACGCCGCGCTGGTCCTGCTGGTAGGTGGCGATCTGCTTCGAGTCGGGCGACCAGTTCAGCACGGCGCGCTTGGTGTGGATCCAGCCGGCGTTGTCGGTGGCGTAGCCGAAGTCCTTCACGCCGTCGGTGGTGAGCTGGGTCTCCTTGCCGGTGGCGACGTCGCGCAGCCACAGGTTCCAGTCGCGGATGAAGGCCTCCCTGGTCTTGTCGGGCGACAGGATGCCCGGCTCGTTGCCGCTCGTCGCCTTGCCGGTCTTGTCGCGTGCCGGCACGCCCCTGCCCAGGGTGCACACGGGCGCGTCTTGCAGGTCGCACAGGTAATGCTTGCTCCGCAGCGCGATCTCCAGACGGCCGTCGGACCGCTTGCGGTAACCGGTGACGGGCAGCTTCCGCGCATCGAGCGGTTTGCCGACGACCATGGCGAGGGCCGCGGCGAGCTTGCGCTGGTCGAACAGCGGCGTGACCTTGCCGTTGGCCACGTCCCACCGCAGGAAACGGTCGCCATGGATGTCGTGGTCGCGATACCAGAAATGGGTGTCGTCCAGCCACTTCACCCGCTGCACGTCGTGGTCGACCAGCGGCGCGGTGGCGTAGGGCATGAAGCGTTCGGCCCGCGCGTAGTCGGCCGCGCCCAGCGTGCGGCCCTGCGCGGCGACGCCGGCGGACAGTGTCGCCATGACCAGCGCGGCCAGCGCGCGCGAACTGCCAAGCTTCAAACCCATGTCGTGTTCCCCTTGCGAATGCGGATGGCTGCGGTTGCCGGTATCCGGCCCGGATGCACCAAAGGCCCGATGCTAGTGTGCCGTTGCGCGCTTGGCGACCCTGCCATTGGTCCCGATGGCGCCCGCTTGACGGCTGCACAGCGGTCATCGCACGCTGCGGCATCGTGTTTCCGGAGTCGTCCCATGCCGCCGCGTCTCAGAGTCATCGGCAATTACATCTCGCCCTACGTGCGCAAGGTGCTGGTGTGCCTGGAGCTGAAGGGGCTGGCATACGAAATCGACCCGATCGCGCCGTTCGTCGGCAACGACGCCTTCACCCGGCTGAGCCCGCTGCGCCGCATCCCGGTGCTGCTCGACGGCGAGCTGGCGCTCAACGACTCCTCGGTGATCTGCCAGTACCTTGAGGACAAGCAGCCCACGCCGTCGATCTACCCGCGCGACATCGCCGACCGCGCCCGTGCCCGCTGGCTGGAGGAATACGCCGACACGCGGCTGGCCGACGGGCTGATCTGGCGGCTGTTCTACCAGTTGGCGATCAGGCGCCGCCTGTTCGGCGAAACGCCCGACGAGGCGGTGGTGCAGCACGCGCTCGAGGTGGAGATCCCCGCCACGCTCGACTACCTGGAACAGCAGCTGCCGCACGACGGCTTCGCGTTCGGTGCGCTGTCGATCGCGGACATCAGCATCGCCAGCTTCTTCCGCACCGCCTCGTTCGTGCGCTACGCGATCGACGCCGGACGCTGGCCGCTGACCGCCGCCCTGGTGGCGCGGGTGCAGGCGCAGCCTGCATTCCAGAAACTGGCCCGCTTCGAGGACTGCATGCTGCGCCTGCCGCTGGCCGAGCAGCGCGGCGCCCTGCTCGCCGCCGGTGCGCCGCTGACCCACGACACCCTCGGCACCAGCACGCCACGCCCCGGCCCGCCGCGCGCGGCGTAGGCCGCCGCGCCGCGTGCTCGCATGGCCGGCGCCGTTGCGTTTCAAGCCGTTGCGGAAAGATACTGGGCAAGCCGATATCCGCCTGTTGAAACCCCCGGCCATCGCTGGAATGGCCCGAGCGGAGGTCCACCAGACCTTCCCGCGTGATGACCACCGATCGCATTTATCCGCTTGCCGTGGCGGCGCAGCATGCGCCTGCCCTCACCCACCGGAGCGACAACCATGCAGACCCGCACTCTCGGCCTCAACGGCCCGGCCGTCTCCGCCCTCGGCCTCGGCTGCATGGGCATGAGCGCGTTCTACGGCCAGCACGACGACGCCGAGTCGATCGCCACCATCCACCATGCGCTGGAGCGCGGCCTCAACCTGTTCGACACCGCCGACATGTACGGCCCGCACACCAACGAGGTGCTGCTGGGCAAGGCGCTCAAGGGCCGCCGCGGGCAGGCCTTCGTCGCCACCAAGTTCGGCATCGTGCGCGATCCGGCCAACCCGCAGGCGCGCGGCGTCAACGGCCGCCCGGA
>JAGWMU010000078.1 GCA_028873095.1 Pseudomonadota bacterium | reverse complement strand
CGCCGCAGCCGCTCGTAGGTCGGATGGCGGCCATCGGGCTGGCCCAGGTCGCGGGAGATGCCGACCACGCCCCTGACCTCGCCGCGCACCCGCAGCGGGCGCTTGCAGGTGAGGCACCAGCCGGGCGTGCGGTTGTTGAACATGTGCACCTCGAGCTGGTTCTCGATGTGCTCGCCGCCGAGCACCCGACGGTCCTGCGCCGCATACGATCCGCCCATGGTGGCGGGAAAGAGCTCGCTCACCTCTTTGCCGATGACCTCGCTGCGGCGCTTGAGACCGAGCCGGCGCACCAGGGTCAGGTTGGCATGGGTGTAGCGGCCGCGCGCGTCCTTGACGAAGAACACCACGTCCGGCAACGCATCGAACAGCGGTTCCAGTTCATCGGCTGAAATCTTCATGGCGGCGGCATGCTCCCAGGCTCTGGCACGGTGCGGCGTGTCGTCGGAAAAGGATGGCACAGCGCATCGTCAAGCGCCTCGCCTGCTTCCGCGCCAACACCCGTCGACACCCGGCGGACTTCGCGGCCGCATCGCCACTATGCCGAATTCCGCATCGAAAACCAGCAAGCCTTTCTAGACGCCGAGGTTCGCGGCGGCGACGATGCCAGCATGCAGACCATCGACTTCATCGACTCCCACACCGGCGGCGAACCCACCCGCGTGGTGATTGCGGGTTTCCCCGCGCTGGGCGGCGGCAGCGTGGCCGAGCGACGCCGCCTTTGCCGCGACCGCTTCGACCGCTGGCGCCAGGCGATCGCCTGCGAACCGCGCGGCTCGGACACCATGGTCGGCGCGCTGGTACTCGAGGCGCAGGACCCTGCCGCCTGCGCGGGCGTGATCTTCTTCAACAACGTCGGCTACCTCGGCATGTGCGGGCACGGCAGCATCGGCCTGATCCGCACCCTGCACCACCTCGGCCGCATCGCCGCCGGCCGGCACCGGCTGGAAACCCCGGTCGGCACCGTCGGCATCGAGCTGCACCGCGACGGCCGGGTGACGATCGACAACGTCGAAAGCTACCGCCACGCCGCCGACGTGCGGCTGGACGTGCCCGGCCACGGCAGCGTGCGCGGCGACGTGGCCTGGGGCGGCAACTGGTTCTTCATCAGCGACGACTGCCCGGCGCCGCTGGTGCTGGCCAACCAGCGCGAGCTGACGCTTTACACCGAGGCGATCCGCGCCGCGCTCGGGAAGAACGGCATCACCGGCGCGCATGGCGAAGAGATCGACCACGTCGAGCTCAGCCAGCCCAGCCCGCAGGGCGATGCCGACGCCCGCAATTTCGTGCTCTGCCCCGGCATGGCCTATGACCGCTCGCCGTGCGGCACCGGCACCAGCGCCAAGGTGGCCTGCCTGGCGGCGGACGGCAAGCTGGCGCCCGGCCAGACCTGGCGCCAGGCCGGCATCCTGGGCAGCGTGTTCGAGGCCAGCTACCGGGTCGGCGGGCACGGCGTGCTGCCGCAGATCACCGGCCGCGCGCACATCACGGCACGCGGCCAGTTGCTGATCGACGAAGGCGACCCGATGGCCTGGGGCATCGGTGCCGCGTGAAAAGCTACGACCTGATCGTGGTCGGCGCCGGCATCGTGGGCGCGGCCTGTGCCGATTGCGCCAGCGAAGCCGGGCTGCGGGTGGCCCTGGTCGAGCCCGGCCCGATCGGCGGCGGCGCCACCGCGGCGGCGATGGGCCATCTGGTGGCGATGGACGACGATCCGGCCGAACTTGCGCTGGCGCGGTACTCGCTGGGCCTGTGGCAGGCCATGGCCGACCTGCCGCAGGCCGAATACCGCCGCTGCGGCACGTTGTGGGTGGCCGCCAGCGAAGAGGACCGCGCGCGCATCCCGGCCAAGCTGGCCCGGCTGGACGCCGCCGGCGTGGCGGCCCGCGCGGTCGATGCGCGGGAGCTCTACCGGCTCGAGCCGGCGCTGGTGGCGGGCCTTGCCGGCGGCCTGCTGGTGCCCGCGGACGCGGTGGTGTTCCCCCCGGCGGTGGCGCGCCACCTGGTCGAGCGTGCGCTGCGGCGGGGCACGGCGTTCTACCGCAGCGGCGCCAGCCACATCGGGGCGGCGGCCGGGGTGCGGCTGCACGACCACAGCGAGCTCAGCGGCCCGGTGCTGGTCGCCACCGGCTGCGCGCTGCCGCAGTTGCTGCCCGGCCTGCCGCTGCGTCCGCGCAAGGGCCACCTGGCGATCACCGACCGCTACCCTGGCACCGTGCACCACCAGGTACTGGAACTGGGCTATGCCGACAGCGCCCACGGCGAAGCGGACAGCAGCGTGGCCTTCAACGTGCAGCCGCGCCCCACCGGCCAGATCCTGATCGGCTCATCGCGCGAGTACGGCGCCACCACGCCCGAGGTGTCGCTGCCGATGGTCCGCCGCATGCTGCAGCGCGCGTTTCGTTTCATGCCCGTCTTGCGCCAGCTCGACGCGCTGCGCCTGTGGACCGGCTTTCGCCCGGTCAGCGCCGATGGCCAGCCCTATCTCGGCCGGGTCGCCGGGCGCCGGGATGTCTGGGTGGCCGCCGGCCACGAGGGGCTGGGCATCACCACCTCGCTGGGCAGCGCCCGCCTGGTGGTCGACCTAGTGCTGGGACGCCGGCCGGCGATCGATCCGCAGCCGTACGATCCGGCGCGGGTGGCCCGATGAGCGCGCCGGTCCGCCTCCAGATCAACGGCCATGGCGTCGAGGTGCCGCCCGGCACCAGCGTCGCCGCGGCGATCGCCCGCCTGGGGCTGCCCTTCCGCCGCTCGGTGCAAGGCCACTGGCGTGCCCCGCTTTGCGGCATCGGCGTGTGCTTCGAGTGCCGGGTGCGGATCGACGGACTGGCGCAGCAGCGCGCGTGCATGCTGCCGGTGCGCGAAGGCATGCAGGTGTGGACCGATGCGTGACGGCTACGACGTGCTGGTGGTGGGCGCCGGCCCGGCCGGCCTGGCCGCGGCCGCCGCCGCGGCCGGCCATGGCGCGCGGGTCGGCCTGATCGATGCCCAGGCCGGTGCCGGCGGCCAGGTATGGCGGCGCGAGGTGGCACGGACCGGTCCCGCGCTGGCGCGCCGCGGCATCGCCGCCGCCCTCGGGCACCCCGGCGTGGCCTGGCTACCGCAAACCCAGGTGGTCGGCGCCGAAGCCGGCGCGCTGCTGGTCGAGGACCCGCAGGGCGGCCGCTGGCTGGGCTACCGCGCCCTGGTGCTGGCCGCCGGCGCGCGCGAGTTGCTGCTGCCGTTTCCCGGCTGGACGCTGCCCGGCGTCACCGGCGCCGGCGGCCTGCAGGCCCTGGCCAAGCAGGGCTGGCCGCTGCGCGGGTGCCGCGTGGTGATCGCCGGCAGCGGCCCCTTGCTGCTGGCGGCGGCGGTCACCGCGCGGCGGCACGGCGCCGAGCTGTTGGGCGTCTACGAGCAGGCCGGCGGCGAACATCTCCGGCGCTTTGCGCGCGGCCTCTGGCGCTGGCCGGGCAAGGCCGCGCAGGCGGCCTGGATGCGCGCCCGGCTCGCGGGCGTGCCCTACCGCTGCGGCAGCGTGGTGCGCCGCGCGTCCGGCGAGGCGCGGGTCCAGGCGGTCGAGGTGGACGGTCCGCACGGGCTGCAGCGGATCGCCTGCGACCTTCTCGCCGTGGGCTACGGCTTGCTGCCCAACGTGGAACTCGCCCGCCTGCTCGGCTGCGCGCTGCGCCAGTCCGGCGCCCACCCCTGCGTCGACACCGATTCCCGCCAGCGCACCAGCGTGGAGGGCATCTATGCCGCCGGCGAACTGTGCGGCATCGGCGGTCGCGACAGCGCCCGCCTCGAGGGCGCCATCGCCGGCCATGCCGCGGCAGGCGACGATGCCGGCGCCGCCCGCCTGCAACGGCCGCGTCGGCATGCCCGTCGTTTCGCCGAACGGCTCGACCGGCATTTCGCGCTCGACCCGCGCGTGCGTGCGCTGGCCGAAGCGGACACCGTGATCTGCCGCTGCGAGGACGTGCCGCTGTCCGCCCTGGACGGCCATGCCGACGCCCGCAGCGCCAGGCTCGCCACCCGTTGCGGCATGGGTGCCTGCCAGGGCCGCATCTGCGGCGGCGCGCTGGCCGAACTCGGCCGGTTTCCGCGCGACGGCTCGCGTCCACCGCTGTTCCCGGCCCGGCTTTCCACGCTGGCGGCCGACCCCGTTTCCTTCCGCGACCCTTGAGGAGTCTTTCCATGCGTACCGCAACCCTGTGGCACGGCGTTCTGCCCGCCATCACCACCCCGTTCACGGCCGACGGCCGGATCGACCATGCCTTCCTGGCCCGGCATGCCGTGCAGATGATCGACGCCGGCTGCAAGGGCATCGTGCCGCTGGGTTCGCTGGGCGAGGCCGCCACGCTGAGCTTCGAGGACAAGACCGCGATCCTGCGCACCCTGGTCGCGGCCCTCGATGGCCGCGCGCCGGTGATCCCGGGCATCGCCGCGCTGTCCACCGACGAAGCCGTGCGCCTGGCCAGGGAGGCCAGGGCCATCGGCTGCAGCGGCCTGATGGTGCTGCCGCCGTACGTGTATTCCACCGACTGGCGCGAAATGGGCGCGCATGTGAAGGCGGTGATCGGCGCCACCGACCTGCCGTGCATGCTCTACAACAACCCGGTGGCGTACAAGACCGACTTCACGCCGGCGCAGATGGCCGAACTGGCGGCCGCGTTCCCCAACCTGCAGGCGGTCAAGGAATCCTCCGGCGACGTGCGCCGCTTCGCCGCCATCAAGGCCTTGCTGGGCGACCGGCTGCAGCTGCTGGTGGGCATGGACGATGCCCTGGTCGAAGGCGTCAGCATGGGCGCCGTCGGCTGGGTCGCCGGCCTGGTCAACGCCTATCCGGCCGAGTCGGTGCGGCTGTTCGAGCTGGCCCGCGACGGCGGCGCCAAGGCCGCCATGCCGCTGTATGCGTGGTTCCTGCCGCTGTTGCGGCTGGACACCGTGCCGACCTTCGTGCAGCTGATCAAGCTGGTGCAGGCCAGGGTCGGCATGGGCAGCGAGACCGTCCGCGCACCGCGCCTGCCGGTGGCCGGCGCCGAGCGCGAAGCGGCGCTGAAGATGATCGACCACGCCATCGCCACCAGGCCGGACCGGCCATGACGGACGCACTGGAACACGTCCTGCTCGGCGGCCGCTGGACGGCATCGATCGATCCGCGGGGAAGTTTCCGCGCCGAGGATCCGACCCGGGCCGCGGCCATCGGCCCGTCGTTTCCGGTCAGCGGCGCGGCCGACCTGGAGGCCGCCATGGCGGCGGCCACCGCGATCGCCGCCGAGCTGGCCGCCGCGCCGGCCGCGCGGATCGCCGCCTTCCTCGATGCCTACGCCGCCGCCATCGACGCCGATGCCGACACCCTGGTCGCGCTGGCGCATGCCGAGACGGCGCTGCCCGCCGAACCGCGCCTGCGTTCGGTGGAACTGCCGCGCGCCAGCGGCCAGTTGCGCCTGGCCGCCGCGGCGGCACGCCAATATGCCTGGACCGACCCGGTGATCGACAGCAAGGCCGGCCTGCGCGCGCACCGCGCGCCGCTGGGCAAGCCGGTGCTGGTGTTCGGCCCCAACAATTTCCCGTTCGCCTTCAACGCGGTGGCCGGCAGCGACTTCGCCTCGGCGATCGCGGCACGCAACCCGGTGATCGCCAAGGCGCACCCCTCGCATCCGGCCACCAGCCAGCGGCTGGCGCAGCTCGCCCACCAGGCACTGCTCGCCAGCGGCCTGCCGGCGGCGGCGGTGCAGATGCTCTACCACTTCGACCGCGAACCGGGGCTGCGCCTGGCCGCGGATGCCCGGCTGGGCGCGATCGGCTTCACCGGCAGCCGTGCCGGCGGGCTGGCCTTGAAGGCCGCCGCCGACAAGGCCGGCGTGCCGGTCTACGCGGAGATGTCCAGCATCAATCCGGTGTTCGTCCTGCCCGGCGCGCTGGCCGAACGCGGTCCGGCGCTGGCGCAGGAATTCTTCGACTCCTGCGTGATGGGCAGCGGCCAGTTCTGCACCAACCCGGGCATCGTCATCGTGCCGGGCGGCGCCGACGGCGACGCGTTTGTCGCCGCGGCGCTCCGGCACTTCGGCGAGGCGGCGCCAAGGGTGCTGTTTTCGGCGGGCGTGCAGCAAGGCCTGCAGCAGGCGGTGGCGACCCTGCTCGGCGCCGGCGCCGAGTTGCTGGCCGGCGGCCGCCCGGGCGACGGCGCGGGCTACCGCTACCTGCCCACCCTGCTCAGCGTGGATGCGGCGACCTTCATGGCCCACGCCGAGGCCTTGCAGACCGAGGCGTTCGGCCCGGTCAGCCTGCTGGTGCGCGCCGCCGATACCGCAACCCTGGCGGCGCTGGCCGCCCGCTTCGAGGGCAACCTCACCGGCACGCTGTACCGCGCCGCCGATGGCGGCGACGACGCGGCCTGGCAGGCCGTCGCGCCGGCGCTGCGCGCCCGCGTGGGCCGGCTGATCGCCAACAAGATGCCGACCGGCGTGGCGGTGAGTCCGGCGATGAACCATGGCGGTCCGTATCCCAGCACCGGCCATCCGGGCTTCACCGCGGTCGGCATGCCGGCGTCGATCCACCGCTTCACCGCCCTGCACAGCTACGACGGCGTGCCCGAGGCGCTGCTGCCACTGGAACTGCGCGACGCGGCCGTCGCCGGCCTGCAGCGGCGGATCGACGGACGCTG
Organism: Pseudomonadota bacterium; assembly: GCA_028873095.1. GTDB lineage: Bacteria > Pseudomonadota > Gammaproteobacteria > Xanthomonadales > Rhodanobacteraceae > Rhodanobacter. The sequence goes on along the minus strand of JAGWMU010000078.1, from coordinate 6,207 downwards.
GAGCGATGCCGCGGTCGGTGCCCCGACATGACGCAAGAGCCCGCCAACCAGGCGCAAATCGGCGGCCGCAACCTGGAAGACAGCCAGGCCCTGCTCGAGCCTTGGCCGCAACGGGCCGCACCGATCCAGCCAGCCGAGTACGCGCAACGCCTGGCCCATGCCCGTGCGCTGATGCGTCGGCACGGCGACGGCGCGCTGCTGATTACGGCGGGCAGCTCGCTGCGCTATTTCACCGGCATCGGCTGGGCCGCCACGGAGCGGCTGGTGGCGATGCTGCTGACCCTGCATGGCGATCCCATCCTGCTGGCACCCGCTTTCGAAGAGGGCTCGCTCAGCCACGAGCTGAAGATTCCGATGCGGGCCCGGCTGTGGCAGGAGCATGAGGACCCGCAGCAGATCGTCGCCGAGGTGCTGGCCGCGCAGGACGCGGGGCAGCTGGCGCTGGACCCCGCCGCGGCGTTTGTGGTCCACGAGCGCCTGCGCGCCGTGATCGGCGGGCGGCGCATCGTCGATGCGAGTCCCATCGTCGATGGCTGTCGCGTCTGCAAGTCGCCGGCCGAGCTGGCGCTGATGAAGCAGGCCACCGCGATGACCCTGCACGTGCAGCGCCTGGCCGCCGGCCTGATGCGGCTGGGCATCGGCACCGGCGAGATCAAGCGTTTCATCGACCAGGCCCATCGCGCGCTCGGGGCCGATGGCGGCTCGACCTTCTGCATCGTGCAGTTCGGCCAGGCCACGGCGTATCCGCACGGCATTCCCGGCGAGCAGTTCCTGCGCCGGAACGAGCTGGTGTTGATCGACACGGGTTGCAGCGTGGAGGGTTATCAGTCGGACATCACCCGCACCTATATCTTCGGCACGCCCACGGCCGAACAGGAACGCATCTGGTCGCTGGAACGGGCCGCCCAGCAGGCCGCCTTCGACGCCGTGCGCCCGGGCGTGCGCTGCGACGCGGTGGACGCGGCCGCGCGCCGCGTGCTCGAGGCGGGCGGCCTGGGTCCGGACTACCGCCTGCCCAGCCTGCCGCATCGCACCGGCCATGGCTGCGGCATGAGCATCCACGAAGCGCCGTACCTGGTGCGCGGCAACGCCACCGAGCTGGCACCAGGCATGTGCTGCAGCAACGAGCCGATGATCGTGCTGCCCGACCGGTTCGGCATCCGCCTGGAGGACCATTTCCACGTCACCGAAACCGGCGCGGCCTGGTTCACCCTGCCGTCGCCGGCGATCGACCGGCCGTTCGCCTGAGCCGGCGCCCATGCCAGCCGATAGCCCGCCACCGCCACCGGATCAGCCCATGCCCGCAGCGGGAAAGTTTCGCAGGCAACTGAGCCTCGTCGACCTGACCTTTATCGGCCTGGGCGCCATCTTCGGCTCGGGCTGGCTGTTCTCCGCCAGCCACGTCGCGGCGCTCGCCGGCCCGGCCGGCATCCTGTCCTGGCTGATCGGCGGCGCGGCGGTACTGCTGCTGGGCCTGGTGTATTGCGAACTGGGCGCCGCGCTGCCCCGCGCCGGCGGCGTGGTGCGCTATCCGGAATATTCCCACGGCATGCTGCTGGGCTCGCTGATGGGCTTCATCACGCTGATCGCCTTCTCCAGCCTGATCGCCATCGAGATCGTCGCCTGCCGGCAATACGCCGCGGCGTGGCTGCCCGCCCTGAGCCGGCCCGGCAGCGGCGACCCGAGCGTGCTCGGCTGGCTGGCGCAGCTGGCCCTGCTGACGGTGTTCTTCGTGCTGAATTATTCCAGCGTGAAGACCTTCGCCAGGGCCAACAACCTGATCAGCATCTTCAAGTTCGTGGTGCCGCTGCTGGTGGTCGTGGTGCTGCTGGGCCACTTCCACCCGCGAAACATGCAGGCCCACGGCTTCGCCCCGTTCGGCTTCGCCGGGGTGGAGGCCGCGGTCTCGGCGGGCGGCGTGATCTTCGCCTACCTCGGGCTGACGCCGATCGTCGCGGTGGCCAGCGAGGTGCGCGATCCGCAGCGCAACATCCCGATCGCGCTGATCCTCTCGGTGGCGCTGTCCACCGTCATCTACCTGCTGCTGCAGGTCGCCTTTGCCGGCAGCATCCCCGCGCCCCTGCTGGCACATGGCTGGAGCGGCATCGGCACGATGTTCGCGCTGCCCTACCACGACATCGCGCTGGCCCTGGGCCTCGGCTGGCTGGCCTTGCTGGTGGTCGCCGACGCGGTGATCTCGCCCAGCGGCACCGGCAACATCTACATGAACGCCACGCCCCGCGTGATCTACGGCTGGGCGCGCAGCGGCTCGTTCTTCCCGCTGTTCGCGCGGGTCGACGCGGCGTCGGGGATACCCCGTCCGGCCCTGTGGCTGACCTTTGCGCTGTCGATCTTCTGGACCCTGCCCTTCCCTTCCTGGGAAGCGCTGATCCGGGTGGTGTCGGCGGCGCTGGTGCTGAGCTACGCGGTTGCCCCCGTCACCGTGGCGGCGCTGCGCCGGAATGCACCCGCGCTGCCACGCCCGTTCCTGCTGCGCGGGTTTGCCGTGCTGGGGCCGGCCTCGTTCGCGGTGGCCGCGCTGATCGTCTACTGGTCCGACTGGGACACCGTGTCGTGGCTGCTGGGCCTGCAGGTCGGCCTGTTCGCCCTCTACGTGCTGTGGCCGCGAGGCGCCGGCAGCGACCGCCTGCAACTGGCGCGGGAGGTGCACTCCTCGCTGTGGCTGGTCGGCTTCTACGCGGCGATCATGCTGCTGTCCTACCTGGGCACGTTCGGCGGTCGCGGCATCATCGACCAGCCATGGGATTCGCTGCTGGTCATCGCGGTCGCGCTGGCGGTCTATTACTGGGGCGCCCACACCGGCGTGCCGGCCTCGCGGCTGGCCCTGGGCTCGGCCGACGACGACTGAGCCGGCACGCCGGCGGCGGCCGGCCTGATCATCGGCGAGATGGCGCCGGCCGGCAGGCGCCTCGTCGCGTATGCTTTCCCGCGTGAACGCCCTCGCCTCCCCACTCCAGTTCTGGCGCCTGCTGCGCGGCTCGGACCGCTTCGCCGAGTGCGTGCGGGTGGCGCTGGCGCTGGGCGGCATCGTGCTGTGGTGCCTGCCCGGCAACCGTTTTGCCGAGGCGATTCCGGCCCTGCTCGGCGCGATCGCCTGCGCGCTGGCGGAAACCGAGGACCACTGGCGCAACCGCCTGGGCGCCCTGCTGCTGACCCTGGCCTGCTTCGCCGTCGCCGCCGTCGCGGTGCAGCGGCTGATGCCGTGGCCCTGGCTGTTCGCGCTGGCATTGCCGCTGGCGACCTTCGCGCTGGTGATGCTGGGCGCGATCAGCGACCGCTACGCCACCATCGCCGGCGCCACCCTGATCCTGTCGGTGTACAGCATGATCGGCGCGGACCTGCCGCGGCACGCCACCCGGGGGCTGCCGTCGCAGCCGCTGCTGCTGTTGCTGGGCGCGGCCTGGTACGGCGTGCTTTCGCTGGCCTGGAGCGCGCTGGCGCCGCAGCTGGCGATACGCCAGTCGCTGGCGCGGCTGTTCGACGCGCTGGCCGGCCATCTCGATGCCAAGGCCGCGCTGTTCGTGCCGGTGCCCGGGCTGGACCGGCATGCGCTGCAGCTGGCGCTGGCGCGGCAGAACGAACGCGTGGTCGACGCGCTCAACGACACGCGCCTGGTCCTGATCGACCGCATCGGCACCCGGCGCCCGCGTGGCGCCACCGCGGCATGGCTGCAGCAATACTTCATGGCGCAGGACATCCACGAACGGGTCAGCTCGTCGCATTACCCGTACGACGCGCTGGCCGCGGCGTTTTTCCACAGCGACGTGCTGTTCCGCTGCGCCCGCCTGCTGGGACTGCAGGCCGGGTACTGCCGCCGCCACGCCGACGCCCTGCGCCTGCAGCTGGCGATGCCGGCCGACCAAGAGCCCGCCACCGCGCTGGACAACCTCGCCGCCTCGATCGCCGCACTGCGCCGGCAGACGCCGCTGCCGGCGGAACCGTTGCTGGCTTCGCTGGAGGCGCTGCAGCGCAACCTGGCGGCGATCCAGCGGCAACTGGGCGGCGACGCCGCGCCGGCCGCGCCCGGCGTGGCGGTCGACCAGGCCCTGCAGGATCCGGGCCCGCGTTCGCCGGCCGAGGCCTGGGCGCGCATCCGCATCCAGTTCACCCCGCGCGCGCCGCGTTTTCGCCACGCGCTGCGGCTGGCGCTGGCGCTGCTGCTGGGCGACGCGCTGCTGCAGGTGGTGCACGCGCAGAACGGCTACTGGATCCTGCTGACCACCTTGCTGGTCTGCCAGCCCAGCTACGGCGCCACCCGCCGCCGCCTGCTGCAGCGCGTGGCAGGCACCATCCTCGGCCTGGTCGCCGGCTGGGCCGCCTTGCACCTGTTCGTGCTGGGCCCGGCGCACCTGCTGTTGCTGGTGGTTTCCGGGGTGGTGTTCTTCGCCGCCCGGCACCGCGGCTATGCCCTGGCCACGGCAGCGATCACCCTGTTCGTGGTGCTGTGCTTCAACCAGCTCGGCAACGGCTACGAGGTGATGTGGCCGCGCCTGCTCGACACCTTGATCGGCGCCGGCATCGCCGCGCTGGCCACCTGGTTCGTCCTGCCGGACTGGCATCGGCGTCGCCTGAACGACGTGCTGGCCGAGACCCTGCGCACCGACGCACGCTACCTGCAACGGATCATCGCGCAGTACGCGGACGGGCGGCAGGACGGCCTCGACTACCGCATCGCCCGCCGCGACGCGCACAACGCCAACGCCGCCCTCAGCGGCGTGCTGGGCAGCATGCTGCGCGAGCCCGACCGCCATCGGCAGGGCAGCGAATGGCTGCTGCGTTTCCTGGCCTCGGCGCACACCCTGCTCGGCCACCTCTCGACCCTGGGCGCGCACCGGCAGCGCATCGCCGACCCCGCGGCGCTGGCATCGGTGCAGCAGGCGGGCGCGCAGACCGTGACGGCGCTGCAGCAGGTCGCCGAGGCGCTGGCCGCGAACAGCGCCGCCGTGGCGTGCCCCAGCGCCAGCCTGCCGCTGGCCGCCGCGCGCGCCGGCCAGCAGGCGGACACCCTGGTGCTGGCCCAGTTGGACCTGGTGCTGGCATCGCGCAACCGGCTCGCCGCCCTGTGCATGGAGATCGGCACGACCGCGGGCGAGTGACCGCGGGCGACGCGCTATCATGGCCCGGTTCGACCAACCCGGAGTTCCACCGCATGCGCCCGTTCCCCCTCGGCGAAGACATCGACCTGCTGCGCGACAGCGTGCACGCGTTCGCGGAAAAGGAGATCGCCCCGCGCGCCGACCGCATCGACCGCGACAACCTGTTCCCGGCCGACCTGTGGCGCAAGTTCGGCGAGATGGGCCTGCTCGGCGTCACCATCCCGGTCGAGTACGGCGGCAGCGGCATGGGTTTCCTGGCGCACATGGTGGCGATGGAGGAGATCTCGCGCGCCTCGGGTTCGGTCGGGCTGTCCTACGGCGCGCACTCCAACCTCGCCGTGCAGAACATCTTCCACAACGGCAACGAGGCGCAGCGGCGCAAGTACATCCCCAAGCTGTGCTCGGGCGAATACGTGGGCGCGCTGGCGATGAGCGAGCCGGGCGCCGGCTCCGACGTGGTCGGCTCGATGACCTGCAAGGCCGAGCCGAAGGGCGAGGTGTGGGTCGCCAACGGCAACAAGATGTGGATCACCAACGGCCCCGACGCCGACGTGCTGCTGGTCTACATGCGCACCGCGCCGCGCGTCGCCGGCAGCCGCTGCATGACCGCCTTCATCGTCGAGAAGGGCATGAAGGGTTTCAGCACCGCGCAGAAGCTGGACAAGCTCGGCATGCGCGGCTCCAACACCTGCGAGCTGGTGTTCGAGAACTGCGAGATCCCGGCCGAGAACATCGTCGGCGAGGTGAACGAGGGCGTGCGCGTGCTGATGAGCGGCCTGGACACCGAGCGGCTGGTGCTGTCCGGCGGCCCGCTCGGGCTGATGCAGGCGGCGCTGGACCTGGCCCTGCCCTACGTGCGCGAGCGCAAGCAGTTCAACGCGCCGATCGGCACCTTCGGCGTGATGCAGGCGAAGATCGCCGACATGTATACCGCGCTGCAGTCCTCGCGCGGCTTCGCCTACATGGTGGCGCAGCAGTTCGACGGCGGCGTGAAGTCGCGCATCGACCCGGCCGCCTGCCTGCTCAACGCCTCCACCAACGCGGTGAAGGTGGCGCTGGAGGCGATCCAGGCCCTCGGCGGCAACGGCTA
>JAGWMU010000077.1 GCA_028873095.1 Pseudomonadota bacterium | reverse complement strand
ACCGGGGGACTTTCTGCTGATCGCCGAGGAATCTGGCTGTGCCGAAGTCATCGACTGGCAGATCTTCGAACAGGTCTGCGCGCAGGCGATGCGGCTGATCGGCACCGCGGGCTTCATCAGCATCAACGTTTCCGGCCGGCATTTCCGTTCGGCCGAACTCGACCAGCGGCTGCTCGCGCTGTTCGAGCAATACGCCGTGCCCAACCACTGCATCCGCGTCGAGGTCACCGAGGGCGCGCTGCTGGAGAACCCGGAGCAGGTCAAGCGCATCCTGCAGAATCTTCGCCATCGCGGGGTGGGCATCGCCCTGGACGATTTCGGCACCGGCTATTCCTCGCTCAGCTACCTGCATCAATACGCCTTCGACTCCTTGAAGATCGATCGCTCCTTCATCACCGAATTGCCGCCCGGCGACGAGGAGACCCAGGGACTTGCCCTGGTGCGGGCGATCCAGGTGCTGGCCGACTCGCTGCGGATGAAAGTGATTGCCGAAGGGATCGAGGACGAATCGCAGCGGCAGGCCCTGCTCAGGGTGGGCTGCCGCTATGGCCAGGGGTTCCTGTTCGCGACCCCGCAACCGGCCGAGACCTGGCTGCGCGCGAACCGCCCGCCCGTGTCGGCCTGAACCCGGCGCGCCGTCACCGCGGATTGCCGCCGCCATCCCCGGGCTTGGGGCATGCGCCCGAAACGAACGCGGTCGCCGGCGTGCTGCTGCGCGCTTGACGCCGCCGCGTCATTGCGCGGTATCCGGTGCGCCGGACACCGCGTTGCGGCTGAGCAGAAGACCGGCATCGACGCGATCGAAGCAGTAACGCTGGGCGCAGAATTCGCAGATCACCTCGACCTCGTCGCCGTGCGCCGCCAGCGCTGCCTCGACTTCATCGCGACCGAGCGAGCGCAGCATCGCGGCCACCCGCTCGCGACTGCAACTGCAGCCGAACGCCAGCGCGCGCCGTTCGAACAGGCGCACCGATTCTTCATGGTAAAGCCGGTACAGCAGCTGTTCCGGCGCGCTGTCCAGCAGCTCCGCCGCGCCGAGCGTGGCGGTCAGATGCATCACGCGGTTCCATGCATCGTCGTCCGCCGCGGCGTCGCGGCCGCCCTCGTCCGGCAGTTTCTGCAGCATCAGGCCGGCCGCGCGATCCCCGCCGGCGACCAGCACGATGCGGGCCGGCAGCTGCTCGGACAGGGCGAAGTAGTTCTCCAGCGCATCGGCCAGCCGGGCATGCTGCAGATCGACCAGGCCCTGGTAACGCTGGCCGCGCTCCACATTGCCGATGGTGATCGCCATGATCGCGTCCGGCAGCGCGTCCAGCGCCAGCGGTGCCGGCAACGGATCGGCCCAGCGCGCCAGGCCGCGCAGGCGACCCCGGTCGGTGCATTCGGCGAACAGCAGCCGCAGCGCACCGGCGCTTTTCAGCTCCAGCGACAACGCGCCGTCCAGCTTGATGTTGCCGGTCAGCAGCGCGCCGGCCGCCAATGCCTCGCCCAGCAGCGCCCGCACGGCCGGCGGATAATCGGCGCGGCCGGCCACATCCCGCCATGCCGGACCCAGCCTCACCAGGGCGCCGCGCACGCCGGCGCGTTCCAGCAAGAAGCGGTGCAATACATCGTCGGCAGGCAGGGTTTCCATGGTCGCGCTCTTTCGGGGGAAGAGCCTAGATGGGGGCGCCATCGGGCGGTGGCAACGCCCCTATACTTGGACTTCCCCCGCCCGCTGCCCGCCATGCCGAATCCCTCTCGCCGCCCCCGGCTGACCCGTCTGCTGCGCTCGCTGCGCATCGTGGCGCTGGCATGGCTGGCGCTGAGCTGGCTGCCGGTGCTGCTGTTGCGCTTCGTCCCGCCCTGGACGTCGGCGGTGATGATGGAGCGCCAGGCGAGCGCGTGGCTGCATCGCGAACCGGGTTTTCAGCTGCGCCAGCACTGGGTGCCGTGGAATCGGGTCTCGCCCTGGGTGCCGCTGGCCATGGTCGCCGGCGAGGACCAGAAATTCCCCTACCATCACGGCTTCGACTTCGGTTCCATCGACCAGGCCATCGACGCGGCCGACGACGGCAGGCGCCTGCGCGGCGCCAGCACGATCAGCCAGCAGACCGCCAAGAACCTGTTCCTGTGGAATGGCCGCAGCTTCGTGCGCAAGGGGTTCGAAGCGTATTTCACGGTACTGATCGAGCTGACCTGGCCGAAGCGGCGCATCCTCGAGGTCTACATGAACATCGCCGAGCTGGGCGATGGCATCTACGGGGTGGACGCCGCCAGCGAGGCGTACTTCCATATTCCGCCGGCGCGGCTCAGCCCGGAACAGGCCGCCCGGCTGGCGGCCGTGCTGCCCAGCCCGCGCCGCATGCATGTCGATCGGCCCAGTGCCTACGTGCTGCGCCGCGCCGGCTGGATCCGGCAGCAGATGGACCAGTTGGGCGGCCCGGCCTACATCGAAGGCCACGCCCCGCCGCGTCCGCCGCATTGAGCAGCCCGCCGCCTCAGACTCGCCGGACCGCCGGCAGTTGGTTAGCATGACCCCCCTCTCCCGGTGGTTCTCCCATGTCGCAACTGACCATTGTCGTTCCCGCCTACAACGAATCGGCCGTGCTGGCCACGTTCCACCGGCGCCTGTGCCAGGTGCTGGACGGCATGTCGCTGGACTGCGACGTGCTGTACGTCGACGACGGCAGCCGCGACGACAGCTGGTCGATCATCGAGACCCTGGTCGCCGGCGACCGGCGCACCGGCGGGCTGAAACTCTCGCGCAATTTCGGCAAGGAGGCGGCGCTGACGGCCGGCCTCGACCACGTCACGGCCGATGCGGCGGTGGTGATCGACGCCGACCTGCAGGATCCGCCGGAACTGATTCCCGCCCTGGTCGAGCAATGGCGGGCCGGCTACGACGTGGTGTACGCCACGCGCAGCGCGCGCGAAGGCGAGAGCGGCTTCAAGCGGTTCACCGCGGCCGCGTTCTACCGCAGCATGGAGCGCCTGTCCGACACCCCGATTCCCCGCGACACCGGCGACTTTCGCCTGCTCTCGCGGCGTGCGCTGGACGCCCTGGGCCAGCTGCGCGAACGCCAGCGTTTCATGAAAGGCCTGTTCAGCTGGATCGGCTACCGGCAGACCGCCGTGCACTACCTGCGCGAGCCGCGCCAGGCCGGCACCACCAAGTGGAACTACTGGCGCCTGGGCCAGCTGGCGATCGAGGGCATCACCTCGTTCTCCACCGCGCCGCTGCGGCTGGCCACCTGGGTCGGGCTGGCATCGGCCGCGCTGGCGTTCGCCTACGGCATGTGGGTGCTGGTCAAGGCGGTGCTCTATGGCGACCCGGTGCGCGGCTATCCCACGCTGATGCTGGTGATCCTGTTCCTGGGCGGCGTGCAGCTGCTGGCGCTGGGCGTGATCGGCGAATACCTCGGACGCAACTATGCCGAGAGCAAGCGGCGCCCGCTGTATTTCATCGAGCAGCAGCGGCTGCCGCGCGACCCTGGTTGAGCGCGCCCCGACGGCGGGGCGCGCATTCACGGCTTCACTACACGCCGGTGCCGGGTCGGGGTTAGACTCCCAGCCAGCAGCCCGCCCGGGCCGACAGGAGACCCCAGCATGCGCCAGGTCAAGCATCTTCTGGAACACAAGGGCAGCGCGATCTTCTCGATCGCGCCGGACAAGCCGGTACTCGAAGCGATCAAGCACATGGCCGAACACCGTGTCGGCGCGCTGCTGGTGATGCGCGGCGAACGGCTGGCGGGCATCATCTCCGAGCGCGACTACGCGCGAAAGGTGATCCTGCAGGGCCGCTCCTCGGCCCAGACCTCGGTGGCGGACATCATGTCCGACAACGTGCTGACGGTCGGGCCGGACACCGATGTCTTCGACTGCATGCGCCTGTGCACCGACAGCCGCATACGCCACCTGCCGGTGGTGGTGGGCGAGAAGGTGGTCGGCATGATCTCGATCGGCGACCTGGTCAAGGCCGTGATCGACGCGCAGGCCGAGGAGATCGAACACCTGCAGCGCTACATCACCAGCTGACGCCGGCAGTCCCGCGGAGCGGGCATGTACCCGTAGGAGCGCACCCTGTGCGCGAAATGCCCTTGCGTTTTCGCCCACCGGGTGGGCTCTACCGCCTTGCGCCGCGACGACCTGCAACCGTATCCGCCGCGCCGGCGGACGCCGGCAGTTCGGGCGCCAGATCGGGCGACCAGCCGGCGCGGCGCGCCACCACGGTGGCCAGCGCGGCAACCCCCGTGCCCAGCAGCGCCAGTCCGGCCACGCCCACACCCAGCCCGCGCAGGCTGCTCACCGCACCGGTCACTACCAGGTCGCCGAACCGCCATACCGCCGTCTCGACGAAATTCTTGCCCTTGTAGCGCGTCTCGCGCGGCACCCGCGTGTACAGCGCGTCCGTCGCCGGCTTGCCCATGCCGTAGGCAAAGCCGCGGGTGGTCACCAGCATCACCGCCAGTACCGGCACGCCGAAGCCGAACCCGGAGATCTGCCCGCTGCCCGGCAGGGCCAGACCGGCCAGCAGCGCCACGTTGATCAGCGCCGGCAACAGCAGCCCCCAACCCGGCCCGCGGCGCACCAGCACCCACGGCGTCAGCGTCAGTTGCAGCGTCGCGCCGAGCAGGTTGGTGGCCAGGTCCAGATTGTTGTAGAACGCGGTGCGGGCAATCTCCCCGGCCAAGTGTGCCTTGGCGTAGTCGGCGATCAGGGCATAGCCCAGCGTACCGATGCCGTCGCTGAACAGCATCAGCAGGGCCATGTAGCGCAGGAACGGACGCGACCACAGTTCGCGCATGCCGCCCCACAACGAGCCGCCGATCGCCGCCTCGCCGCGATGCCCCGCCCATCGCCCCTGCTGCGCCGAGAGCTGCAGCAGCAGGGCCAGTGCCGCACCCAGCGCCAGTGCCGAAACCGCCAGCAGCCAGGCCACGCCGACCAGCCGCAGCAGCAGCCGGGTCAGCAGCGGGCCGAAGATCGCCCCGGCCATGCCGCCCAGCGCGATCAGCGAAAACACCCCCCGCGCCTGCCCGCTGGAAAAGATGTCGGCCATGAAACTCCAGAACAACGACACCACGAACAGGTTGAACACGCTGACCCACATGAAGAAAACCACGCCCAGCTCGCGCGCGCCGAGGCGATCCTGCGCCATGAACGCCGGCACGAAGGCCAGCAGGCACAGGATGAAGAAGCTGTAGCTCCAGCCGAGCAGCGCCTTGCGCGGGAAACGCGCCACCAGCAGGCCGAACACCGGCGCCAGCAGCAGCATCGCGCCGAACACCGCGCCGTAGAACAGCGGCAGCGACGACGAGCCGAGCGCGCCGCTGAGCTGGTCCCTGACCGGCCGGATGATGTAGTACGAAGTCATCACGAAAAAGAACGCCAGCGCGGACAGCATCGGCGCGGCGGCTTGTTCCGCAACGGTGTGACGGGGCAGACTCACGGGCGCATCCGGTTCGGGGCGCGAAAAGACTAGCATGCGTCCGTCGTCATCCATCGCAGCGCAGGAGCCACCGTGGACAGCTACGATTACGTGATTGTGGGCGCCGGCTCGGCCGGCTGCGTGCTGGCCAACCGGCTCAGCGCCGATGCCGGCAAGCGGGTGCTGCTGCTCGAAGCCGGTCCGTCCGACTGGAACCCGCTGATCCACATGCCGGCGGGCCTCGCGCGGCTGGTCAACCGGCGCAGCGTGAACTGGAACTACCACACCGAACCGGAACCCGCGCTCGACCGGCGCCGGCTGTGGTGGCCGCGCGGCAAGACGCTGGGCGGTTCCAGCTCGATCAATGCGATGTGCTACGTGCGCGGCGTGCCGGCCGATTACGACAGCTGGGCGCAGGCCACCGGCGACCCGCGCTGGTCCTGGCAACAGGTGGTGTCGTGGTTCCTGCGCAGCGAGGACAACACCCGCGGCGCCAGTCCGCTGCACGGCGTCGGCGGCCCGCTGGGCGTGGCGGACCTGCGCCATCACAACCCGCTGTCCGCCGCCTTCATCGAGGCCGGCGTCAGTGCCGGCCATGCCCGCAACGACGATTTCAACGGCGAACGCCAGGCCGGTTTCGGCCTGTACCAGGTCACCCAGCGCGACGGCCGGCGCTGCTCGACCGCATCGGCCTATCTGAAGCCCGTGCGCGACCGGGCGAACCTGCACGTGCGCACGCATGCGCTGGTCGAGCGCGTGCTGCTCGACCACGGCCGCGCGGTGGGCGTGCGGCTGCGGCGCGGACGCCGCGCGGCGGAGCGCATCGAGGCAGGCGAGGTGATCCTCGCCGCCGGGGCGATCAATACGCCGCACCTGCTGATGCTGTCGGGCATCGGGCCGGCCGATCACCTGCGCGAACACGGCATCGACGTGCGCGCCGACCTGCCCGACGTCGGCGGCGAGCTGCAGGACCACCTGGACATCTGCACGCTGTTCGGCAGCAGGCAGAAAAAGCTGACCTACGATCACCTCAACGAACTGGCCACGGCGGTGCGCTGGCTGCGCCATCACGACGGCCCCGGCAGCTCCAACATCGCCGAGGCCGGCGGCTTCGTGCGCAGCGCGCTGGCCGACGATGCGCGCTGCGACCTGCAGTTCCACTTCGTGCCCGCGCTGCTGGACGACCATGGCCGCCACCGCCTGCCGGGCGACGGCTTCACCGTGCATGCCTGCTACCTGCACCCGCGCAGCCGCGGCCGCCTGCGCCTGCACTCGGCCGATCCGGCCCAGCCGATCGCGATCCATGCCGGCTACCTCGGCGATCCGGAAGGGCACGACCTGAAGCGGATGATCCTGGCGGCGCGGCTGTCGCGCGAGATCCTCGCCCAGCGCGCGTTCGATCCCTACCGCGGCGAGCCGGTGTTCCCCGAACGCGCGCTCGACACCGACGCCGACTACGCCGACTTCATCCGCCGCAAGGCGGAAACCATCTACCACCCGGTCGGCACCTGCCGCATGGGCAAGGACGAGCGCGCGGTGGTCGACAGCGAACTGCGCGTGCGCGGCGTGCAGGGGCTGCGCGTGGCCGACGCCTCGGTGATGCCGAGCCTGCCCACCGGCAACACCAACGCGCCGACGATCATGATCGCCGAGCGGGCGAGCGGCTTGATCCGCGGCGAGACGTGAACCCCTTGCATCAGCCCCGGCCAGGGCATTCGCGCACAGGCTGCGCTCCTACGCGCCGGTTTGCGCGGGGACCGGGCAATGCAGGCTGGCGCAGATCACCCTCAGCAGTTCGGCCTCTTCCACGCTGACCACGCCATCGGCATCGATGGCGCGGGCCAGGCTCTGGATCACCAGCTCCTTGGCCACCGGCATCAAGCCGTCGAGATCGTTCAGCGCCGCCTCGAACGGCGCCTGCCAGGCCGGCGGCGGCGGCACCCACTCGATCGCCTCGCCGGGAAAGGCGTTCTGCATCGCCAGCAGCCAGGCGCGGCGCGCGCTTGTCTCATCGGAGCAGCCGGCGGCCGCGACGATCGTGCATACCAGGATCACGCTGTCGCGACAGGACGGAAGCTTCTTCAGGCCATCGACCGGCGCGCGGCGCGGCTGCCGGGCCTCCTGCAACTGCACGCGCAGCAGCCGGGCCAGGCAATACTCGTTGAGGTCGACCCTGCCGTCCACCTTGACGAGGGCGTCGAGCGTGTCGAGCAGGGTCTGCTGGCGTCCGTCGGACAGCTGCTTCAACGCGGGAAACGCCATCGCGACCAGCGGCAGGCGCCCGATCGGCGGCAGCGCGTCCAGCTCGCCGACCATCGCCTGCACCGCCTGTTGCAGGTCGTCGCCGAACGCATCGGCAACGATGCGACGCTGCGCCGGCTGCAGGTCGGCCTGCAGCGACAGCGCCAGCGCCAGCATCGCCGCAAGCGCCAATTCGGGTTGCTGCACGGCCGCGCTCAAGGTCGCCGGCATCGCCTGCTGCACGGCCGCGGCGCGCTGGAATGCCGCGGCATCCGCCGGCCGGGCCGTCGCCGTCGCCACCAGCACGGCCGGTACGGCCGGCGGCATGCCGGGCAGCGGCACCGCCAGCGCGGGGCCATCGGCCGCTGGCCGATGCGCCGCGGCGGCGGCCGGCGGCGGGGCGGCGCCCCCCTGCTGCAACGACGACGCCAGTTGCGCGAGTTCCTCTTCGCGGAAACCGGGCTGCAGCGCGCGAATCCGCTCGAGCAGCGGCGGATGCGTGGCGAACAGCGCGTTGAACGGCTCGGACTCGCCGAACAGCATGTGCGCCACTTCGTGCTTCCGGGCCGCCTGCAGTTCGGAGCCCTCGCTGAGGACCGCGATCTTCTTCAGCGCACCGGCGATGCCCTCGGTCTGGCGGGTGAACTGCACCGCCGAAACGTCGGCCAGCGATTCGCGCGAACGCGCGACGGCGGCCTGGATCAGGCGCCCGAAGAAATAGCCGATGTAGCCGACCACGATCAGCGCCAGCCCGATCATCCACACCTGGCCGCCACCGTCATCCCGGCGATTGCTGCGGCCGCCGCCGAACCAGATCACCTGGCGACCGATCACGGAAAGCACCAGGATGCCGAACAGCAATCCCATCAGCCGGATGTTGAGCCGCATGTCGCCGTTCAGCACATGGCTGAACTCGTGCGCGACGACGCCCTGCAGCTCGTCGCGGCTGAGGTTGTCCAGGCAGCCCTGGGTCACGCACACCGCCGCGTCGGACGGCGAATAGCCGGCCGCGAAGGCATTGATGCCGGGTTCGTCGGCCATCAGGTAGATGTCCGGCACCGGCACCCCGGCGGCGATCGCCACTTCCTCGATCACGTTGCGCAACTGGCGCAGCTGCGGATCGCGGGTATCGACAGGCACCGGCACGCCGCCGACACTTTCGGCGACCGCCTTGCCGCCGCCGGACAGGCTCATGATGCGGAACAGCGAGCTGAAGCCGATGCCCGCCAGCACGGCGAGGCTGCTGGCGAACAGCAGCGGCAGATTGGACCGCGCCGGTTCGCCGGGCATCGGATGATGGCCCATGACGAGCCACACCACGGCATCGATCGCGGTCACGATCGCGGCCACCGCCAGCGCGAACAGCACCACCAGCCGCCGGCTGCTGCCGCGCACGCGCGCCTGTTGCGCAAAGAAATCCATGGAGGCTCCGGCTGGACTTGCGCATCGCGGCAGCCGCCGCGATGCGGCGGCCATCAGGTGAAGGAGACCTTCGGCGCGGCGCGCACGGCCGGGTCCTCGATCTGCAGCGGCTCGGCGGCGGCGAAGCCGAAGCTGCCGGCCACGAACGAAGCGGGGAACACCTCGCGCCGATTGTTGTAGGTCATCACCGAGTCGTTGTACGCCTGCCGCGCGAACGCGACCCGGTTCTCGGTGGAGGTCAACTCCTCCGAGAGCTGCATCATGGTCTGGTTGGCCTTCAGGTCCGGGTACGCCTCGCTCAACGCGAACAGACGGCCCAGGCTCTGGGTCAGGGTGTTTTCGCTGCCGGCAAGCTGCTGCATCGCGGCCGGATCGCCGGGGTTCGCCTTGGCGCCGGCCAACCCGCTGACTGCCGCATTGCGCGCCTGCACCACCGCCTCCAGGGTTCCACGTTCGTGGGCGAGATAACCCTTGGCGGTTTCCACCAGGTTCGGAATCAGGTCATGCCGGCGCGTCAGCTGCACGTCGATCTGCGCAAAGGCATTCTTGTAAGCATTTCGTGAAGTGACCAATCCGTTGTAGATCGCCACGAAGTACAAGACAATCAGAACGACAACAATCAGAAAAATGATCAGACCCATCGGTATATTCCCTTTCCTTGCGGCGTAGCCCCACGCCGGAACCACGCCAGATTATCATGCCGTTTCATAAGTTTTTTCTGCTGTTCGCAGGCGCCGCCGCACTGGCCTGCTCACCGGTCTGCGCGAGTCCCTTCAAACCTGCGCCACGCCCGGTCGCCAAGAAAGCCGGTGCGGTGCAGGCGCTGCCGGCGGCGCGCGTCAAGCAGAGCCTGGCCGACTATCAGCGCTGGCTGAACCTGCTCGTCGAACGCCATGCGGCCGCCGGCCTGGCGACCGCCGTGGTACTCGACGACAAGGTCGTGTTCGAACGCACCGTCGGTTATGCCGACACCGCCACCCGGCAGCCGGTTACCCCGTTCACCGTGTTCCGGCTCGCCTCGCTGTCCAAGGCCTTCGCCACCGCGCTCACCGGGTTGCTGGTCGACGACGGCAAGTTGCGCTGGGACACCCGGCTGGTCAACGTGCTGCCCTACTTCAAGCTCAAGGACATGAAGGCGGCCGACAAGGCCACCGTCGGCGACATCATGGGGCAGCGGCTGGGCCTGCCGCGCAATACCTATGACCGCATGCTCGAGGACGACATTCCCTACGAGGAGCTGGTGCGCAAACTCGACGAGGTCCGCATGGCCTGCGGCGTGGGCCAGTGCTACGGCTACCAGAACGTGGCCTTCGGCATGATCGGCGACGTGATCTTCGCGCGCACCGGCGATTTCTTCTACCACCAGGTCGACAAGCGCCTGTTCTATCCGCTGGGCATGACCACCGCCAGCTACGGTCGCGCCGCCCTCGAGTCCAGCAAGAGCTGGGCCCGCCCGCATCACGCGTCGGGGCACGGCTGGGTTCCGTTCGAACCCAATGAAACCTATTACCGGGTGGCGCCGGCAGCCGGCGTCAACGCCAGCCTGCGCGACATGGAAAAATGGCTGATCGCGCAGATGGGCGGCCGCCCGGACGTGCTGTCGCCCTCGCTGCTGAAGGTGCTGCACACGCCCGGCATCCCGACGCCGAGCGAGCTGTATGCCAGCCCGTGGCGCCGCAAGCGGCTGACCTCCGCCTACTATGCGCTGGGCTGGCGGGTATACCGGTATGCCGGCGAAACCCTGATCTACCATGCCGGCGCGGTGGCCGGTTACCGCACCATGATCGGTTTTTTCCCGAAGTACAACGTCGGCATGGTCACCCTGTGGAACTCCTCCGGACCGGTTCCCGGCGGACTGATGCCGATGGTGTTCGATGATCTGCTGGGCCTGCCGCATGTGGACTGGGCCGGCCTCGAACACGATCCACCGCGGCATCGGGCCGCCCCGAAACGACGCCGCCACCACCGGGCATACCGACACCGCCACTAGTGTGTGCTGCACGCTTGGGATGCTCCGATCATGCCGTCATCCCGGCAGCGCTCGACAGCCGAATGGCTGGTCGAGCGGGATGACGAGCAGAGGCTGCTTCAGGCATTCCCTCGGGCCTCATGCAAGAAGGGCGGCGCAACATGCGTGCGCCGCCCTCCTGTTTCCCGCCCGGAGCTTGAGGTCAGAGATTGAACTCGATCTTCTGCTGCCGCTGGCTGGCGACCGCCACGCCATTCTTCGTCGCCGGCTTGAAGTGATAGCGGTTCACGGCATCCATCGCGGCGCGGTCGAAAACCCGGTGCGGTTCGGCGCTCACCACGGTGATATGGCTGGTTCGACCGTTCGGCTCGATCGTGAACGCCACCACCACCCAGCCGCTCTGACGCGCACGCAGCGCCTCGCGGGGATACCTCGGAGCCGCCCCCGACACCAGTACCGCCTCGGTGCTCTGTTCAGCGCCCGCGCTGTTCGCAGTGCTTGCGGTGGCGCCTTCGCTGGTTGCCGAAGCCTTGCGCGACGGCGTCGCGGTCGGCTTCGCCTTTTGCTGCTCGGCCAGCTGGGCCTTTTGCTGCTCGGCCAGCTTGTCGGCGGCCTGCTTTTCCGCGGCGGCCTTCGCGGCCGCCAGCTGTTGCGCCTTCTGCTGGTCGAGCGTCTGTTGCTGCTGCTTGTCGAGCAGCTTGCGCTGGGCATCCAGCTTGGAGCGCAGGATGGTTAGCGTGAAGTTGGTGGGATCGGCCTGGGCAAGCAGGTTGATCTGGCGCTGAGCTTCGTTGAAATCGCGCGTATTGATGGCCTGCTCTGCCGAGTTGGCGGCGAACGGGAAGGTTTCGCGCAGCGCGTCGGTGGCCACCCGGTTGCCAGGCTGCTTCTGCAGCACCTTCAGGTAGAACTCGAACGCATTGTTGCCGGCCGGCGCCAGGTAGCGCTGCGCAGTCATCGCCTTGCGCGCCTCGGACAGGAGCTGGTCCACGTCCATCGCCCCCACATCCGCCGGTGGCGGCGGCGCCACCGGCGTCGCTGCGGAAACCGGCGTGGAGGGATGGCCGCCGTTGTCGCTCATGACCAGTTCCATGTGCGGCTCGATGATCAGGAACCAGGCGGCGACGCCGAGCACTGCAAAGACCGCAATCACGGTAACGGCCGTAAACTTGGCGGCACCACGCATGTGCCGGCGTGCATCAAACAGATTTCGGGTATCCATGGTCTCTCGCTGAGTGTCGACAGATACCCGCGCTTTTCCCCCTGTCGATCCAGGAGCGGCGAGTCCCCGGACTTGCCGCGGCGCGGATGTGCGAAAGGTAGCTCCAATGAAGCGGTTCAGCAAATCGGGGCGATTCCAGGCGCGCACCTGCGTTGACGGACCCCGCAAACGAAACGTCCCGGCCAGGCCGGGACGAAGTCTTCTTGGAGCGCTTTCCCCGCGCTGGGCACCGCGGGGAAAGAATTCAAGATACGTATTTTCTTGGTGTGTCTTGCAGCTTACTTCTTCGAGGTCTTGGTGGCTTTCACCACCTTGGCCGGTGCAGCTTTCTTGGCGGCCGGCTTCTTGGCGGCAACCTTCTTGACGGCGACTTTCTTCACGACGGCCTTCTTGGCGGCCGCCGGCTTCTTGGCCGCCGGCTTCTTGGCGGCAGCTTTCTTGGCGGCCGGCTTCTTGGCTACCGGCTTCTTGGCGGCAACCTTCTTCACGGTGGATTTCTTGGCGGCGGCTTTTTTCGCGGCCGGTTTCTTCGCAGTGGATTTCTTGGCAGTGGCCATGGTTCGTCTCAGCTCCTCATCAGTTGGCAGTGGTTGCCCAGTAAAAGCGTGCAGGAA
>JAGWMU010000076.1 GCA_028873095.1 Pseudomonadota bacterium | reverse complement strand
CACGCGGTCAGCGCCAGCGGCGAGCCGGTGCTGGAAGCGGCGGTGTCGGCGCCGCCGAACAGGTGGCTGAACGGGGTCAGCACCAGGTAGGTGAACAGCGGAAAGATGCCCAGCAGCATCAGCAGCGTGTAGTTGCGGTCGACCAGGGTCAGCCGGCGGTCGGTCCATCGTTCGGCCGGAAACCAGCTTTCCAGCGGCCGGAAGATCAGGCCGATGATGCCCACCTGCAGGGCGGCGATCAGCAGCGAGGCGGAGATGTCGTCCGGGTTGCCGGCCAGGCCGTTGATGTGCAGCGCGGTCAGGAAGGGAATCACCGCATGGCCGCTGAGCCAGGCAATCAGGTGGGGCCACAGTTGGGAAAAGTCGGGCATGGGAGCGATCGGGCGGGGGATGGAAACCAGTCGGGCAACCAGCTTGCGCGGGGCGTCTTTCCCGATCATTTCAAGTGGATGGACACCGCGCGCCGCGCCATTCGCCTTGCCTGACAACCGGCCGGCGGCTCAGCCCCGATCCTCGCGCCGGACCGGCGGCGTGCCCCGGCCGCGGCGCAGCCGTACGCCGCTGACGGCGAGCAGGCCCAGCAGCACCAGCACGATACCCGCGCCTTCCAGCGGCGACGGACGCTCGTGCAGGATGGCCCAGGCCAGCAGCACGCTGACGACCGGCACGCCCAGGCTGGACAGGCTGGCTACCGCGGTCGGCAGCCGCTGCAGCACGAACAGCCACAACCCCCAGGCCAGGCTGGAGGCGAACACCGCGCTGTAGCCGAGCACGCCGACGAACGCCCAGCTCCAGTCGATCGGCCGCTGCGGCACCAGCCACGCGCAGATGCCCAGCGCCAGTGCGCCGGCCAGCATCTGCCAGGCCGTGAGGTTGAGCGCCGACGGCGCATGGCGCCGGAACATGTGCTTGCTCAGCACCGTCCCGGCCGCCCACGCCACGCCGCCACCGATCGCAAAGACCGTGCTCAGGCCACGGCCCAGCCCGCGCCAGGGCGCGATGATGCACAGCAGCCCCAGCACCGCCAGCGCCAGGCCCAGCCAATGGCGCCGGACCGGCCGCTCGCGCAGCAGCAGCCAGGCCAGCAGGACGGCCCAGAAAGGCATGGTGTACGCGAGCAGCGCCACGTGCCCGGCGCCGCCGCCGAGCAGCGCCAGCTGCTCCAGCCCCTGGAACGCGGCGGTCTGGCACAGCCCGATCGCGATCGTGAGCAGCAGCGGTGGCGGTCGCAGTGATCGGCCGCCCAGCGCCAGCGCCGCGAACAGCAGCAGCGCGCCGAATAGATAGCGCATTGCGGCGAAGTCGAAGGGGCCTGCATAGCGCAGCGCCTGTTTCATCACCACCCAGCTGTAGGCCCAGATCAGGATGGTGGCGAACAGCGCGAGTACCGCGTTGCGCCGCGAAGTGGCTGATGAGGACATGCGGGTTGTCGCGCCTGGGGAAGCGCGAGTCTAGTGCGGTGTTGCACGCTTGGCGACCCGGCCCTTGCGCTACATTGCGCAGGGCCAGCCGCCAGACCGAGGACTTGCCATGCAACGCTGCCACTGGGCTACCAGCGACGAACTCCTGCGCGATTACCACGACACCGAGTGGGGCGTGCCGCTGCACGACGACCGCGTGCTGTTCGAGTTCCTGTGCCTGGAAGGCGCGCAGGCGGGTTTGTCGTGGCGCACCGTGCTGGCCAAGCGCGAGCGTTACCGCGAGGTGTTCCATCGTTTCGAGATCGCCCGCGTCGCCGCCATGCGGGATCGCGAGCTGGAAAGGCTGCTGCTCGACCCAGGCATCATCCGCAATCGCCTGAAGTTGTCGGCGACCCGCGACAATGCGGTCGCCGCCCTGCGCGTCATCGATGAATTCGGCAGTCTGGACGGCTATCTGTGGTCGTTCGTCGATGGCCGGCCGATCCAGAACCGCTGGCGCGACAAGACCGAGGTGCCGGCCACCACGCCGCTGTCCGATCGCATGAGCAAGGCGCTGAAGCAGCGCGGTTTCCGCTTCGTGGGCAGCACGATCTGCTACGCGCTGCTGCAGGCGACGGGGATGGTCAACGACCACCTGGTCGGATGTTTCCGGCACGACGCATGCGCCCGGGCGGTTACCAGATGAGATCGTCCGGCACCGGGAACCGGCGGTAGTAATCGTCGTCGTCGGCATCGGTCCCGCCGCTTGCGGCGCGGCCGTGGTCGAGCACGATCATCGCCGGATCGCGGGCGTGGACCTTGTCGGCGGCGGCGCGCGGCAGCAGCTCGTAGCCCTGGTCGTGGCGGACGATCACCAGGGTGCCGCCGGCCAGCTGCGCGCGCAGCGGCGCGTCGACCAGCACGCTGGCGATCCGCTCGCCGTCGGTGAAGCGGTAGGCGATCTCGCCATCGCGCTTCACCTTGTGGCTTTCGACGATCTGCCGGATCTGCGCGCGCAGCTCGTTGGCACGCGCCTGCGCATTGCGTTCGGCGGACAGCTGGCGGTCGTGTTCGGCGCGCTCGGCCTGCAGGCGCTGCGCCGCCTGCTCGGCGTCGGGCGCCGCCGGCGCCTTGCCGTGGCGCTGCTTGTTCTGCTCGCGCACCACCTGCGCCACCTTGGCCTTCTTGACCAGGCCGGCCTTGAGCAATTGTTCCTGCAGGGGGTTGCGCATGGGGATGACGGGGAAAGTGGCGTGGCGGGATCGCGCGGTGCGATTGTAACGCCGCCGACCGGAGCGAGCCGGGGCGGCGGGCGTGGCGGCCCGGTCCCGGCGCTGACGCGTGGCGTGCGCGCCGCACCGGCCGCGGCAATGTCGAAAACCGTGATGGCGATCCCAGTTGCCCGCGGCGGTTGGCCCGGCGTCTGCATGCTCTTCCGCAAGTCTCCCTGAAGACACGCGAGAAAGCGTCATGAAACAGCTCATCGAATGCGTCATCGTCGGCGGCCCGCAGCATGGGCTGATCAGCCGCCAGCTGAGCGACACGGAACGCGCGACCTCGCTGGCACTCGTCACCGACGACGGCCAGGCGTGCAGCGCCGCGGCCTGCCGGCCTGCCGGAGCGGCCGGCCACCGTTTCATCCTGCTGCATCCGCAAGCTACCGGCCAGCAGCTGATGGCGATGCTTGCCGCCCTGAACAGCCACATCGCGTCAGTTTGTGTCCGTACGGCCGGCTGAGATGCCGCATCGCGTCATTTGAGGGCCTTGGTTGCCGCTCGCTGGCCGGGCGGCGGCGCCCGGTCGCGCAGTCACCGGCAGTCCCCACCCCGATCCCCCGCCCGATTCCTTCAGCGCCGCGAACCGCGCAGGCTGTCGACCGAGAAGCTGGCGATCTCGCCGCCGCCGGTGCTGCGCCGCGGCTGGCCGATCGGCGGCCCCCAGGCATGCGCGGTGAGCACTTCCCAGGTGGCCGGAATGCGGCCGTCCACGCGCATCGCTTCGTAGGCCTGCAGCATGCGCCGGTAGTGGCTCTTGCCGGTCAGGCCGCGGCCGCGGCCGCTGTCGGCATTGGTGGCGCCGAGACCGCGCAGCTCCAGCAGCAGCTTGCGCGGCTCGCTGTAGGTCAGGGTGTAGCGGCACACGTCCAGCACCGGGTCGCGCGCGCCGGCGGCGAGCAGCGCGTCGCCGACGTCGTGCATGTCCAGGAAGCGGCTGACGTGCGGCTGCCGGTCGGCCTGCGCCCACGCGGCGCGCAATTCCATCAGAGTGTCCGGGCCGAAGCTGGAGAACGCCAGCAGGCCGCCGGGCTTCAGCACGCGCATGCATTCGCCGAACAGCGCGGGCAGGTCGTCGATCCACTGGAAGCACAGGTTGGAATGCAGTACGTCGACGCTGTGGTCGGCCAGCGGCAGCGCGCCGGCGTCGCCGCATACGCGTGCAAACGGCCGGCGCCAGCCCATGTGCGATCTGGCGGCGTGCAGCATCGGCAGCGCCAGATCCACCGCGATGATCTGCGCCTTGCCGTAGCGCCTGCGCAGCAGCGCGCTGCCGCGGCCGGTGCCGGCGCCGACATCGACGATCCGCAGCGGCTCCCGGGTATAGACGTCCAGGCGTTCCAGCAGCTGTGCCTGCACTTCGCGCTGCAGCACGTCGTGCTGCTCGTAGCTGGAAGCGGCGCGGCCGAAATTGCGGCGTACCTGGCGGCGGTCGAGGTGGAAATCGTTCATCGGATCGGGTTCATCGGGTCGGATGCATCGCGGCGGGTTCGACGGCGAAAGGCTCGGCACGGCCGTCCAGCAACGGCGCCAGCGCCTGCACCACGGCATCGGCATGGCCGAAGAACGGCGCGTGGCCGGCGCGTCCGATCTCGCTGAAGCGGCCGCCGCACTGGCCGGCGGACCAGGCCATCGCCTGCGGCGGCACCAGCCGGTCGCGGCGGCCGGCGATCCATGCGCTGGGCATGCGCAGATCCCGCAGCGACGCGCGGCAGTCGGTGTTCTCCAGCAGCTGGATGCCTTCCTGCAGCACGCGCAGATCCGGTTCGCCATGCGCGAACACCAGTTCGCGCAGATGGCGCAGCTCGGCGCGCGGGTCGTCGCTGCCCATCGCCTCCAGCGCCAGGAAGCGCGACAGCGTGGCGTGGTAATCGGTTTCCAGGTCGGTGGCCAGTTGATGCACCAGCGCGGCATCGCTGCCGTGCGGCCAGTCGGCGGCGCGCACGAATTTGGGGGTGGCGCACAGCATCGCCAGTGCGCGTACCTGGCGCGGGTTATCCAGTGCGGCGGCCAGTGCGACCAGGCCGCCCAGCGACCAGCCCAGCCAGATCGCCGGCGGGGTCGCGGCGGCGATCGCGGCGGCGCAGGCGCGCGGCTCCAGCGGCAGGCCGCAGTCGCGCGAATAGCCGTGGCCGGGCAGGTCGACCACGTGCATCGTGCAGCGCTCATGCAGCGCCTCGACCAGCGGCTGCAGCACGCCGCCGTGCATCGCCCAGCCGTGGATCAGCACCAGCGGCACCGGGCCGCGGCCGGCCCGTTGGATGAACAGGCTCACGCTCCGCTCCGGTCGAGTTCCGCGCTTGTTGCGTGCGCCGCTGCGCGCCCTTGGGGGGCTGGTCGCGACGAGGGACGGGCGCATGCCGGCTGGGCGCGCGGAGGATGCCCCGGTTCAACCCCGTCGCCAGCGCATTCCTTCACCCCGGCCTGCTCCCCGCCGGGCGCAGCGGGCCGGGCCCGGAGCCGCTTGTCCACCGCGCCACGCTCGTCGAACACGAAGCAGTCGCCGCGCCAGTAGCTGCCGTCGGTCAGCTCCAGGTAGTTCAGGATGCCGCCTTCGAGCTGGTAGACGTGCGACATGCCGAGGTCGCGCATGTGCAGCGCGGCCTTCTCGCAGCGGATGCCGCCGGTGCAGTAGGAGACCACGGTCTTGCCGTCGTAGCGGTCGCGATCGGCGGCGACGGCGGCGGGGAAACCGGTGAAGCTGGCGAGCCGGTAGTCGACGGCGTCGGCGAAGGCGCCGAGCGCGGTTTCGTAGCCGTTGCGGGTATCGAGCATGACCAGTTCGCGGCCGGCGTCGTCATGGCCCTGCGCCAGCCAGCGTCGCAGCGTGGCTGCATCCAGCGACGGCGCGCGACCGCTTGCGGGGCGGATCGCGGGCTGGCGCATGGTGATGATTTCCTGCTTCAGGCGTACCCGCAGGCGGCGGAACGGCACCGCGCCGGAAAGCGATTCCTTGGGCACGATGGCGGCGAAACGCGGATCCTCGTGCAGCCAGCCGACGAAGGCGTCGATCCGCTCGCGGCTGCCGGCGAGAAACAGGTTGATTCCCTCCGGGGCCAGCAGGATGGTGCCTTTGAGGTCCAGCGCCATGCAGCGCCCGCGGATCCGCTCGCGCAGCATGGGCAGGTCGTCCAGGCTGACGAACCGGTAGGCGGAAATGTTGACGATCGACATGCGGGAGTGGGGCATCGGGCGGGCAAAGCGAACCGGGATTATACGTGGCGGCCGGGCGGGCAAGCCCGAGGCTCAACCGCCGGCGGCCGGCAGGCGCAGGTTTTCCAGCGCGCCCAGCAACCGATCGACATGGCTCTCCTCGTGCGCGGCCGACAGCGTGAGGCGCAGCCGCGCACGGCCCGCGGGCACGGTGGGTGGCCGGATCGCGGTGACCAGCAGGCCCTGCTGCTCCAGTGCCCGGGCGGCGTCCAGCGCGGCCCGGGCGTCGCCGAGCAGGAGCGGCTGGATCGCGCTGGTCGACGCCGAAAGGGCGAGCCCGAGTTGCGCGGCGCCGTGCCGAAAACGCGCGATCAGCAGGGCGAGTTTCTGCCGACGCCAGTCTTCCGCCTGCGCCAGCCGCACCGCGGCGAGCGCCGCCGCCGCCAGTGCCGGCGGCATGGCGGTGGTGTAGACGTAGGGACGGGCGAACTGGACCAGGCCGTCGATCAGCACGGCCGGGCCGGCCACGAACGCACCGGCGCAGCCCAGCGCCTTGCCCAGCGTGGCCATCAGCACGGGCACCTCGCGCTGGGCCAGGCCGGCGGCGCTGACGCTGCCGGCGCCGCGTTCGCCGAGCACGCCCAGGCCGTGCGCGTCGTCGACCATGAAGGTGGCGCCCTGGTGCGCGCACAGTGCTGCCAGTTCGCGCAGCGGCGCGCTGTCGCCGTCCATGCTGAACACGCCGTCGGTGGCCAGCAGCGCACCGGCTTCCCCGTTGCCGGCCAGCTGGCGCGCGGCGGCGGCCACGTCGGCATGCGGATAGCGTTTCAGCGCGGCGCCGGCCAGCTGCGCGCCGTCCAGCAGGCAGGCGTGGTTGAGCTTGTCCTGCACGCACAGGTCGCCGCGCGCCAGCAGCGCCTGCAGCACGCCGAGGTTGGCCATGTAGCCGGTGGAGAACAGCAGCGCGCGTTCGCGCCCGGTCCATGCCGCCAGGGCCTCCTCCAGCGCCGCGTGTTCGGCGCGGTGGCCGCAGATCAGGTGCGCCGAGGTGCTGCCCACGCCTTCGTCGTCGGCCACGCGCTTGAGCGCGGCGATCAGCTGCGGGTGCTGTGCCAGGCCGAGGTAGTCGTTGCTGCAGAACGACAGCAGCCGGCGCCCGCCGGTTTCCAGCCACGGGCCGTCGGCATGCTCGATCGTGCGCAGCCGGCGCAGCAGCTGCGCGCCATCGCGTATGGCCGTCTGGACGGCCAGGCGGTCGAGCAGGTCAGGCCGCGGCGCCGCAGCCACAGCCGTGTCCGCAGGTGCCCGCCGGCGTGAGGTCGGCATGCACGGCGCCGGCGTCCTCGACCGCCAGCGGGTACAGGTCGAGGCGGGCGAACAGCGCACGGTCGTGGGCCACGTCCGGGTTGTCGGTGGTCAGCAGTTTCTCGCCGTGGAAGATCGAGTTGGCGCCGGCGAAGAAGCACAACGCCTGCACCGCGTCGTCCATCTGCTGGCGGCCGGCCGACAGCCGCACCATCGAGGCCGGCATCAGCAGGCGCGCCACCGCGATCGTGCGCACGAATTCGAACGGGTCCAGCGCCGCGGTGCCGTGCAGCGGCGTGCCCTCCACCTGCACCAGCCGGTTGATCGGCACCGACTGCGGGTGCTCGGGCAGCGTCGCCAGTGCCTGCAGCAGGCCGGCGCGCTGGTCGCGCGACTCGCCCATGCCGACGATGCCGCCGCAGCACGTCTTCATGCCGGCGGCACGCACGTGCCCGAGCGTGTCGATCCGCTCCTGGTACTGGCGGGTGTGGATCACCTCGCCGTAGAACTCCGGTGCGGTGTCGAGGTTGTGGTTGTAGTAGTCGAGTCCGGCGGCCTTCAGCTGTTCGGCCTGCGGGCCGCTCAGCATGCCCAGGGTGGCGCAGGTTTCCAGCCCCAGCGATTTCACCGCACGCACGATCTCCACCACTTTCGCCACGTCGCGGTCCTTCGGCCCGCGCCATGCCGCACCCATGCAGAACCGGCTGGCGCCGGCCGCCTTGGCGGCCCGGGCGCGCTCCAGCACGGCGTCGACGTCCATCAGCTTCTGCGCCTGCACGCCGGTGTCGTAGCGGGCCGCCTGCGGGCAGTAGGAGCAGTCTTCCGGGCAGCCGCCGGTCTTGATCGACAGCAGGGTGGACACCTGCACCGCGTTCGGGTCGTGGTAGCGGCGATGCAGCGAGTGCGCGCGGTGCAGCAGCTCGTTGAACGGCAACGCGAACAGTGCGACCACTTCGGCGCGGGTCCAGTCGTGACGGATGGCGGTGTCGACCATTGAACAGTTGCTCCCAGGCGTGGAGCCGGAAAGTGTGGAAGTCGCCCGGAATCATGTCAACCCGATCGGCAATCTGCCGGTTGACGGGACAGGGCGATCGCGGGCTCGCTACCATGCGGGCATGGAACGCGGGCGGAGCCCGGCAGGGAGGAGGTTCGCATGGACGCGTTGTTCGAACGGTTGCTGCGGTTCGTGCAGCCCTGGCGCTGCCTGCTGTGTGCCGGCGGTGGCGCCGCCGGCATCGACCTGTGTGCCGATTGCATCGCCGAAATGCCGCGCAACCGCAGCTGTTGCGGCCGCTGCGCGCTGCCGCTGGCGGCTCCCGCGGCGCTCTGCGGCGCGTGCCAGCGGCGGACGCCGCCGTGGGATGCGGCGTGGGCGCCGTTCCGCTACGGCTGGCCGCTGGACCGGCTGGAAGCGCGCTTCAAGTTCGGCGCCGATCTGGCCGCCGGCCGCGTGCTGTCGACGCTGTGGCAGCGCGAAACCTGCCCGCTGCCGCTGCCCCACCTGCTGCTGGCGGTACCGCTGCATCGCAGCCGGCTGCGCCAGCGCGGCTACAACCAGGCGCTGGAGCTGGCCCGGCCGCTGGCCCGCCGGCACGGCGTGCCGCTACGGCACGACGTGCTGCAGCGCCTACGCCGCACCGAGGCGCAAACCGAACTGGATGCGCTCGACCGCCGCCGCAACGTGCGCGGTGCGTTCACGTTGCGCGCCGGCATCGCGCTGCCGGCCCACGTGGCGATACTCGACGACGTGATGACCACCGGCGCCACGCTGGCCGAGTGCGCGCGCGTGCTCAAGCGCGCCGGCGTGCGGCGGGTGGACGTGTGGGCGCTGGCGCGGGCGCCGTCGCCGCGCGGGTAGGTGCGCGCCCTGTGCGCGATGCTTTTGTCCGGGTGTGGCGGAAGAGCTTTCGCGCAAAGGGTGCGCTCCTACGGCACGCGCCCGCTCAGCGCACCGCCACGGCCAGCGCGATGCCGACCCACAGCGCCAGCCCGAGCCAGTTGTTGTGGCGGAACGCGGCCAGGCAGGCGTCGCGATCGCGGCCGCGGATCAGCCACAGCTGGTAGCCGAACAGGCCGGCCGCGAGCAGCAGCCCCAGCCAGTACGGCCAGCCCAGGGCGGCACGCTGGCCCACGAACAGCATCGCCAGCGCGAACGTGCCCATCAGGATGCCGAGGATCGGCAGGTCGGCATCGCCGAACAGGATCGCGGTGGATTTCGCGCCGGCCTTGCGGTCGTCCTCGCGATCGACCATCGCGTACTCGGTGTCGTAGATCACCGACCACAGGATGTTGCCGATGAACAGCAGCCAGCCCAGCGGCGGCACCGTGCCCGCCACCGCGGCGAACGCCATCGGGATCGACCAGCCGAACGCGGCGCCCAGCACCACCTGCGGCATGTAGGTATAGCGCTTGGTGAACGGATACAGCGCGGCCAGCGCGGCGCCGGCGAACGACAGTTTGATCGTCAGCGCATTGGTGAACAGCACCAGCACGAAGGCGAACGCCAGCAGCGCGGCGAACACGGCCAGCGCCTCGCGCGGCGTCACCCGCCCGCTGGCGATCGGCCGTCCGGCCGTCCGCGCCACCTGCGGGTCGAGCTTGCGGTCGGCGTAGTCGTTGATCGCGCAGCCGGAGGCGCGCATCGCGAACACGCCCAGGGTGAAGATCAGCAGCGGCTTCCACGGCGGGAAATCGCCGGCCGCCAGCCACAGCGCCCACCAGGTGGGCCACAGCAGCAGCAGCGCGCCGATCGGCCGATCCATCCGGGTCAGCACCAGATAGTCCAGCGCCTTCTCGCGATAGCGCGGCGGCAGTTTCCGCAGCAGCCCGTGCAGCACCCGCGTGGCGCGGGTCGAGCTGTCGGCCGGCACCGGCGGCTTCCTGGCGGCCGGACGGGGCGCAGCGGGACGCGGTGGCGGCCGGCGCGGCTGGCGTTTGCGGGAGCTGGGGGACATCGGCGGAGTCTAGCGCGCGGCTGCCCGCGCTCCAATGCGGCGCGGGTGCGGCAGGTCACGCTTGAAGCCTTTCATGCGCGCAGTTCGGACGACAGGCTCTGACGGCGGCGTCGCTGGCATCATTGCGCTGGGCAAGCCGAAGGCCGCGGCAAAACAAGAGGTGACCCTTGACTGTGCTGCGCGCCGAGATCGGGTCGGTGCCGGGCGGCTCGATCCGCGTCTCGGGAGCGGTGCGCGCGCTGCGCGAATAGTGCGCCGGCGCGGCAGGCGGCGGCACGAGTCATAAGCCGATTCGATTGCCTGCGCCGCCTTTGTTCGGTGGCTACAATCGGGCACACACGCGGTCGAATCAGTGTTCGGATGCTGCCGGGTCGAAAGGTCATCGCCATGCTGCTTGACGCATTGCATGAAAAGAGGGGCGGGCCATCCACGCGGCGTGCCGCCAGTTCGGCGCGCGGCGCATCCGTGTATTCGGCTCGGTGGCGCGCGGCGAAGAACGGGCGGACAGCGATATCGATTTTCTGGTGGATTTCCCGCCGGGCTACGACCTGTTCGCCCAGCGCCTGCCGCTGGCCGAACGGTTGGCCGAAATCACCGGGCGGCGTCTCGACATCATCCCCGAGCACGAACTCAACCGCCACCTGCGCGAGGCCGTGTTGAACGAGGCGGTGGATCTGTGAGCAAGGCGTGGCAGGCTATGCGCGGCACATTACTCAGCGTTGGCGCCAAACCCACCCTTTGGTAAACTCGCAGCCATGAGCAAAGTCGAGCAAATCGAGCTTCAAGTGTCCAAGCTCTCGCAGCAAGAGCTTGCTCATTTCCGTGCATGGTATTCCACGTTTGACACAGACGCTTGGGATCGCCAGGTAGAACAGGATGCAGCCTCAGGCAAACTGGACAGCTTCGCCGAGAAAGCGCTTCAGGCACATAGCTCGGGCAAGACCAGAACTCTGTGAAGCATTTCGCCACGCCGGATTTCTGGAATGCCTATGAGGCACTTCCGGCGCCCATCCGACGGCTTGCAGACGGTAATTATCAGCTTCTCAAGAGCAATCCGCGCCACCGTTCCCTAGCACTTCAAGCGGATCGGCCGGTTTTGGTCGGCCCGTGTGGGGTTGCACTTTCGGGCGCTCGGTGTAGACGCTGCCGATGGCGTGGTCTGGTTCTGGATTGGCAGCCATGCAGAGTACGACAAACTCATTGGCGCCTAACCAATCCAGTCAGACATGGATAGACATTGCTATCGTTTTTCATGCCGACCTCCGTGGTGGAAGCCGAACAAGGTCCCCGTCCATCGCGTTGAGCAAGTCATGCGATGTGGCAAAACAAGACCTGACCCTTGGCTTTGAGCAAGTCATGCGATGTGGCAAAACAAGACCTGACCCTTGGCTTTGGACCGAAAGCGGGCGTGTAACGGCGCTGCGCCAGTGGCTGGCACTGTATTGACTGGATGGGCACGTGCGGCGGTCCGTATCCGTCGGTGCTGGTCACGGCCATCCACCGCGCAGCGATCGCTGCGCTGTTCCGCTACCCCCGCAACAGCAACCGGTACGCCGGGTTCTCGCTCTCGTCGCCGTAGGGATAGCCCAGGGTGTGCAGGAACTGGCGGAACAGCGGGCGTTCGTCGGCGGGGACCTGGATGCCGACCAGGATGCTGCCGTAGTCGGCGCCCTGGCTGCGGTAGTGGAACAGGCTGATGTTCCAGTCCGGGTGCAGATGGCCGAGGAAGCGGACCAGGGCGCCGGGACGTTCGGGGAAGTCGAAGCGGTACAGCAGTTCGTCGTGCGCCAGCGGCGAGCGGCCGCCGATCATGTGGCGCAGGTGCAGCTTGGCCAGCTCGTCGTCGGTGAGGTCGAGCACGCCGAAATCCTGCGCATGGAAGGCGGCAGCGAGGGTCTCGCGTTCGTCGTGGCGGGTGATCTGCACGCCCACGAAGATGTGCGCCGCCCGCGCGTCGCCGATGCGGTAGTTGAACTCGGTGATGCTGCGCCGGCCCAGCGTGGCGCAGAAGCGGCGGAAGCTGCCGCGCTCCTCGGGAATGGTCACCGCGAACACCGCCTCGCGCTGCTCGCCGACCTCGGCGCGTTCGGCGACGAAGCGCAGGCGGTCGAAATTCATGTTGGCGCCGGAAACGATCGCCACCAGCGCGCCGTCGTCCGCGCGATGGCTGGAGGCATACTGCTTGAGTCCGGCCAGCGCCAGCGCGCCGGCCGGTTCGGGCACGCTGCGGGTGCCTTCGTAGACGTCGCGGATCGCGGCGCAGACTTCGTCGGTGTCCACCCGCAGCATCGCATCGACATGCCGCCGGCACAGTGCGAAGGTGAGCGCGCCGACCTGCTTGACCGCGGTGCCGTCGGCGAACAGCCCGACCTGGTCGAGCTGCACGCGCTGGCCGGTTTCCAGCGAGCGCGCCATCGCGTCGGAGTCCTGCGCCTGCACGCCGATCACCCTGACTTCCGGGCGCAGCAGCTTGATGCACGCGGCGATCCCGGCCAGCAGCCCGCCGCCGCCGACCGGCACGAACACCGCGTGCAGCGGGTCGGGATGCTGGCGCAGGAGTTCCAGGCCGACCGTGGCCTGGCCCGCGATCACGTCGCGGTCGTCGAACGGATGCACGAAGGTCTTGCCGTCGATCGCCTGCAGCCGCGCGGCCTCGGCCTGGGCGTCGCTGTAGGAGTCGCCGGTCAATACCACCTGCACCATCGCGCCGCCGATCCGGCGCACCGCGTCGACCTTGACCTGCGGCGCGGTCACCGGCATCACGATGGTGGCGCGGATCCCCAGCTTCGCCGCCGCCAGCGCCACGCCCTGCGCATGGTTGCCGGCCGACGCGGCGATCACCCCGCGCGTGCGCTGCGCCGCGTCCAGCTGCACCATGTGGTTGTAGGCGCCGCGCAG
>JAGWMU010000075.1 GCA_028873095.1 Pseudomonadota bacterium | reverse complement strand
GCAGCAGGCCGCTTTCGTCGTGGCTGACCAGCGACACGGCCAGGCCTTCCATGCCGGCGCGGCCGGTGCGGCCGATGCGGTGCACGTAGTCTTCGGCCACCGAGGGCAGGTCGAAGTTGAGCACGATCGGCAACTGTTCGATGTCGATGCCGCGGGCGGCGATGTCGGTGGCCACCAGCACGGTGACGCGGCCGCTCTTGAAGTCGCCCAGGGCGCGGGTGCGCGCGTTCTGGCTCTTGTTGCCGTGGATCGCGGCGGTGCGCAGGCCGGAGGCATTCAGGAACGTCACCAGCTTGTCGGCGCCGTGCTTGGTGCGGCTGAACACCAGCGACTGGCGGCGGCTGTCGGCCGACAGCAGGTGCAGCAGCAGGTCGCGCTTGCGCGCGGCGTCGACCGGATGCACCTGGTGGCTGACCAGGGTGGCCACGGCGTTGGGCGTGTCCACCGAGATTTCGCGCGCGTTGTGCATGAACTCCAGCGCCAGCGTCTTGATCGCGGGGGCGAAGGTGGCCGAGAACAGCAGGGTCTGGCGCTTCTTCGGCAGGGCGACCAGGATGCGCTTCAACGCCGGCAGGAAGCCCATGTCGAGCATGCGGTCGGCTTCGTCGAGGATCAGCGTTTCCACGCCGGACAGATCCAGCGTGCGCTGCTGCATGTGGTCGATCAGCCGGCCCGGGGTGGCGATGACGATGTCCACGCCGCGGCGCAGCGCGTTGATCTGCGGACCCATGCCGACGCCACCGAAGATGGTGGTGCTGCTGATCTGCATGTGCTTGCCGTAGCTGCGGATGTTGTCGTGGATCTGCGCGGCAAGCTCGCGGGTCGGGGTAAGGATCAGCGCGCGCGGGCGGCGCGTCATGGTCTGGCCGCTGGTGGCCAGTTTCTGCAGCAGCGGCAGCGCGAACGCGGCGGTCTTGCCGGTGCCGGTCTGCGCGGCGGCGAGCAGGTCATGGCCCGCCAGCGCGGGGGCGATCGCGGCGGACTGGATCGGGGTGGGCCGGGTGTAGCCGTAATCGGCAAGCGCACGCAGCAACGCGGGCGCAAGGCCCAGCGAATCGAAAGACATGTAACACTCCTGAGCAACCCGGAGTGTTCATACCGTGTTGCAGACCAAGGGGGGAAGGGGCGGCGGTGTGCCGCAGCAGTCGAAGTGGCTGCGCCGGCAAGTATAGCCGGATCGACGGCGGGCTGTCAGCTTTTGCGTGGCCCAACCTGAATGGAATGAACGGCGGAGGGGCAGGCACGGCCCCGGCGACGCGACCGCGCCACGATCAGGCAACGGCTGAACGCCGCGCGCTCGCGCCATTCGTGGCGGCCGCGGATACGATAGCGGCACTTGCCAAGTCTCCGTGGGAGAGCCAGATGCCACCGCCAGCGTCCTTGCGTGAACTCAGCGTCACCCAGCGGCACGTCGTGCTGGCCAGCTTTCTGGGCTGGACGCTGGACGCCTTCGATTTCTTCCTGCTGGTGTTCGTGCTCGGCGACATCGCCAGGGATTTCGACGTCCGCAAGACCGCGGTGACCTTCGGTATCCTGCTGACCCTGGCGGCACGCCCGGTCGGCGCCTTGCTGTTCGGCCGGCTGGCCGACCGCTTCGGGCGACGGCCGGTGCTGATGCTGGACGTGCTGCTGTTCTCCGCGCTGGAGCTGGCCTGCGCGTTCGCGCCGTCGCTCGCGGTATTGCTGGTGCTTCGCTTCGTCTTCGGCATCGCGATGGGCGGCGAGTGGGGCATCGGTGCGTCGCTGGCGCTCGAAAGTGTCCCGACCGAGTCCCGCGGCCTGGTGTCGGGCCTGCTGCAGAGCGGTTATCCCTGCGGTTATTTTCTGGCCGCGATCGCCTACTGGGTGGTGTTCGATGCGCTGGGCCTGGGCTGGCGCGCGATGTTCGTCGCCGGCGCGCTGCCGGCATTGCTGGTGATGTACATCCGCGCACGGGTGCCCGAATCGCCGACCTGGCAGGCTGGCCGCGCCGACCGTCGGCGCCGCCGGGTGCGGGAGTCGATGCGCGGGCACTGGAGACGGCTGCTGTACATGATGCTGCTGATGGCGGCGTTCAACATGTTCAGTCACGGCTCGCAGGACATGTACCCCACGCTGCTGAAGTCGCAGCTGCATCTGCAGACCGGGACGGTGACCGTGCTGAGCATGCTGCTGAACGCCGGCGCGATCGTCGGCGGGCTGACGTTTGGCGCATGGTCCGAACGGATCGGCCGGCGCCGCGCGATGATCACCGCCGCGCTGCTGGCGTTGCCGTGCATTCCGCTGTGGGCGTACGGCGGCTCGCTGCTGCTGCTGGGCCTGGGCGCATTCATGATCCAGGTCATGGTGCAGGGCGCCTGGGGCGTGGTGCCGGCCTATCTCAACGAATTGTCGCCGGACGACGTGCGCGGCACGCTGCCGGGCTTCGCCTATCAGCTGGGCAACCTGCTGGCGGCCAGCACCGCCACGCTGCAGTCGTGGCTGGCCGACCGCCACGGCGGCGACTATGCGCTGGTGATGGCGTCGTGGATGGGCGCGGTGGCGTTGCTGCTGGCGCTGCTGGCATGGCTGGGGCCGGAGGTGCGTGGCGTCGGCTTCGGCAAGGCGCGCTCCTGAGCACCTGATAGAATCCGCAATCCGCATTTGCACCCATCACGAGACGCGCAATGAAAGCTGGCAAGGACAAGGTGATCTCCCTCCATTACACGTTGACGGTGGATGGCGAGAAAGTTGAAAGCTCGCACGACCGCGACGAGCAGCTGTGGATACTGCTCGGTCACGGCCAGTTGATTCCCGGTCTGGAAAACGCGCTGGAAGGCCACCAGGCCGGCGAGTCGCTGGAAGTGGACGTGGCCGCGGTCGACGGCTACGGCGAACGCGAGGAAGGCCGGATCCAGCGCATGTCGAAGAAGTACTTCCCGCAGGCCAACCGGCTCAGGCCGGGCATGGTCACCGTGCTGCAGCTGAAGGAAGGTGGCCAGCGTGCCGTGACCGTGCACAAGGTCGGCATGACCGCGATCGACGTCGACCTGAATCACCCGATGGCCGGCAAGGCGCTGCATTTCGAGGTGGCCATCGGCGAGGTGCGCGACGCCACCGAGGAAGAGGTCAAGCACGGCCACGCGCATCCGCCGGGCAGTGCCGAGCACTGAGCGGCGGATCGAAAGCCAAACCGGAACGGCGCTCCTGGCGCCGTTTTTTTAGCCCTTTCTCACCGCTCCAGTCGAATCGCGTGCTCTTTGCGTTTGCCCCTTTTCCTGTCCCTTCTCCCTCCGGGAGAAGCCTGGGATGAGGACGCCCGACAGGCTGCCGGCTCGGTGCACCTGCGCGGCAGCCGTGATCGAATCCGCCCCGCGCCTCAATCCAGCAGGCGCCTGCCGAATTCGAAATGATCGCGCCAGTAGGGCCCGTCGATCTCGTCCAGCCGCACCGTGCCGCCGCTGTTGGGCGCATGCACGAAGCGGCCCTTGCCGACGTACACGCCGACATGGCTGACCGTGCCGTGGCTGCCGAAGAACACCAGGTCGCCGCTGGCCAGATCGGCCATCTGGCGTACTTTGTGGCCGGCGTCCATCGCGGCCATCTGGCGCGAGCTGTGCGGCAGCAGGATGTCCGCCGCGTTGCGATAGATGTAGTCGACCAGGCCGCTGCAGTCGAAGCCGCCCTGCGGGGTGTTGCCGCCCCAGCGATACGGCGTGCCGATCAGGGCGATGGCGCGGAACAGCACGTCATTCGCGGTGCCGGCGCTGGCCGCCGAAGGTGCCCGGGCCGGCAGGTCGGCCAGCGCCGAATGCGAGGTTCCATAGGCGGTTTCGCGCCGGTGCGGATTGCTGGCGCAGGCGGCCAGCAGGAGCAGGGCCGCGACCGGAAGCCACGAGCGCAGGGTGCGCCATGACGCGCGGCGGACGGTGAAGCAGGCAACGGCATCCGGTCGCATGGGACAAGCTCGGCACGAGTCGTGCCGAGGTTATCAACTCAAGTACTTGAAAGGAAGTCTTCAGGTAATGGACGAGGCCGGCGGCGGAGGCGGAGGCGGCGGAGGCGGAGGTGGCGGTGCGGCGCCTGGAGCAGGTGGCGCCGCCGGCACGGGAGGGATGGGCGCGGCCGGCGGCACCGGCGGCACGGCCACCATGGGAGTCATGCTGAACTTCACCGGCACCCGCGCGTAGCCGGTGACGGGCTTGCCATTTTTCAGTTCGGGATTGAAGCGCCATTTCAGCGCCGCCTCGCTGGCGGCCTGAATCAGGTCCGGCGCCGCTTTCGTGGCGGGATCGACTTCGATTTTTCGTGGCGTGCCGTCCTTGCCGACCAGCACCATCAGGATCACCGTGCCCTGTTCACGGTTCTTGACCGCATTTTCCGGGTAATGCGGGTAGGCGCGGGCGTTGTAGCTCAGGTCCTGCCCGGCGGGCCGGCTGGCGGCTTGCGTGTGCGTGGCCGCCTGCGCCACGAAGACCGCGCCGGTCATCAGGATGGCGATGCCTGCAAAGCCGGTGCGGCGACGCAGGTTGCCGCGGCGATGACGCTGGATCATGTTCAGTCGCTCCTTCAGTTGGGGCCTGGCGAGCCAGGGGATCAGCACGGGCGCGGCATCCGCGCCGGTGCTGTGCAGCAGGGTGCGTGCGTATTTCGCGGCGTCCAGCGGCGATTGGCGCAGCACGCAGTCGTCGCAGGCCAGCTCCTGGTCCAGCCGCAACCGCGGCAGGGCCAGCCACACCAGCGGATGGAACCAGAGCAAGGCGAAGGCGAGCTCGGCCAGCAGGCTCCACAGCGCATCGCCGCGGCGCAGATGCGTGCACTCGTGTTGCAGGACGAGCCGGCGTTCGCCGGCATCGAAGCGTTCGAGGAAATCGGCCGGCAGCAGGATCCGGCTGCATGGCGCCCACAGCACGGCCGGGCCGGCGGCATGCAGCCGCAGCCGGCGCGGCTCCAGTCCGGGCAGATCCGTTTGCAGGGTATGCAGCATCGCGCCGGGCAGGCGGCGGCTCTGCCGCGACAGGTGGATGTACCGGATCGTCAGGCGCGCCAGCAAGAACAGCGCGCCGACCAGCCAGGGCAACAGCAGCCAACGGGTTGCCGGGATGCCGGGAAGGGCCTGCGCAGTGAACAACGGCGTGGCCGGCCGGACCAGCAAGGTCGGCGCGACCAGCCATTTCGACGATGGCGCCGGCAACCACGGCAGCGCGGCCAGCAGCGGCGGCAGCAGCCACAGGGTGAATGCCGGCGCGGCGCCGAACAGCCGCCGTGCCGCGCGGCGGCAGAGCAGCACCAGCGCCAGTCCCAGGGTGAGATCGAGCAGCATGGCGGACATCTTCAGTTTCCCTTCCTGTCGATGGCATCGATCAGCTTGCGCAGTTCGGCCGCATCCTTCGCCGACAGTTTTTCGTGCTGGCTGAAATGCGCCAGCAGCGGCGCCACCTTGCCGCCGAATACCCGATCCAGCAGGCTGCGGCTTTCCTGCTGCTGCCAGTCCTCGCGGCGCAGTTCGGGAGAGTACAGATAGCGCCGGCCGTCCTTCAGCGCGCTCACCGCTCCCTTGCCGAGCAGGCGGTTGAGCAGGGTCCTGATGGTTTTTTCGTGCCAGCCGGTGGGTTCTTGCAGGCTGGCAACGATGTCTTCGGATGTCTGCGGCGCTTGCCGCCACAGTACTTCCATCACCCGGCTTTCGGCGTCACTGATGGCGACAGGCGGCTTCGTCATGGCGGGTGTCCTCAGGGATTACGCGTGTAGTTCATTGGAGATTACGCACGTAATTCATGAAGCGCAAGTGCCGCGCCGGCCGCCGCGTCGATCCGGCTCGATCCCGCCGTCGATGACCTGCGGCGGGGTGTCGGGAATCGTGTCGCCGGGCCGGATGTTCTGCGGCAGATCCGCGGTGGAGGCGGCATGGGCGGCCGGGCCGTCGCCTTGAATCGCACGGCGCAGCACCTATCTTGCTGCTCAGGCGGTGACCGCACCGCAACCGATCGAGGAGAAAACATCATGAATCTTGGCCGTCATGCCGTGTGGAATGCCCATCAGGTGCTGCCGGAGGACATCCGGCAGGTTATTGGCCGCTTCCTGCAGCCGCAGGACAGCGACGTCGCCGATGCCGAAGCCGGGCAGTGGGTGCCGCGGGTGGATATCCGCGACGAAGAAAAGCGTTTCGTGATCCTGGCCGACATCCCCGGCGTGGACCCTGCGCAGATCGAAGTGAGCATGGACAAGGGCATCCTCACCATCAAGGGTGAGCGCGACCTCGGCGACAGCACCGAAAACGGCAAATTCACCCGGACCGAGCGTGTGCGCGGCGCGTTCCATCGCCGTTTCGCGTTGCCGGACAGCGCCGATGCCGAAGGCATCAGCGCGAACGGCCGGCATGGCGTGCTGGAGATCGTGATACCGAAGAAGGCGCTGGCGACGGCGCGGCGCATTACCATCAACGCCGGCCACTGAGCCGAGGCAGGTTGCAGGATGTCCCGCGGCGGAGGCGATCCGCCGCGGGTTTTGCGTGAGTCGGGAGTGGCCGGTGGAATTCAAAGACTATTACGAGATCCTGGGCGTGAAGCCCAATGCCAGCGAAACCGAGATCAAGGCGGCGTATCGCAAGCTGGCACGCAAATACCATCCGGACAAGAACAAGGAAGCCGGCGCGGAGGATAGATTCAAGGCGGTCAACGAGGCCAACGAGGTGCTCAAGGATGCCGAGAAGCGGCGTTCCTACGATCAGCTGCGCGCCGGCGGCTACCGGCAGGGCGAGCAGTTCCGGCCGCCGCCGGGCTGGCACGGGCAGGCGCACGGCGGCCACGGTTTCGGCGATGCCGGCGACGGCGACTTCAGCGATTTCTTCGAGAGCCTGTTCGGCCGCGGCGCCGCCGCCGGCGGCCAGCGCGGCCAGCCGCGGCCGCGGCGCGGCGGCGACGTGCAGGCCTCGGTGCAGATCGATCTGCAGACGGCATTCGATGGCGGGCGCACGCGCCTGACGCTGCAGGATCCGTCGAGCGGCGAGCGCGTGCTGGAGGTGAAGATCCCGGCGGGCATCCAGCCCGGCCAGGTGATCCGGCTGTCCGGGCAGGGGCAGGCCGGCGCGGCCGGTGGCCCCAGGGGCGATCTGCTGCTGGAAATCGGCGTGCGCGACGATGCGCGTTTCCGTCTGGACGGCCGCAACGTGGTGCACGTGCTGCCGATCGCGCCATGGGAGGCCGCGCTTGGCGCCACGGTTGCCGTGCCGACGCTGGCCGGCAAGGTGGATCTGCGCATACCGGCAGGTTCGCAATCGGGGCGCAAGCTTCGGCTCAAGGGGCGCGGCATGCCGGGCGCGCATCCGGGCGACCAACTGGTGGAACTGTCGATCCGCACGCCCGCGGCGGAGAGCGACGAGCAGCGCGCGGCCTACGAGGCGTTGCGCGGGCAATTCAAGGACTACGATCCGCGCCAGTGACGGCGCTCGCGCCGGCTGCAAACGAAAGCGGCGCTTTTGCGCGCCGCGTTTCCAGGCATGGGCTCGACCGCTGGCGTGTTCAGCCCGGCAGGAATTCCTTGAGCGTACGGATCAGTTCGTCTTCCTTGATCGGCTTGGTCACATAGGCCTTGGCGCCCTGGCGCATGCCCCAGACCTTGTCGGTTTCCTGATCCTTGGTGGTCACCAGAATGATCGGGATATGTGCCGTCTCGGGATTCTTGCTGATGGTGCGGGTGGCCTGGAACCCGTTGAGGTTGGGCATCACCACGTCCATCAGGATCAGGTCGGGCTTTTCGAGCTTGGCGACTTCGACACC
This sequence comes from Pseudomonadota bacterium, assembly GCA_028873095.1. Lineage (GTDB taxonomy): Bacteria > Pseudomonadota > Gammaproteobacteria > Xanthomonadales > Rhodanobacteraceae > Rhodanobacter. Next base: position 5,408 of record JAGWMU010000075.1, on the reverse strand, counting down.
GGCGGCGCCATCTTCGGCCGAGAGGGCCTCATGCCCGAGTTTTTCGACGATCCGCTTGATCCCCAGCAGTTGTGAAGGGGAGTCGTCGACGATCAGGATGCGTGCCATGGTGATGTTGGTTCCCTGCAGGTTGCGTTGATTCTAAGCCGTGGCGGCGCTAGTTCCAAGCGCGATCGCACTTCGATCGTGCTGCCCCGTACGGACTACTGTACGGCCAAACGAACGGCCGTCGAGCATACGCTCAAACACGCCGGGCAGCTCGTCCAGCGTGACCTCGCCGGTGGCGATGCGTTCCAGATGCCGCGGTTTCCAGTCGCTCGCCAGGCGGCGCCAGAGCTCATCGCGGATATCCCGCGCGGTTCCGGCCGAGGCGATCCCGAGCACGCTGGCGCCGCGGATGATGAAGGGCAATACGGTACTGCTGAACCCGGCGCCACCGGCATTGCCGCAGATGGCCACGTTGCCGTAGGGGCCGATCAGCGGCAGCAGGCCGCCCAGCAGGGTGCCGCCGACATTGTCCAGGGCGCCGCCGAAGCGTACCGAATCCATCGGCTTGTCGCTGAAGGCCAGCGCGTGGCGATCGATGCAGGCGCCGGCGCCCAGGCTGCGCAGAAAATCGAAGTGATCCGCCTTGCCGCTGACCGCATGCACCTCGTAGCCGGCGCGGCTGAAGATGTCGATGGCGAGCATGCCCACGCCGCCGCTGGCCCCGGTCACCGCGATCGGGCCCAGTGCCGGCGACTGCCGGTTGTCCTGCATGCGCAGCAGGCCCAGTGCGGCGGTGAAGCCGGCGGTGCCGATGATCATGCTTTCGCGCAGGCTCAGGCCCGCCGGCAGCGGGATCGTCCATGCCGCGGGAAGGCGGACGTATTCGCCGTAGCCGCCATCGCGCGTTTCGGACAGGCCGCTGCCGGTGCACAGCACCGCGTCGCCTTCCCTGAAGCCCGGATCGGTGGAAGCCGCCACGTGGCCGGCCACGTCGATCCCGCCGTTCAGGGGGAACTGGCGCAGGATCCGGCCCCTGCCGGTCCCGGCCAGCGCGTCCTTGTAGTTGACCGAGGACCATGCCGTCTTGACCAGCACTTCGCCGGGCGACAGCGCATCGGCATTCATCGTTTCGACGCCGGCGCGGTAGCCGGCGGCGTCGTTGCGGATGCGGAAGGCGTGGAAATCGATGTTCCGGGTCATGGCGTACTCCTGGTGGCGTCGGGCGCCGGACTGTCGCGGTCAGGCTTCGACGCTGCTGCTGTCGATCCATTTGGGCGCGAGGCTGCCCTCGTAGCTTTCCATCCACTGGAACAGTTGTGCGATGTCGTCACCGAACCATACGCCGTCTCGATGGCGGCTCTTGACGAAGCCATCGTCGACCATGCGCGCCATCATCTCGCGCAGGTTGGCGTAGTAGCCGCGCACGTCGAGGAAGGCGCAGGGGTAGCGGTGCAGGCCGAGTTGCGCCCAGGTCAGCATCTCGAACATCTCGTCCATCGTGCCGAAGCCGCCGGGCAGGGCGACGAAGGCGTCGGACAGCTCGTACATGCGCGTCTTGCGCTGGTGCATGGTCTCCACCACGTGCAACTCGGTGAGCTCCGGGTGCGCCACTTCGCGTTCGACCAGCTGTCGCGGGATCACGCCGATGGCCTTGCCGCCGCCGGCCAGTACCGCTTCGGCCAGCGTGCCCATCAGGCCGACCTTGCCGCCGCCGTAGACCAGCGCGATGCGGCGGCGGGCCATTTCGGCGCCGAAGGCGCGCGCCTGCCCGGCATAGTCGGGATGCCTGCCGGTGCTGGAGCCGCAGTAGACGCAGAGGGCGGTGGGCTGGGGCATATGGCGAGGAGTGAGTGGAGAGGAGTGAGTGGAGAGGAGTGAGTGGAGAGGAGTGAGTGGAGAGGAGTGAGGGGTGAGGGGTGAGAGCGCGCGCGGCGCGGGGTGACTGGGGCTATCGGGGCAAGTGATGAGAGGGAAGTTGGGGCGAAGCGGGTTTTGCCCTGGCCTTCTCTCATTCCCCACTCCTCTTCACTCACTCCTCAAAACACGCGGCCCGCCCATGTCACCACGAGCGGGCCGTCTTGACCATGCACCGGGCGCTCAATTGCCCTTGTGGATGGCGCGCTTGTCGACCGACAGCGCGGCTTCGTGCACGGCCTCGGACAGGGTCGGGTGGGCGTGGACGATGCGTGCCAGGTCCTCGGACGAGCCCTTGAACTCCATCGCCACCACGCACTCGGCGATCAGCTCGGAGACGCCCGGACCGACCATGTGCACGCCGAGGATGCGGTCGGTCTCGGCGTGGGCGAGCATCTTCACCTGGCCGACCGCCTCGTTCATCGCCACGGCGCGGCCGATCGCGGCGAACGGGAAGCTGCCGACCTTGTACGGGATGCCGGCGTCCTTCAGTTCCTTCTCGGTCTTGCCGGCCCAGGCGATCTCCGGCTCGGTGTAGATCACCCAGGGGATCGTGTCGAAGTTGACGTGGCCGGCCTTGCCGGCGATCCACTCGGCCACCGCCACGCCTTCCTCGGAGCCCTTGTGCGCCAGCATCGGGCCGCGCACCGCGTCGCCGATCGCCCACACGCCGTCGACGCCGGTGTGGTTGTGTTCGTCCACCGCGATGCGGCCGCGCTCGTCCAGCTTCACGCCGCAATCGTCGGCCAGCAGGCCGGCGGTGTAGGCGCGGCGTCCCACGGCCACCAGCAGCTTGTCGACGACGAGGTTCTGCTCACCGTCCTTGTCGGTGAAGGTGAGGTGCACGCCATCCTTCTTCGCCTCGGCCTTGTTGAGCTTGGCGTTGAGCTTGATGGTCAGGCCCTGCTTGGCGAACTCCTTGGCGGCGATCTTGGCCACGTCGGCGTCGGCCACGGACAGGAACTCCGGCAGCGCCTCGATGATGGTGACATCGGCGCCCATGCGCTTCCACACGCTGCCCAGCTCGAGGCCGATCACGCCGGCGCCGATCACACCCAGGCGCTTGGGCACTTCGGTGAAGTCCAGCGCACCGGCGTTGTCGACAATGTTCTTGCCGTCGAACCTGGCGAACGGCAGCTCGATCGGCACCGAGCCGGAGGCGAGGATCACGTTGGTGGCGCTGATCGTCTGCTTGCTGCCGTCTTGCGCGGTGATCTCCACGCTGTTGCCCTTCAGCAGCTTGCCGGTGCCGAAGTACGGGGTGACCTTGTTGGCCTTGAACAGCTGGCCGATGCCGCCGGTGAACTGCTTGACGATCTTGTCCTTGCGGCCGATGAAGGTGGCCAGGTCGACCGTCGCGTCCTTCACGCTGATGCCGTGCACCGGCAGGTTGTGCGCGATGTTCCAGTACTGGCGCGAGGAATCGAGCAGCGCCTTGGACGGGATGCAGCCCACGTTGAGGCAGGTGCCGCCCAGCGCCTGCTTGCCGTCCTTGCCGGTGAAGGCATCCACGCAAGCGGTCTTCAGGCCCAGCTGCGCGGCGCGGATCGCGGCCACGTAGCCGGCGGGGCCGGCACCGATGACGATGACGTCGAATTTGTCGCTCATGGCAAATTTCCTTGAAAGCGGGAACGGGGAACGGAAAACGGGGAACGGAAAGCGGAGGCGGTGGTTTCTACCGTTCCCCGTTCCCTGTTCCCCGTTCCCGCATCATCAGAGACCCAGCAGCATCCGCTGCGGATTTTCCAGCTGATCCTTGATGTCGACCAGGAACAGCACCGCGTCCTTGCCGTCGATGATGCGGTGGTCGTAGCTGATCGCGATGTACATCATCGGCGCGGCGATCACCTGGCCGTTCTCGACGATGGCGCGCTCCTTGATCGTGTGCATGCCGAGGATCGCGCTCTGCGGCGGGTTCACGATCGGCGTGGACAGCAGCGAGCCGAAGGTGCCGCCGTTGGTGATGGTGAAGGTGCCGCCCTGCAGGTCGTCCAGGCTCAGCTTGCCGTCGCGCGCCTTCTTCGCGTAGTCGGCGATGCCCTGCTCGATGTCGGCGAAGCCCATGTCCTGCACGTCGCGCAGCACCGGGGTGACCAGGCCCTTGTCGGTGGATACGGCGATCGAGATGTCCTGGTAGCCGTGATAGATCACGTCGTTGCCGTCGACCGACGCGTTGATCACCGGATGGCGCTTGAGCGCCTCGGCGGCGGCCTTGACGAAGAAGCTCATGAAGCCGAGCTTGATGCCGTGGGTCTTCTGGAACTGCTCGCCCAGCGACTTGCGCATCTTCACCACCTCGGCCAGGTTCACCTCGTTGAACGAGGTGAGCATGGCGATCGAGTTCTTCGACTGCATCAGGCGCTCGGCGATCTTGGCGCGCATGCGGGTCATCGGCACGCGCTCTTCCGGACGTGCGCCGGGCGTGGGCCTGGCGGCCGGAACCGGCGCGGCGGCGCTGCCGCCCTTGCCGTAGTTGACCAGGTCTTCCTTGGTCACGCGGCCGTCGCGGCCGGTACCGGCGACCTTGGACGGGTCGATGTGCTCTTCCGTCGCCACGCGGCGTCCGGCCGGGGACAGCCCCGCGCTGGATGCCGGCGCGGCGGTGGGCTTCGCCGCCTCGGCCCTGGCCGGAGCTGGCGCGGCGGCCTCGTTCGCGGCGGGGGCGGGCGCGGCGGCGGCCGCACCGGCCTCGATGATCGCGATGACCTGCTCGCTGTTCACCGTATCGCCGACCGCGTGGCGGATCTCCTTCAGCACGCCGTCGACCGGCGAGGGGACTTCCAGCACCACCTTGTCGGTTTCGAGATCGACCAGGTTCTCGTCGCGTTTCACTGCATCGCCGGCCTTCTTGTGCCAGGTCGCAATGGTGGCGTCGGAGACGGACTCGGGCAGAACGGGGACTTTGACTTCGATGGACATGATGCGGTGATCCTTTGGGGGATTTATTCGGCCGAGTGATCGGTGCCGACCGGCGCAACCAGCGCCTGTTCGACGAGTGCCGCCTGTTCGGCGACGTGGGTATTGAAATGACCGGCGGCCGGCGCTGCCGAGCGGGAGCGTCCGGCGTACGAGAGGTTGTGTTTGCTGCCCGTGCAGGCCTGCAGGTGATGGCGGATCTGGAACCAGGCGCCCTGGTTCATCGGTTCCTCCTGGCACCAGACGACTTCCGCTGCGGCAGGGTACCTGCCCAGTTCGGCGGTGACTTCGGGGCGCGGGAACGGGTAGAGCTGTTCGATGCGCACGATGGCGACGTTCTTCAGCTCGCGCTTTTCGGCCTCCTCCAGCAGGTCGTAGTAGACCTTGCCCGAGCACAGCACCACGCGCTTGACCTTCTTCGCCGGCAGTTCGCGGTGTTCGCCGATCACCAGCTGGAAGCTTCCGGTGGCCAGCTCGTCCAGGCTCGACACCGCCAGCTTGTGGCGCAACAGCGACTTGGGCGTCATCACGATCAGCGGCTTGCGCACGGTGCGCAGCATCTGCCGGCGGATCATGTGGAAATCCTGCGC
>JAGWMU010000074.1 GCA_028873095.1 Pseudomonadota bacterium | reverse complement strand
TTTCGAATGAAGCATTTTCTGCGTCCCGCGCTGACGGCGGTAGCGATATCCGTTGCGCTGGGCATGACTGCGAGCGTGTTCGCTGCCCAGGCCGCCAAAACCGGCGCCGCCGGCACGGTCGACAAAGCCAAGGCAAGTTATGTGGTGGGCTGGGAGGTCGCTTCCCAGATTCCGCCGATCATGTGCGACGAGCTGGATCCGACGGCCGTGGCGAACGCAGTCAAGGCGGCGCTCTCCGGCCAGAAGCCGACCATGAGCGATGCGGAAGCCAAGCAGGTGCACGACGCCTTCATGGCCAAGATCAAGGCCAAGTACCAGGCTGAAATGGCCAAGCTGGCGGCGAAGAACAAGGCCGAAGGCGAGGCCTTCCTGGCCAAGAACAAGACCGCGCCGGGCGTAAAGACCACCGCTTCGGGCCTGCAGTACAAGGTGATCGCCCAGGGCACCGGTGCCCGGCCCGGCCCGAACGACACGGTGGAAATCAATTACACCGGCAGCTTCGTGAACGGCCAGGTGTTCGATGCGTCGGCCAAGCACAATCCGCCGGGCCCGGCCTCGATCCCGCTGGCGGGCGTGATTCCGGGTTTCCGCGAAGGCTTGCAGCTGATGCAGGTCGGCGGCCATTACATGCTGTACATCCCGTCGGCCCTGGCTTACGGTGCCGAACCGCAGCCGCCGATGCCGCCGAATGCCACGCTGGTGTTCGACGTGACCCTGGTCAAGACGGGGCCGACACCTGCCGGTGCCGCCCCGAGCCCGAGCCCGGGTGGCTGAAAGCCCTGACGGCCTGACCGGTCGCCACAAGCACGAGGGGCGCGAAGCGATTCGCGCCCCTCGTCGTTTGGCCCGGACGCCGGGATGCGTCGCGCGCCGGAGCGGACAGGTTCAACGGCCGTTCCGGTGCCGTGTCGGCTCCCTGGCGCGGTTAGAATAGACGGCTGACGTCCCGATGGAATCGCTGCGACGATGATGAAGGTCACTATTTTCGGTACCGGCTATGTGGGCCTGGTCACGGGTGCCTGCCTGGCCGAAATGGGCAACCGCGTGCTTTGCGTCGATGTCGATGCGGCCAAGGTCGAACGCCTCAGGCGCGGCGAGATTCCGATTTACGAACCCGGGCTCGAATCCATCGTCAGGCGCAACCATGCCGGCGGCCAGCTCGATTTCACCACCGAGGCGCCGTCGTCGATCGCGCACGGCGAGGTGATCTTCATCGCCGTGGGCACGCCGCCGGACGAGGATGGCAGCGCCGATATGAAATACGTGCTCGAGGTGGCCGCGACGATCGGCCGGCACCTGGATCGCCATGCGGTGGTGGTGAACAAGTCGACGGTCCCGGTAGGCACGGCCGATCGCGTGCGCGAAACCATTGCCGGCGAGCTGGCTGCGCGCGGCGCCGCGATCGAGTTCGATGTGGTGTCCAATCCGGAGTTCCTGAAGGAAGGCGCGGCGGTGGAAGATTGCCTGCGCCCGGACCGGATCATCGTGGGCGCCTCCAGTGCGCGTGCGGTGGCCTTGCTGCGCAAGCTGTACGCGCCGTTCAATCGCAATCACGAGCGCATGGTGGTGATGGACGAGCGCTCGGCCGAGCTGACCAAGTACGCCGCCAACGCGATGCTGGCCACCAAGATCAGCTTCATGAACGAGATCGCGAATATCGCCGAGCGTGTCGGCGCCGACGTGGAGCTGGTGCGCCAGGGTATCGGTTCTGATCCGCGCATCGGCTACAGCTTCATCTATCCGGGTGCCGGCTACGGCGGTTCGTGCTTTCCCAAGGATGTGCGGGCGCTGGGACACGCGGCGCGCAGCTGCGGTTACGAAGCGCGCCTGCTCGAAGCGGTCGAGGCGGTGAACCGGCATCAGAAGCTCAAGCTGTTCGAATTGATCTCGCGCCATTTCAACGGTCGGCTGGCGGGCCGCACGATCGCGTTGTGGGGGCTGGCGTTCAAGCCGAATACCGACGACATGCGCGAGGCCTCAAGCCGGCGCCTGATGCAGGCCTTGTGGGATGCCGGCGCCAGGGTGCGCGCCTTCGATCCGCAGGCCGGCGAGGAGGCCCGCCGCCTGTATGGCGAGCGCGACGACCTGGTGCTGTGCGAGCAGGCGTACGACGCCCTGCAAGGTGCGGACGTACTGGCCATCGTCACCGAGTGGAAGGCATTCCGCAGCCCGGATTTTTCGCGCATCCGCAGCCTGTTGCGCGAACCGGCCGTCTTCGACGGACGCAATCTGTATGATCCGGCCGCGGTGGAAGATGCGGGGCTGGCCTACTACGGCATCGGCCGAGGCCGCAGCCTGCAGTCCCGGTCATGAGCGGCTCCGACGACATCCTCCGGCAACGGCTGACCGAGCTGGAAGTGAGGCTGACCTTCATCGACGATGCGGTGCACGAGCTGGCGACGGCGGATGCCGGCCAGTCGATGCGCATCGCCGCGCTCGAGCGTTCGCTGCGCGAGCTGCGCGGCGAACTTTCGTCGATGCGTGCCGCGCCGGCGGAAGATCCGCACGACGAACCGCCGCCGCCGCACTACTGACCCACCCGACTCCCCGACCACGGATCACCATCATGGCCGACTCCCTGCGCGATCAGCTGCTCAAGAGCGGGATCGTCAAGCAAGTCCAGCAAAACCGGGTGCGCGAGGTGAAGCCCGCGCCGCCGCCGCCGGGCAAACCCGCGCCCAAGGGCGGCAAGCCGCATGCGCCGTCGCACGCCCCGCGTCCGCCACGCAGGGAGCCGGAAGGGATCGACCTGGCCAGGGCCTATGCGATCCGCGCGCAGGCCGAGGCCAGCGAACGCAAGCGGACCGAGCAGGAGGCGGCCGAGCAGGCCCGCCTGCGCCGCGAGCGCAAGCAGCAGATCCAGCAGCTGCTGCGCGACAACACGCTCAACAAGGCCGAGGCCGATCAGCCGCGCAATTTCGAATACGGCGGCAAGATCCGGCGCGTCTACGTCGATGCCGGTCAATTGGCGGCGCTCAATGCCGGCGAGCTGGGCGTGGTCCAGCAGGGCGGGCGCTACCTGCTGGTCAGCCGCGAGGTTGCCGAAAAAGTGCGCGCCATCGACGCGCAACAGCTTGCGTTGCTGGTCGAGCCGGGCGCCGGCGGCGTGGATGCCGATGGCGTGCCCGACGACCTGATGTGGTGATCGGGCGAGGAGCGAGGGGCAGGAGTGAGTGAAGAGAAGTGAGAAACGAGTGGCAAGGGGCGTTCTCACACGTTTCTCACTCCTTCTCATTCACTTCTCGAGTGCCGGATGGTCCCAGCCGTTCTTCGGCATGAAGCGGTCGCCATGGCGTTCGGCCAGTTGCTCCAGCTTCGCCTTCAGCTGGTCCGCGCCCTCGCTGCGCGCGTACTGGATCGGGCCGCCCCGGAACGGCGCGAAGCCGGTGCCGAAAATCACTCCGGCATCGAGCAGGTCGGCATCGTCGACGACGCCGTCCGCCAGACAGGCGACCGCTTCGTTGACCATCGGCAGGATCATGCGCTGCTGCAGGTCCGCCGGCGCCGCATAGTCCTTGGCGACCTCCGGTTTCACCGGCTTGCCGTCATGCCATACGTACAGGCCCTGGCCGTCCTTCCTGCCGCGTTTCCCCGCGGCCAGCTTTTCGTCCAGCCCGGCTGGAATTTCCAGCCCCAGGAACGGGGCGAGCTCCCTGCCGACCGAGGCGCAGACGTCCAGGCCCACGGTGTCGGCCAGCTCGATCGGTCCCATCGGCATGCCGAACTTCTTCGCCTCGCGATCCAGTATCGGGCCGGGCACGCCTTCGCCGTACAGGCGCATGGCTTCGAGCAGGTACGGCATCAGGATCCGGTTGACCAGGAAACCCGGCGTGCCCTTGACCGCCACCGGCAGCTTGCCGATGGCCTTGCAGAAGGCCAGCGCCCGCTGCTCGATCGCCGGGTCAAGCAGGTCGTGGCGCACCACTTCGACCAGCGGCATCTGCGCCACCGGATTGAAGAAGTGCAGCCCCAGGAAGCGCTGCGGCGCCTTCAGGCCCGTGCGCAGCTCGTCCAGCGGAATGCTGGAGGTATTGCTGGCGAGCATCGCATCGCTCTGGAACGGCGGCTCGACCCTGCCGTACAGCTCGCGCTTGGCCTCGGCGTTTTCGTAGATGGCCTCGATCACCAGGTCGGCGCCGGCCACGCCCGCGCCTTCGACGTCGGCACGCAGGCGGCGGGCGGTTTCCTCGACTTTTTCCGGCGTCTTCAGCTTCTTTTCGTAAAACTGGCGTGCGCGATCCAGTGCCGGCTGGATGTATTTCATCCCGCGATCCTCGAGGGTCACCTCGAACCCCCTGAACGCGGCCCAGGCGGCGATGTCGCCGCCCATCACGCCGGCGCCGACCACGTGCACATGCCTGATCCGCGGATCGATGCCGCCGCCCTGGCCCTTCAGCCGCTCCTGCAGGAAGAAGATGCGGATCAGGTTCTGCGCGGTCGATGTCTGCGCCAGCCGGGCGACCGAGCGCGCTTCCAGCCGCAGCCGCTGCCGGATGCCGGAGCCGCCGCGCCGCCACACTTCGATCAGGGCGAACGGGGCGGGGTAGTGTTCCTTGCGCACCTTGGCCGCGGTCTGCCGCAGCATCACCGGCGCGAGGATCTGGCGGGCCAGCCAGGTGTTGCTGGCCCATGCCCGGGCACGCCGCGCGAACGGTCGGGCCTGGGGCCGGCGCAGCAGGTGCCTCGCCTCGGCCAGCAGCTCGTCGGGGCGGGCCAGCAGGTCGACCACGCCCAGGGCGAGCGCACGCTTCGCGGACAGCGACCTGCCGGTCAGCATCATCGGCAGCGCCTGCGTGGCGCCGATCAATCGCGGCAGGCGCGCGGTGCCGCCCCAGCCGGGATGGATGCCGAGCATGACCTCGGGCAGGCCGATCTTCGTCGTGTCGTCGTCCGCGGCGATGCGCTGCCGGCAGGCCAGCATCAGCTCGGCGCCGCCGCCCATGCAGGCGCCGTGCACCGCAGCCACCGTGGGGCAGGGCAATCGCGCCAGCGCCTCGAACACCTGCTGGCCGTGTTCGATGTTTTCCAGCACGCTGTCGTTCCTGGCGTACTCGACGAAGGCCTTGATGTCGGCGCCCACGGCAAATCCCGACGGCTTGGCCGAATGGATGATCACGCCGGCCGGCTTTTCGATCGCCAGCCGCTCGACGATCTGCCCGAGTTCGTCCAGCACCGCACGGGAAATCGCGTTGACGCTGCTGTCGGCCCGGTCGAGGCTGAGGACGACAACGTCGTCCCCGCCTTCGCTGGTCTTCCAGTGGTTGAAGCGCAATCCTTCGAACATGGGAGTACAGGCGTGGTTGAGGTGAAATGAACCATACCGTTGTGTGGCCTTGATTGCGAGATGTGATGGCCGTGCTTGACCCTGAGGTGAAGCGGGTATGAAATCGGTCCTGTGTGAATGGGCCGGTGCTAGCCGGGGACCCGGTTGAAAAATCGGCGTTGCGGCCCTTTTCGCGGAAATTCGTGCCGGTTCATCGCGGCTTCACCCGACGAGCCGGCACCGGGTCTGGCCGGCTCGTCAGCGGTGGTTTCGGTGTTCCGCTGGTGACGTACCGGGTTTTTCAATGAACATGCCGTGGCACAGCAGGACAGGCAGTCAATGACTTTCGGAATGGCTCCCGCGCCAGCACAAGCCGGCACCGAGATCTTCGATCGCATCCTGGCGGCGCCCAGCGGCTTGGTTGTGCTCGACTGCAAGGACACCCCTGCGCTGGTCGAGAAGTTTCAGGCGATCGCCAGGCTAACCGGCCAGGCCGTGTATCTGTGGCAGCCCGATACCGGCCTGAGCGGCTTGCGCGAAGCGCATGTGCGGGTGCCGGATTGCCAGCGGCTGGGCAATGCACTGCGCTACATAAAGCAAAGCATGCATTTCGGCATTTATCTGCTGCTGGGACTGGAGTTGCCGCTGTCGGCCATGGATGCCACCCTGCTGCGCCAGCTGGCACGTCCGCCCAAGGACCACCTCCGCCGCGTCGTGCTGCTCGACGTTCCGGTGGCCCTGGTCGAGCACCTCGGCGAACTGGCCGTCCATCTGAACGCCGAAGACGGTCGGCCGCCGCGGCTTCGCCTGCGCGACGGCCGCTGGCTGGCTTGAGGCGGATCGCGCATGAACAACGGCATCATGGTGATTGCGGCACAGCGCGAATTGCGCCGCAGCCTGTTCGACGCGCTCGACCATGGCGGATACACCGATATCCAAAGCGCGCGCAATGCCTCGCACGCGACGATCCTGCTGGAGGGACGCCAACCGCTGCAGCTGCTGGTGGTGGTTTTCGACGGTGACGAGGAGCAGGCGAAAATTTGCTGCAAGCAGTTGCGCCGGCTGCCCGGCGTCGCCGAAACGCCGCTGCTGGCGGTGCTGGCCGCGGAGGCGTCGCTCAGTCCGGCGGACCTGCCCGATGCCGGCATCGTGGACTGGCTGTACGCCTCGCAGATCAGTGCCGAACTGGTGCCGCGCTGGCGGCGGTGGCGCGCCGGCAACCAAGGCCAGGGCCTCGTGCCGGCGGCATCCGTCGGCGGCGATGGGCATGCGAACTACCGTTATCTCTTCGAAGAGGGCGACAGTGAGTGGCTGATCGCCGACGCGCAGACCCTGTGCCTGCTGGAGGTCAGTCCGACGGTAGCCAGGCACAGCCTGCTGCATGCCAGCCAATGGCAGGGGCTGGCACTGTCGGACGTGTTGCGCTTCGAGGGCGTCGCACTCGAGCAGGTGCTTGCCGAGGCCGATCGCCGCTGGTATCCGTGCCAGCGCAAGTCGGCCCAGGGGTTCGATACCGGCCAGGCCAGCGTGCGGCGGATACCGCATGAGCAGGGCGATGTGCTGGCACTGATGTTCCGCAGCGACCGTGCCGATCTGCGCGCTGAAGCCGCGCTGTCGTTGCTGTCGCGGATCTACGCCTCGGCCAGCGGTGTCGACGCGAAAGTCGCGGCAGCCAGGTTGCTGTTCGACGAGCTGGGGCTCGATTATCTGGCCGTCTGGTCGGCGCGCCAGGACGGGGCCGAGGTGCCGGCCCAGTTGCTGCAGCTGTGGAGCGGCAAGGATCCGGCCTGGCCGGCCGCTTCATTGCAGAGCTCGCTGCAGTTGGTGTTGTGCGGCAAGCCGATCCTGTACCGAACCGACGCGCAGCGGCTGGCGCCGCTCGATCCCCTGCTGCAGCTGCTCGACCTGGCCGGCTTTGCCGGTCTGCCGCTGTACGACGAGCGGCACACGGTGATCGGTGCCATGCTGGCCGGCAGCCGCAGGGGCTTCGGCGAGATCGGCATCGTCGAACCGGTGCTGCGTTGCGCTTCGGCCCGTTTCTCGCAGGTGCTGGAATTGGGCCGGACGCGGGAACAGGCGCGCGCCGAGGGGCTGGTCGACGCGCTGACCGGCCTGCCCAACCGGTTGTTGTTCAACGACCGGCTGGACACGATCCTGCGCGAAGCGGTCCGCAACGGCGAGTGCTTTGCCGTGCTGTTCGTCGATCTGGACCGGTTCAAGGACATCAACGACACGCACGGGCATGCCGCCGGCGACCAGGTGCTGAAAATGGTCACGCAGCGCCTGTGCGGCAGCATCCGCGCTTCCGATACGGTGGCGCGCTATGCCGGCGACGAATTCACCGTGGTGCTGCGGCATATCGTGAAGAACGACGACGTGCTGCGGGTTGCCGAAAAGATCGTGCAGACGATGAACACGCCGTTGCGCCTCGACGACGGCACCGAGCTGCAGGTCACCGCGTCGATGGGCCTGAGTTTCTTTCCCGACGATGCCGGCGATGCGGAAACCCTGCTCAAGCACGCCGACGAAGCGATGTACGCGGCCAAGCATCTTGGCCGCAACAATTTCCAGATCTACGAGGTCAGCCCGGAATACGCGCAGGAGCACGGGACGGTACTGCGGTCGCGCTTGCGTCATGCCGAAGGCAACGGCGAGTTGCGCGTGGTCTACCAGCCCCAGGTCGATGCCCAGTCCGAGGACATCGTCGGGATGGAGGCGCTGGCGCGCTGGGAGCATCCCGAGCTGGGCATGATCAGCCCGGCGGTGTTCATTCCGCTGGCCGAGGAAACCGGCTTGATCGTCTCGATCGGCGAATGGGTCATGCGCACCGCATGCCGGCAGGCGAAGGAGTGGGAGCAACGTTTCGGGCTGCGTCTGCGCCTCGGCGTGAATCTGTCCGCGGTGCAGCTGATGGAGTCGCAACTGCTCGATACCGTGACCCGCGTGCTGCAGGAGACCGGACTGGATCCTTCCTTGCTCGAGCTTGAAGTCACCGAGAGCATCAGCATCAAGGCCGTCAGGAACCTGGTGGAGAACCTGCACGCGCTGCACAAGCTCGGCTGCTCCATCGCGATCGACGATTTCGGCACCGGTGCGGCCTCGCTGGACTATCTGCGCCGGTTGCCGGCCGACCGCATCAAGGTCGACCAGAGTTTCGTGCGCAACATCGGCGTCGACCCGGACGACGAAGCCATCGTGCGCGCAACCATCGAGATGGCGCACCGGCTGAAACGCGCCGTGGTGGCCGAGGGCGTGGAGACCGAAGAGCACCTGCAATTCCTGCGCGCGCATCACTGCGACGAACTGCAGGGCTATCTTTTCTGCCGGCCGCTGCAGACGGTCAGCTTCGAGAAACTGCTCGCCGAACGCCAGCGCCTGCTGGACGTTCGTGCGGCCGAGCCGGCTTGAGCGGCCGCCCGGCGGCCCCATAACAGTCCATGACAGCCGATGGCAGGCTGCGGCAGGCGTTGAATGCGCTCTGCCGGGCCTGTCGCGGAGGGTTCGCCGCGGAAAAGGGCAGGGCAGTCCCTTTCGACCGCCTGGCCGGCACGAGGCGGGCCAGAGGCGAAGCCACCCTGTCGGATGACAACCGGGCAACAACACATGCGTTAGGGTTTGGGGCAGCATAGCCTCCGATGCTGAACTTGAGCGTTCGACTACGGTCTGAGCGGCGCGTTCAGTTCCAGACAAGTTCCTGCAGCGGATGACAGCATTGACGACGGATACGGCCCGGACGGGCGAAAACGAACTGGACCGGGCGCTGGTCGAGCGCGTCCAGCATGGCGACAAACGGGCTTTCGACCTGCTGGTGCGCAAGTACCAGCACAAGGTGGTCGGGCTGGTGTCGCGCTACGTGAAAACCCATGCCGAGTCCGAGGACATCGCGCAGGAGGCGTTTATCCGCGCCTGGCGCGCGATAGGCTCGTTTCGCGGCGACAGCGCCTTCTATACCTGGCTCTACAAGATCGCGGTGAACACCGCCAAGAACCACCTGGTGGCGCTGGGCCGGCGCCCGCCGGCAGGGGATATCGACGCCGACGACGCCGCCTTCATGGCCGGCACCGAGCGCATGCAGGACAATGCCACGCCCGAGCGCGAGCTGATGCGCCAGGAGATTGAACAATCCGTATTTTCCACTGTCCAAGCCCTGCCCGAAGAACTGCGCACCGCCATCACGCTGCGCGAGGTGGAAGGTCTCAGTTACGATGAAATCGCTGAAGCCATGGGTTGTCCGATCGGTACGGTTCGCTCGCGTATCTTTCGGGCACGGGAAGCAATCGATGTGAAGTTGCGGCCACTGTTGTCCGACCGCGAGGATCATGCATGAACCAGGCAGACATGAATCAGACCGTCCGGGAAAACCTTTCAGCCGGTATCGACGGCGAGTTGCCGAAGGAGGAATTGCGGTTCCTCGTGCGGCGGCTCGGCCATGATGCGTCGCTGCAGCAGGCGTGGGCGCGCTACCACATCGCACGCGACGGCTTGCGCCGGCAGCTGCCGTCCTTCGCCTCCCCGGAGTTCGCCTCGCGCGTGATGCTGGCGATCGAGCAGGAGTCCATGCCGGCGACGACGGGCCGGCGAAGCCACTGGCTGCGCTGGTCCGCCGGCGGCGCGATCGCTGCCAGCGTGGCCGCCGTGGCGCTGATGATCACCCAGCCCGCCGGCGATGCCGAGCGCGCGGTCGCGGTGGCCGCCCACGGGACCCGCGCCACGGTCACCGGCCAGCGGCAGGCGCCCATGGCAGCCAGCATTCCCGCCGCCGTGCCGCCGTGGCTGAGCGGCAATTCGGCCGGCTTGCTCAGCCAGCAGGCCGCGGCCACGCGGGGCGAGGATCAAGCGGTGTATCCGCGCGACCTCTCGGCCTATCCGCCGCTGCCCCGCTACCGGATGCTGAACAACCACGACGGCAGTTACCTGTTGTTGCTCAATCCGCAACAGAAGGCCATACCCGACATGTCGCAGCAGGCCACTGCAGTCGCGCAATAAGGCGGACCGCGTGTGATTTGCCCGCGGTCGGTCGCTTCCAGATCGTTTTCCTTGCCGGCCCGTGTCTTGCGGGCCGCGTGTCCGGCGGTGCCTGAAGGGCGCATCAGCCGGCCCTGAAACCATCGGCCTGAAGCCTTTCCGGCCCAAGTCAACCCGAGGAGGAGTCATGAGTCATTCCATCTTGCGCACCGTGGCATGCAGCGCGTTGCTGGGTATTGCCGTCATTGCCGGGGCGCAGGCACAGGCTGCGCCGGGCGCGGCGGCCTTGCCGGACTTCACCGGCATCGTGCAGAAAAACGCGCCTGCGGTGGTTCATGTCGAGGCCCGCTACACCGGCGGCAGCCGCCACGCGCGGCAGATGATGCCCGGACAGATGATGCCCGGCCCCGGCCAGGGCGTGCCGAATGATCCGCAGGCGGAGATCCTGCGGCGGTTCTTCGGCATGCCGATGTTGCCCTCGCCGCAGGAGCAGGCGCATACCTCGCTCGGCTCGGGCTTCATCATCTCCCGCGACGGCTACATCCTGACCAACAATCACGTGGTCGACGGCGCCGATGCCGTCACCGTGAGACTGCAGGACCGGCGCACGTTCACGGCCAAGGTGGTCGGCACCGATCCGAAGTACGACATCGCGCTGCTGAAGGTGAACGACGGCGACGACCTGCCGACGGTGACCATCGGCGATTCGCGCAGCCTGAAGCCGGGCCAGTGGGTGCTGGCGATCGGTTCGCCGTTCGGTTTCGACTACACCGTCACCCAGGGCATCGTCAGCGCGATCGGGCGCAACCTGGGCAGCAGCGACCAGCCCTACACCTCGTTCATCCAGACCGACGTGCCGATCAACCGCGGCAATTCCGGCGGCCCGCTGTTCAACCTGCAGGGGCAGGTGGTCGGCATCAATTCGCAGATCTATTCCAACACCGGCGGCTATCTCGGGGTGGCGTTCTCGATCCCGATCGATGTGGCCATGAACGCGGTGCAGCAGCTCAAGACCAAGGGTTACGTGTCGCGTGGACAGCTGGGTGTGGAGATCAGCCCGGTCACCGACGACATGGTCAAGGCGTTCAAGCTCGACAGCGGCAGCGGTGCCGCCGTGGTCTCCGTCACCGCCGGCAGCGGTGCGGACAAGGCGGGCATCCAGGCCGGCGACATCATCCTCGCCTACAACGGCCAGACGCTGCGCCAGGCATCCGACCTGCCGCCGCTGGTCGGCATGACCAAGCCCGGCAGCAAGGTGCCGGTGCAGGTCCTGCGCGACGGCAAGAAGCGGACCATCGAGGTGACGGTCGGCGAGATGCCGCGCGATCGGGACGCCGTGGACAACGCCCATGGCACCTCGATCGCGCACAGCGGTTCCGCGGCGCTGGGACTGACCGTGCGGACGCTGGACAGCGGCACCCGCAAGCAGCTCGGGTTGAAGCCGGGCCAGGGCGTGGCCGTCAGCGACATCACCGGCAACGTCGCCGCGCAGGCCGGGTTGCAGCAGGGCGATGTGATCCTGATGGTCAACCAGCAAAAGATCGGCAGCGTGGCCGCCTTCCGCGAGGCGACCAAAGACGTCAAGCGGGGCACCACGGTACTGCTGCTGGTGCGTCGCGGCGATCAAAGCCAGTTCGTCGCCTTGACGGTGCCCGGCGGCAAGTAGGGTTTCGGCCGGGCGCCACTTTGCCGGCATGCTCCGCCTCCCCGCGGACGGAGCATGCCGGTTCCGGCTGGCAGGTCGCCGCGGCCGGTTCCATGCGATAATGTCGGGTTAGCGTCGCCAGTGCGGCGACGCGCTGCCTGCGCCTCGCGCGTGGCGGCAGACCCAAGCCCGACAGGCCGCCAGCGTTCCATGGAATTGATCCGCAACTTCTCCATCATCGCGCACATCGACCACGGCAAGTCGACCCTTGCCGATCGCATCATCCAGATCTGCGGCGGCCTGGCCGATCGCGAGATGGAAGCGCAGGTGCTGGACAACAATCCCATCGAGCGCGAGCGCGGCATCACCATCAAGGCGCAGTCGGTGTCGCTGCCGTACAAGGCGCGCGACGGCAGGACCTACCAGCTGAACTTCATCGATACGCCGGGGCACGTCGATTTTTCCTACGAGGTCAGCCGTTCGCTGGCGGCCTGCGAAGGCGCCTTGCTGGTGGTCGACGCGGCACAGGGTGTCGAGGCGCAATCGGTCGCCAACTGCTACACCGCGGTGGAGCAGGGACTGGAAGTGGTGCCGGTGCTGAACAAGATCGACCTGCCGACCGCCGACGTGGAAAAGGTCAAGCTCGAGATCGAGGCGGTCATCGGCATCGACGCCACCGACGCGGTGGCGATCAGCGCCAAGACCGGCCTCAACGTGACCGACGTGCTCGAAGCGATCATCGCCCGCATCCCGCCGCCGAAACCGCGCGATACCGACCGGCTGCAGGCGCTGATCATCGATTCGTGGTTCGACAACTATCTCGGCGTGGTGTCGCTGGTGCGCGTCATGCAGGGCGAAATCAGGCCCGGCGACAAGCTGCTGGTGATGTCGACCGGGCGCAGCCACGAAGTGGCCGAGGTCGGGGTGTTCACGCCCAAGCGCAAGAAGCTGGACAAGCTCGGCGCCGGCGAGGTGGGTTGGGTCAATGCCGCGATCAAGGACGTGCACGGCGCGCCCGTGGGCGACACGCTGACCCATGCGGGCAAGCCGGCCGACAAGGCATTGCCGGGGTTCCAGCACATGCAGCCGCGGGTGTTCGCGGGCCTGTTCCCGGTGTCGTCGGACGACTACCCCGCCCTGCGCGAGGCGCTGGACAAGTTGCGCCTGAACGATGCCGCGCTGTTCTTCGAGCCGGAATCCTCCGAGGCGATGGGCTTCGGCTTCCGTTGCGGCTTCCTCGGCATGCTGCACATGGAGATCGTGCAGGAGCGGCTGGAGCGCGAATAC
>JAGWMU010000073.1 GCA_028873095.1 Pseudomonadota bacterium | reverse complement strand
CGGCGAGAACGCGATCGAGCTGCGCGTGCTGCACCTGGACGAGGCCAGCGCCACGCTGGTGCTGCTGGACGACCACTCGCACGCCAACCACCACGTGTGGGGCATCGGCGCGCGCAACCGCGAGCAGAACTTCGCGCTCAACGTGCTGATGGACCCGGATGTGGATTTCGTCACCCTGCTCGGCACCGCGGGCACCGGCAAGACCCTGCTGGCGCTGGCCGCCGGCCTGGCCCAGGTAATGGACCAGCAGCGCTACCGCGAGATCATCATGACCCGCGCCACGGTCTCGGTGGGCGAGGACATCGGTTTCCTGCCCGGCACCGAAGAGGAAAAGATGACGCCGTGGATGGGCGCGCTCACCGACAACCTCGAAGTGCTCGCCAACCCGGAGGAAGGCGGCAGCTGGGGGCGCCAGGCCACCAACGACCTGCTCGCCTCGCGCATCAAGATCCGCTCGCTGAACTTCATGCGCGGACGCACGTTCCTGTCGCGCTACCTGATCATCGACGAGGCGCAGAACCTCACCCCGAAGCAGATGAAGACCCTGGTCACCCGCGCCGGCCCGGGCACCAAGATCGTCTGCCTGGGCAACGTCGAGCAGATCGACACGCCCTACCTCACCGAGACCACTTCCGGCCTCACCTACGCGGTGGACCGCTTCAAGCAGTGGGAGCACTCGGCGCACATCACCCTGCGCCGCGGCGAGCGTTCGCGGCTGGCGGATTTCGCGGCGGAGGTGCTGTAGCCACCGCCCGGCCGCCCGCCCGGCAGGAACCGCCGAAAGCGTAGAATGGGCACCCGCCGTTCCCGGTCCAGACGCCATGACCATCGCTCCCCGCCTGTTCCTGCTGCTGTTGCTGCTGCTGTTCACGCTGTGCGTACTGCTGGTGCATCTGCGCGGGCGCGCGCGACTGCGGTTCGATCGCCAGCTGGTCGACCACTCGGCCGTGTTCGCGCCCTACAACCTGTTGATGTACGCGTTCTCCGCGGTGCCGGCGCAACCGATTCTCGACCGCCGCGGCTTTCCGCAACTCGATCTGCTGCAGGCCAACTGGCAGGTCATCCGCGACGAGGCGACGCGCCTGTTCGACGAGGGTTACATCCGGGCCACCGAGAAGCACAACGACGCCAGCTTCAACAGTTTCTTCAAACAGGGCTGGAAGCGCTTCTACCTGAAGTGGTACGGCGAGCCGCTGGCCTCGGCCGAGGCGCTGTGCCCGCAGACGGTGGCCCTGCTGAAATCGATCCCCAGCATCAAGGCGGCGATGTTCGCGCTGCTGCCGCCGGGCAGCAAGCTCAATCCGCACCGCGACCCGTTCGCCGGCTCGCTGCGCTACCACCTTGGGCTGATCACGCCCAATTCGCCGGACTGCCGCATCCTCGTCGATGGCGAGGAGCACGCCTGGGGCGACGGCAAGGACGTGGTCTTCGACGAAACCTATGTGCACTGGGCCGAGAACAGGACCGGGCAGACCCGGGTGATCCTGTTCGCGGACGTGGAGCGCCCGCTGCGCACGCGCTGGATACGCGCGGTCAACCAGCGGGTCGGCGCCTTCATGGGCAGGATCACCGCCTCGCCGAACACCGACGGCGAAGCGGAGAAAACCGGTTTCGTGAACCGCCTGTTCGCGCTCAGCCAGCGCAACCGCAAGCGCGTGGGCACGTTCAAGAGCCGGCACAGGAAGCTGTTCCGAGCCCTGAAATACCTCGGCATGCTGCTGCTGATGTGGCTGGTTTTTCTGGCGCCCTGGCCGTTCGTCCGCTAGCGGCCCGGAAGCCCGGGCTCAGCCCTTGATGCGCTTCACGATGGCGTCGGCAAAGCTGTCGGTACTGCCCTTGCCGCCGAGGTCGGGCGTGACCTGCGCCTGATCCAACTCGATCGCCGTGCGGATCGCCCGGCGCAGCTGGTCGCCCTTGGCCACCTTGTCCAGGTAGTCGAGCATGTCGGCCGCGGCCAGCAGCAGCGCGCAGGGGTTGGCGATGCCCTTGCCGGCGATGTCCGGCGCCGAGCCGTGCACGGCCTCGAAGATCGCCGCGTGCTCGCCGATGTTGTCGCCGGGCGCCAGGCCGAGGCCGCCGACCAGGCCGGCACAGAGGTCGGAGATGATGTCGCCGAACAGGTTGGTGGTGACGATCACGTCGAACTGCTCGGGCCTCATCACCAGCTGCATGCAGGTGTTGTCGACGATCATCTCGTTGAATTGGATCTGCGGATATTCCCTGGCGATCTCGCGCGCCACGTTGAGGAACAGGCCGGTGCTGGTCTTGAGGATATTGGCCTTGTGCACCGCCGTGACCTTCTTGCGGCCCTTTTTCACGGCCAGCTCGAAGGCGTAGCGCACGATGCGCGTACTGCCCTTGCGGGTATTGCGGATGATCGACTGCGCGACCTCGCCGTCCTCGGACAGCGTCTGGCCCTCGGCCAGATAGGCGCCCTCGGTGTTTTCCCGCACGGTGATGATGTCGATGTTCTCGTAACGCGACCGGGTACCCGGGAAACTGATCGCCGGGCGCACGTTCGCGTACAGGTCGAAATGCCGGCGCAAGATCACGTTGATCGAGGTGAACCCGCCGCCGATCGGCGTGGTCAGCGGCCCCTTCAGCGCCACCTTGTGCTCGGCGATCCTGTCCAGCGTGGCCTTGGGCAGCAGATCGCCGTGCCGGTCCAGCGCCACCATGCCGGCGTCCACGAAATCGTAGTTCAGGCCGCAATCCAGCGCGTCGAGCACGCGCAGTGTGGCCGTCATGATCTCCGGGCCGATGCCATCGCCCGGGATCACGGCAATCGTCTTGCTCATGGGGAAACTCCTTGAAGGGAAACCAACGAGCAGCGCGTACGGCGGGGGAGAAGCCACCCGCACCAGACGCAGGCTGCAATCCGTCAATTATCGCCGATGCGACGCCCTGCGGACAGCGCAGGAGCGCCGCAAAGCGTTGAAAATACTTGCACGCTGCATGACAAAAAACCGCACGCGGGCGCGTCCGGCCCGGGCGCGGGCGCCATGTCGGGCAATTCGCCGTCGACGCCGCCGTCAGGCGTGATCGGCGCAGCTGGCGGCGCCGCCGGCGGCGCCGGATTCCAGCTGGTCGAGCAGGTCCACGGCACGCCGCAGATGGGGAATCACGATCGAACCGCCCACCACCAGCCCCACGCTGAACACCTCGAAGAACGCATCGCGCTCGACGCCGGCCTCCTTGCACTGGGCGACGTGGTAGCTGATGCAGTCGTCGCAGCGCAGCACCAGCGATGCCACCAGGCCGAGCATCTCCTTGGTCTTCACGTCCAGTGCGCCGGCCTTGTAGGTCTGCGTGTCCAGCGCGAAGAAACGTCGCACGACCTGGTTGTCTTCGGCCAGTATGCGTTCGTTCATGCGCTGGCGGAACGCGCTGAATTCGTTGTGCCGATCGCTCACGAGGCCTGCTCCAGCAACCGCGCCAGCTTGCCGCTGCGATCGGCCGCGACCAGATCGTCGAAACCGCCCACATGCTGGTCGTTGACGAATATCAGCGGCACCGTGCGGCGCCCGCCGCTGCGCGTCAGCATGACATTGCGCTGTTCCGCATCGATGTCGATACGCACCTCGGTCCACTCCAGCCCCTTGGACTTCAGCAGATTCTTGGCCGCCACGCAGTACGGGCAGACGGCGGTGGAATAGACCTCGATTTTCGACATCGCGAGACTCCGTAAAATGGACGGATATTATCAGCAACCGCGTGCATGCAGCCCGATGCCCAGACAAGCTCCCGCAGTGAACCGATGCGGCAAAATACGGTCCGAGTGTTATTGTCGCCCCGCTATGCCCATGGCCCCACGCAGATCCCTGACGCGCCTCCTGACCGCCCTGCTCACCGCCGGACTGGCCTTTTCCGCGGGCGCGCAGGAGGACATCCGCCTGCCGGACCTGGGCAGCTCGGCCAATGCGCTGATCACCCCCCAGGAAGCGCAGGATTACGGCGCCTCCATGCTGCGCCAGATGCGCGCGCTGGGCATGGTCGTGGACGACCCCCTGCTGGACGACTACATCAACGACCTGGGCTACCGGCTGGTCGCCAGCTCCGCCAAGCCGAAGGACCACTTCGCGTTTTTCATCGTGAAGGATCCCGAAATCAATGCGTTTGCGGCGCCCGGCGGTTACATCGCCGTGAACTCGGGCCTGATCGCGATCACCCAGAACGAGAGCGAACTGGCCAGCGTGATCGCGCACGAGATCGGCCACATCACGCAGCACCACCTGGAGCGCGCCTTCGAGGCGTCCAAGAAGGATGCGCCGCTGATGGCGCTGGTGCTGCTCGGCGCGATCGCCGCCGGCGCCGGCAGCGGCAGCGCCGACGCACCGATGGCCGTGCTGGCCGGCGGACAGGGCCTGCTGGCGCAGAAGTCGATCAACTTCACCCGCAAGGACGAGATCGAAGCCGATCGCGCCGGCATCAAGACCCTGGCCAGGGCCGGCTTCGACCCCAATGCGATGGCCGAATTCTTCGAGCGCATGGAGGACATGATGAGCGCCAATGCCGGCGGCGAGGACGTGCCGGCACTGCTGCAGACCCACCCGGTAACCACCTTGCGCATCAGCGATGCCAAGGCGCGTGCCGGCGCCTTGATCGCCGAGCAGAAGCTTCACCCTTCCGGCACCATCCTGGACAAGGCACAGTGGGCGAAGAGCACGGCCCCGATTCCCTTCGTCAAGGATCCCACCCGGCTGCTCCAGGCCGCCGCGGCCAAAAATCCGAGCACCTATCAGCTGATGCGCGAACGCGTCGATGTGCTGGTCAACGATGCCACGCGGCAGGCCGCCTACTACGGCAACAACATGCAGCGACGCGCCTTCGACACCCCGGCGCACCGCTACGGCTATGCCCTGGCACTCACCCGCAGCGGCCGTGGCGCCCAGGCGATCGTGCAACTGCAGCCGCTGGTGAAGGCGCACCCGGACAACCTGATCCTGCAGCTGGCGATGGCCGATGCCCGCCTGCAGGCAGGCCAGCGCGCGGCGGCCCTGGCCATCTACGACGAGCTCAACCGGCAGTCGCCACGCAACCGCGCGGTGGCCCAGGCCTATGCCGGGGCGCTCACCGCCGGCGGCGACAAGACCCAGGCCGCGCTCGCGGCAAACCTGCTGCGGCCACTGCTGGAAAACGCCTCCGAGCCGGAAATCTACAGTGCCTACGCCCGCGCCAGCGACGCGGCAGGCGATCCGGTGCGGGCCGGCGAAGCGTTTGCCGATGCCAGCTACTACTCCGGACGGCCGTTCGATGCGATGGAGCAGCTCAAACGGCTGCTCAAGCGGAAGGATCTGGACTATTACGCCCGGGCGCGCATCCAGGCACGCATCACCGAGCTGACGCCGCTGGTGCTGGAACTGCAGAAGCGCAGGGTGAAGACCGAGGACAACCCGGACGTCCACCAGCAGTTCGGGCGCGATGCGGGTTGCGACGCCCAGCCCTGCCTCGACGCCGGCAGCGGCTGAAGCGGCCGCCCCCCCCCGGCTTGCCGCCGTTCGACCGCACATGTCAGTCTGGTGGCACGTCGGCTTCACCGCTCCTGCCGCCTGTCATCGACAGGTAATATGCATGCGCTGCAATACCCCGGTCACGGACCACAGGCGGACCACCGCGTGCACAAGCGCATCCTCATCGTTGAAGACGAAGCCTCGATCCGCGAGATGATCGGCTTTGCCCTGCGCAAGGCCGGCATGGATGCGGTGCCGGCAGCCGACGCACGCGCCGCCCAGCTGGCGATAGCCGAGCAGGTACCCGACCTGGTCCTGCTCGACTGGATGCTGCCGGGCACCAGCGGGCTCGAACTGGCCAGGCGCCTGCGCAAGGAGGAACTCAGCCGCGAGATCCCGATCATCATGCTCACCGCCCGCGGCGAGGAGATGGACCGCGTCAACGGGCTGGAGGCCGGGGTCGACGATTACGTGGTGAAGCCGTTCTCGACCCGCGAATTGATCGCGCGGATCAAGGCCGTACTGCGGCGCAGCCAGGGCGACGACGGTTCCGGCATGGTGGAGCTCGGCGGCCTGCGCATCGACGGCCCGGCGCACCGGGTGTTTGCCGGCGAGGACGAGGTGTCGATCGGGCCGACCGAATATCGCCTGCTGCATTTCTTCATGACCCACCCCGAGCGCGTCTATTCGCGCACCCAGCTGCTCGACCACGTCTGGGGCGGCAGCGTGTACGTCGAGGAACGCACCGTCGACGTGCATATCCGCCGGCTGCGCAAGACGCTGGAACCATGGAAACTCGATGCCATGGTGCAGACGGTCCGCGGTACCGGCTATCGATTCTCGATGAGTGCGTGAACGCCGCGCCTGGCGCGGGCTTGCGGCTGGACCGGCTTTTGCGGATGCTGGCCCCCCGACCCATGCCCACCGGCGATCCGCCCGAATGGTCCAGCCTGCAACCCCCGCCTGGAAATGGCCGGCCGCACTCGCCGCCGCCCTGCTGGCGGGCGCGCTGCTGGGCTGGCTTGCCGATCGGCAGCTTGCCGCCGGGGTGGCGCTGGTCGCCGTAGCCGAAGTGGTCTTGCTGCTGACTCGAAGCCGTCATCAAACCCGGGCCATGATGACCGCAACCACGGCTATCACTCCCCTGCAGCATGACCGTTTCATGACACGCACCCGCCGCATCGCCTCCAGCCTTCGCGATTTACGCAACGCCGCAAGCCGGTTGCCGGACGCCGTCGTGCTGCTGGACCAGCAACAGCAGGTTCGCTGGTTCAATCATGCCGCCGAAACCCTGCTCGGGCTGCGCCGGCCCAGGGATCGCGGCGTGAGCCTGAACGAGCGCATGGCTCGCTCCGAGCTGGCCGGCTGGCTGCGCGATGGCGCGAGCGAACCGCTCAGCGACGTCGCCGCACCGGGGCAGCCCGGCAGCCAGCTCCATGTCAGCCTGCTGCCGTTCGGCCGTCGCCAGCATCTGCTGCTGGCACGCGACATCAGCCATCTGAACCGGCTCGAACAGATCCGCCGCGACTTCGTCGCCAATGTCTCGCACGAGTTGCGCACGCCGCTGACGGTGATCCACGGCTACCTCGAATTGATCGACCCGTCCGACGTGCCCGAATTGGCCCCGGTGCTGGACGAGATGCGCGCGCAATCGAAGCGGATGGGCCAGATCGTCGAGGATCTGCTGACCCTGTCGCGGCTCGAGACCCAGCACGATGTCGCTGAAGAGCGGGTGCAGATGGCAGTGCTGCTGGCCACCGTGCGCAAGGAGGCCGAAGCGCTCAGCCAGGGCCGCCACACGATCACCCTCGAATCCACTGCCGAGGCCGACCTGCTCGGCTCGCCCAAGGACCTGCACAGCGCCCTGTCCAACCTGGTCAGCAACGCGGTGCGCTATACCTCGGCTGGCGGCAGCATCGCGATCCGCTGGCAACGCACGCCGCAGGGCGCGGTGTACTCGGTCAGCGATACCGGCTTCGGCATTCCGGCCACGCACCTGGCCCGGCTCACCGAGCGCTTTTACCGGGTCTCCTCCAGCCGCTCGCGCGACAGCGGCGGCACCGGCCTGGGCCTGTCGATCGTCAAGCACGTGCTCAACCTGCATCAGGCGCAGCTGCAAATCCAGAGCACGCCCGGCGTGGGGTCCACCTTCGCCTGCCATTTCGGCAAGGCACGGCTGCTGGCACCGGGCGGCAGCGACGAGCGCTGACATGCCGCGGCGAACGTCACACTAGTGTATTTGACCCCCGCCATGGCCCAGAATGGGGGGCATGCACCGCAAAACCGCCGCCCATCCCGACGTCCCCGACCTGACCGCGCCCGGCCTGTACCTGAGCCGCGAGCTCTCCGCGCTGGAATTCAATTTCCGCGTGCTGGCGATGGCGCGCGATCCCGCCGTTCCGCTGCTGGAGCGGCTGCGTTACCTGAGCATCGTGGCGAACAATCTCGACGAATTCTTCGAGGTGCGGGTGGCGATGCTCAAGCATCACCACGCCTACGGTTCGGCCGCGCCCGGACCGGACGGCCTGCCCTCCGGCGAGCTGCTGGCGCGCATCCGCAGCCGCGCCCTGGATCTGGTCACCGAGCAATACGCGATCTGGCAGGCGCTGATCGGCCCGCAGCTCGAGGCCGAACACATCCACATCCTCGGCCGCAAGCAATGGAGCGCGCGCCAGCGGCGCTGGCTGCAGGGTTATTTCGAGCACGAGGTGCTGCCGGTGCTGTCGCCGCTGGGCCTGGATCCGGCGCATCCGTTTCCGCGCATCCTCAACAAGACCCTGAACATCGCGGTGGTGCTGAAGGGGCGCGACGCGTTCGGCCACGAAGGCCACATGGCGCTGGTGCGGCCGCCGCGCTCGATGCCGCGGATCATCCGCGTGCCGGCCGAAGTCTGCGCGCAGGGCGAGCACTTCGTGTTCCTGGCCGAACTGCTGCAGGCGTTCGCCGACCTGATGTTTCCCGGTTTCAAGGTGGTCGGCACCTACCAGTTCCGGGTCACCCGCAACAGCGAACTGATCGTCGAGGAGGCCGAGGTGGACAACCTGGCCCTCGCGCTCAGCGAGGAACTGGTCGGGCGCGGTTATGCGCGCCCGGTGCGGCTGGAGATCGCAAACGACTGCCCCAAGTCGATCACCGCGCTGCTGATCCGCAATTTCGAGCTGGAAGAAACCGACGTGTATCGCTGCGACGGCCCGGTCAACATCATCCGGGCGGGGTTGAT
The DNA here is from genome assembly GCA_028873095.1 of Pseudomonadota bacterium. Taxonomy (GTDB): domain Bacteria; phylum Pseudomonadota; class Gammaproteobacteria; order Xanthomonadales; family Rhodanobacteraceae; genus Rhodanobacter. The sequence goes on along the minus strand of JAGWMU010000073.1, from coordinate 4,622 downwards.
CTACGACTGGCTGGATCGGCCCGAGCTGAAATTTCCGCGCTTCAATCCGCAACTGCCGGCGGCGCTCGAAAGCGGCAGGAACAAGTTCGACCTGATCAGCCAGCGCGACGTGCTGCTGCACCATCCGTACCAGAGTTTCGCGGCGGTGATCGACCTGCTGCGCCAGGCTACCGCCGATCCGCAGGTGCTGGCGATCAAGCAGACCCTGTACCGCGCCGGCGAAGACACCCCGCTGGTCGACCTGCTGGTCGACGCCGCGCGCAACGGCAAGGACGTCACGGTGGTGATCGAGCTGCGCGCGCGTTTCGACGAGGAGGCCAACATCCGCCTGGCCACGCGCCTGCAGGAGGCCGGGGTGCAGGTGGTATACGGCGTGGTCGGCTACAAGACCCACGCCAAGATGATGCTGATCGTGCGCCGCGAAGGCGACCGGTTGCGCCGCTACGTGCACCTGTCCACCGGCAATTACCATCAGGTCAACAGCCGCACGTACACCGACATCGGGCTGATGACCGCGAACCCGGAAATCGGCGAGGACCTGCACAAGGTCTTCCAGCAGCTTTCCGGGCTGGGGCCGGTGATCGAGCTCAAGCGCCTGCTGCATTCGCCGTTCACGCTGTACACCAGCGTGCTGGCGAAGATCGAGCGCGAGACGGTGCACGCGCGCAACGGACGGCCCGCACGCATCGTCGCCAAACTCAACGCGCTGAACGAGGCGCGCGTGATCGAGGCGCTGTACCGCGCCTCGCAGGCAGGCGTGGAGATCGACCTGATCGTGCGCGGCGCCTGCACCCTGCGGCCCGGCCTGCCCGGCATCTCGGAGCGGATCCGGGTGCGTTCGATCATCGGACGTTTCCTCGAACACAGCCGGGTGTACTGGTTCGCCAACAACGGCGAGCCCGAGCTGTACTGCGCCAGCGCCGACTGGATGGAACGCAACCTGATGCGGCGGATCGAGGTGGCGTTTCCGATACTCGATCCGGCGCTGGCCGAGCGGGTGTTCGAGGAAACCCTGGCCAACGGGCTGGCCGACAACACCCAGGCGTGGCTGCTCGACAGCGATGGCCGGTATGCGCGCATCGAACCGGGCGAAAACCCACCCTACAGCGCGCAGCAGGGCCTGCTCGAGCGCTTCAGCCAGTGAGCCGGGGTTTCTTCAGGCGCCGGCGGGCGTGCGAGAATCCGTGCTTCGCAATGCAGGGAGCGCGGGCGTGAGTCCAGCCGATCAGACACCGATCCGCGACGGCGAGCTGATCGCCGCCGTCGACATGGGCTCCAACAGTTTTCACATGGTGGTGGCGCGCGTCGAGCACGGCGAGCCGCGGGTGATCGACCGCCTGCGCGACACCGTGCGCATGGCGGCAGGCCAGCGCGCCGACGGCACACTGGATCCCGAGCGCCGCGCCCGCGCACTGAACTGCCTGGCCCGCTTCGGCCAGCGCCTGGCCGGGCTTCCTTCGCTGCGGGTCCGCGCCGTGGCCACCAACGCGGTCCGCCGGATGACCGCGCCGCAGGCTTTTCTGGCCACCGCCGAGGCCGCGCTGGGCCATCCCATTGAAATCGTTTCCGGTCGCGAGGAAGGCCGCCTGATCTTTCTCGGCGCGGCACATGGCCTGCCGGCTTCGCGCGAGCCGCGGCTGGTGATCGACGTCGGCGGCGGCAGCACCGAATTCATCATCGGCCGCGGGCTGGCGCCGTTGCACACGGAGAGCGTGCAGGCCGGCTGCATCGCCTCGACCCTGCGGTTTTTCCCCGGCGGCAAGATCACCCGCAAGCGCTGGCAGCATGCGCGGAGCGAAATCGGGGTCCTGCTGCAGCAATTCGACGAAGACTACCGCGAAGCCGGCTGGCAGGATGCCTACGGCTCGTCGGGAACCGCCAAGTCGATCGGCTCGGTCGTGCAGGCCATGAGATTTTCCGATGACGGCATCACGCCGGCGTCGCTCGCCTCGCTGCGCGATGCGCTGCTGGAGCAGGGCCAGATCAGCGCCCTGAAACTGCCCGGCCTGCACGAGGAACGCCGGCAGGTGATCGCCGGCGGCGTGGTCATCTTCGAGGCCGCCTTTGCCGCGCTCGGCATCGAGCGGATGCACATCTGCGAAAGTTCCATGCGCGAAGGCGTGCTGTGGGACCTGCTCGGCCGCGCCGGCGGCAGCGATCCGCGCACCGCCAGCATCGATGCGCTGGCTACCCGCTACGGGGTGGATCGCGCCCAGGCTCGCCGGGTCGAATCGACCGCACTGATGCTGTTCGACCAGGTCGCGCCGACCTGGTCCCTGGATGCCGATGCGCGGGAATGGCTTTCCTGGGCTTCGCGCGTGCACGAAATCGGCCTCGCGATCGCGCACAGCCAGCACCATCAGCATGGCGCCTACATCCTGCGCAACGCCGACCTCGCCGGCTTCTCCCGGCAGGAGCAGCAACTGCTGGCCGCGGTGATCCAGATGCACCGGCGCAAACCGGACAGGAAAGTGATCTCGGCACTGCCGCAGCGCTATCGTCAGCTGGCCCGCCAGATCACGGCATTGCTGCGGCTGGCCGTGCTGTTCCGCCGTGCCCGGCGGGCCGAATCGCTGCCGCCGATGCGCTTGGCCGCCACCAGCCAGTCGCTGCGGCTGACCCTGCCGATCGCCTGGTTCGAACAGCACCCGCTGAGCGAAGCCGACCTGCGCCAGGAGCAATCGCCGATGGTCGAGCTGGGGCTGAAGCTCGACGTGTCGAGCAGCTGACCGTTCCCCATGCGCCCTTCCCCGGGCGGGGGGATCAAAAAGCGGCCATCCATGGCCGCGCTTCTCGCGTGGCGGCCGCGTATCATGTGCGCACGTCCAGACCGTTCGATGCCCATGTTCAAGTCCCTGCTTGCCACGCTGCTGATCCTGCCGCTGACCCTGGCGGCACAGACCGCCAAACCCGCCGCGGCGGCCGTTGCGCCGCCACAGGTGCTGCTGCATACCTCGCAGGGCGACATCACGCTGGAGCTTTATCCGGACAAGGCGCCCAAGAGCGTGGCCAATTTCCTGCAGTACGTGCGCGACGGCTTCTACGACGGCACGGTGCTGCACCGGGTCATTGCCGGCTACCTGGTGCAGGGCGGCCTGTATACCCGCGACCTGCAGCCGAAGCGGACCCGCCCCGCGGTCGCCAGCGAAGCCGACAACGGCCTGTCCAATCTACGCGGCACGGTGGCGGTCGCCCGCGGCGCCGATCCGAACTCCGGCACCTCGCAGTTCTTCTTCAACCTGGTCGACAACCGCCGGCTGGATTTCGTCGGCAGCCAGAGCGGCCTGACCTGGGGCTACACCGTGTTCGGCAAGGTGATCGCCGGCATGGACGTCGTCGACAAGATCGCCACGCTGCCCACCCGTGCGCTCGGGCCATTCGCCGGCGACGTGCCCAATCCGCTGGTGGTCATCCTGAGCGCCCGCGTGATCGGCGAGGAAACGCGCGCGGCAACCAGCAACGGCGGCCCCGTCGCCGGCGCCAGGGCCCCCGCCGCCGCTCCAGCGGCCGCCAGGCACGGCAAGAAGACAGCCCACATCCATCATTGAGCGCCGCGATGACCGCCCTGTTCATCGCCGACCTGCACCTGGATCCCGGCCGGCCGCAGATCACCGCGCTGTTCGAGGACTACCTCGCCAGCGACGAGGTTCGCCACGCCTCCGCGCTGTACATCCTGGGCGACCTGGTCGAAGCCTGGGTCGGCGACGACGACGACGCCGAACTGCCGCAACGCATTGCCTGCGCGATCCGCGCCGTGAGCGACGCCGGCGTACCGGTGTATTTCATGGCCGGCAACCGCGACTTCCTGCTGGGCGAGGCGTTTGCCCGCCGGGCCGGGATGACCCTGCTCGACGATGGCACGGTGCATGACATCCATGGCCGCCCGACCCTGTTGATGCATGGCGACCTGCTGTGCACCGACGACGTCGCCTACCAGGCCGTGCGCCGGCAGGTCCGCACGCCGCAGTGGAAGGCGCAGATCCTGTCGCTGCCGCTGGAGGCCCGCCGCGCATTCGCCGCCAGGGCGCGCGAAGACAGCCGCGCGCATACCGGCAGCACGATGGAAAGCATCATGGACGTGAATCGCGAAGCCGTGGCTGCAGCGATGCGGCAGGCCCATGTGGCGCGACTGATCCACGGACATACGCACCGCCCCGCGGTGCACGCGTTCGAGCTGGACGCAAAGGCGGCCGAACGGATCGTGCTGGGGGACTGGTACGAACACGGGTCGGTGTTGCGGCTGACGGAGACCGGGGCGGAGCTGCGGGAATTGCCCGCCGGACCGGCCTGCGCCTGAAATCCTCCCGGCGCGTCCGGCCCGGCTTCCCGAACGGAAAAAACCCCGGCATGACCGGGGTTTTTTCCTGTTCGGGACAGCTTCGATTTCAGTCTTCGGCGGGGGGCGCGATGTCGTCGGTCCCGGCTTCCTCGCCGTTCTCCTCCTCCGCGTCCAGCCGCATCACGCTGACCAGAGTTTCGTCGGCCGGGAGCCGGATCAGGGTGACGCCCTGGGTATTGCGGCCGAGCTGCGAGACCTCGGCCACCCGGGTACGCACCAGCGTGCCCTGGTCGGAGATCAGCATCAGCTCGTGCGCCTCGGTGACCTGCACGGCGCCGACCAG
>JAGWMU010000237.1 GCA_028873095.1 Pseudomonadota bacterium | reverse complement strand
GTGGGCACCGCGCGGAAATGGCCGATGCCGAATTTCCCGGTGATCCACGGCAGCAGGTCGACCGGCAGCAGGTCCATCGCGTTCATCAGGAACACCCAGAGGAACACGGTCAGCGCCAGCGGGCCCAGCACGCGGCGATCGCCGTGGAACACGTCCTTGACCTGGCCGTCGACGAACTCCAGCACGATCTCGACGAAGGCCTGCCCCTTGCCCGGCACGCCCGCCGTGGCCTTGCGTGCCTGCAGCCAGAACCACAGGCTGAACAGCGCCCCCAGCACCAGCGATACCGTGATCGAGTCGATATGCACCGCCCAGAAACCACCCTTGCTCGCATGCGGCGTGAGGTGGGTCAGATGGTGCTGGATGTATTCGGTCAGGCCACCCTGCTCGCTTGCCATGTCTCAACCTTTGAATCTGAACGCCAGCAGATAAACCGCGTAGGCAGCCACCAACCCCGTGATGGCGGCCAGCGGCGGCAATTTGTAGTGGAACAGGATCACGACCAGTCCCCCCGTGATCACGATCCACTTCAGGAGCATGCCCGAAAGCAACCGGCCCAACGCCATCCCTGCCCCATCCAGCCGGCTGAAAAACCGCGCCGACAGCAGCGCCGTACCCAGCGCCACCAGCATCGCGCCCGCCGCCGCAGCCAGCGCTTCCCGACGCCCCAGCGCCAGAAAGACGAGACCCACCAAGATAGCCACCGCGATCTGCAGCAGCATGGTGCGCAAGGCGAGACGTCGACCAGAGACAAGACTGTTGAGCACGTAACGTCTCCGCGCGGTTTACACCAGGCGGCACCGATAGAGCTACGGGCCACGATCCAATCCGTAAAAGTATATCAGTGCGCTTGTTTCGCGAACAAGCCGCGCTGTCTGCGACATCTTGTCCGTGCCTGAACGGACCCGTGCGTGCGCCCTGCCTGCAACGGCTTCCAGGCCCGGCACGTTCTTGCGATCGCACATGAAGTGAGGGCCGGACACTCAGGTCCGGCCCCCGGTATTCGCGGCCTGGGGAGGGTGGCCGCGAAAATGCTCCGACCGCTTGCGCCGTATTACTTGGCAGCGGTCTTCTTGGCGGCGGCAACCGGCGTCGCCACGGCTTCGTTGGCGGCCTGCTGCTGTTCCTGCACCAGCGCGCCGAGCGACTCGGCCGTCTTCTGGGTGATCGAAAGGATCTCCTGCGACACCGCCACGGTACGCTCGGCGTTGTCGCGGCTCAGGGTGGCGCCCTTTTCCCACAGGCCGCGCAGGCCGTTCACGTCGCGCGCTTCCATCGCCTCGGCGATGAATTCGGCGGAAACCTTGGCCTGCTGCTCGAGCGTCTTGAGCTGCAGCTCGGCGACCGATTCCAGACCCTTCAGGGCCACTGAATGCGCCTTGAAGGCATTGTCGGTCAGCTGCTTGGTGAAAGCGAAAATCTGGGTGTTGATCTGCTGCGTCATGATGTTGCCCTCATTGGGGTTCGGGGAGTGGTGGCACTCTACCAACAAAAGTTGTGCGATGCAATATATTTTTCTGCTAACGGCAAGACCATTTTTCAAATATCACGTCGAAACGGACATTTGCGACAATTTCATGACTACGGCGACGCATCATAAAGGTGGCTGGCCCGGCACGGCGCCGAACGGATCGACCGCGGCCGACACCCGGACGATCGCCCGGCAGGCGTCAATCCGACCGATGCCGATCGCCTCGGCGACAATTGGGCGGGCCAGGGCGTCCGCTTCCTCACCCGCTCGCGCCTGTTCACCGACTGAGGCGCTCGACCGGCGCTCTCATCGGGGGTTTGCACCGTCCGCATCCGTCGGATCGCGGGATGTCCCAGGCGAGGCCTCGGGCACACCGGTACCGTCCAGCGACTGCAGGATCGGGCAGCCCTGCGAACTGTCGGCGCACAGGTTCACCAGCAGGCGCAGCTCGTTGCGCAGCAGGCGCAGCGACTTCAGCCGGGTTTCCACCTGGGCCAGTTTTTCGCCGGCCACGCGGCGCACGTCGGCGCGCGCCTGCTGCGGGCGCTCGCGCAAATGCAGCAGGTGGCCGATCTCGGCCAGCGAAAAATTCATCGTCTGCGCGCGCTGGATGAACAGCAGCCGTGCCAGATCGGCATCGCCGTAGCGGCGCCGCCCGCCGCCGTCGCGCAGCGCCCGCGGCAGCAGGCCGATCTTTTCGTAGTAGCGCAACGCATCCGTCGACATCCCGGTGCGCGTGGCCAGATCGCCGATGCTCCAGCGGCTCATGCGTGCTCCTTGCGCCGCAACTTGCCCAGCACCGCGTGGCCCTGCCCGAACAGGCGGCCATCGACGACGACCGCCGGTGGCCGGGCGATGCCGAGGCGGGCGGCCTGCTCCAGATGCTCCATGACATCCCTCACCTCGACATCGGCGTCGAGCTGGCGACACAGATCGATCAGCTCGGCGGCTATGCGCCGGCATGCCGGGCAATACA
>JAGWMU010000072.1 GCA_028873095.1 Pseudomonadota bacterium | reverse complement strand
CAAGAGGTTTTCGCGCACAGGGTGCGCTCCTGCGTCCGGATCAGGGCTTTTCGCGCACCGGTGCGCTGCGGATGCCGGCCGGCACGCCGACCGGCCGCGCACCCGGAAAGCGGATGCGGGCAATGTTCTGTTGCCCGGGAACGGTCTGCAGCTCCAGCAGCCACCCGAAGCGTTCGCTGATGCGCTTGGCGATCGCCAGATCGAACCCGTGTCGGTCGGCACCATGCTCGCCGATGCCGCCGACGGCCGGCTCCGTCCGGTTGGCCACGGTCACCACGCCGGGCATCACCGTCACCACGATCCGGCCCTGCTCGGTCTGCTGGCAGGCATTGCGGATCAGCTGCCAGACCAGCACGGCGAACACCCGCGGCGAACCCTCCAGCGCGAACCTCACCGGCTCGTCCAGCTGCAGCTGGATCGGCAAGCCTTCCAGCAACTCGCGCGCGAAATCGAGTTCGAGCCGCAGCACGTCGTTCACCTCGAAATGCTCTTCCTCGATGCTGTTGTCCTTCTCGCGCGCCAGGATCAGCAGCGCCTCGACCAGCGCCTCCATCTCGCGGGCCGCCCGCTTGATGCGGGATACCGAGCGCCTGCCGAAATCGCTCAGTTCCGGCTCCTCGCCCAGCATGTCGATCGACATCTTGATCACGGTCAGCGGGCTGCGCAGCTCGTGACTGGCGTCGCGGGTGAAATTGCGCTCGCGCTGGTTGTAGCCGGCAATGCGCGTGGCGAAACCGTGCAGGCCGCGGGCCAGCGCGGCCACATCGGCATCCGTGTCGGCGAACATCGTCTCCAGCGTCGACACGTCCTGGTCCGGGTGCTGGGCGTCCCAGCGATCGGCCAGCCGGGCCAGCGCCCGCACCGGCCGCCACTTGCGCCCGGTGGCCAACCAGACCAGCGCCGTGGTAAGCGCGATCAGCGCGATCACCTCGACCACCGAAGCTTCGCTGCGGATGCCGAGCACGACGATGCTCGCCACGATCAGCAACTGCAGTCCGAACACCCACGCCATGCGCCGACCGAAGCCACCCGTGCGGGATTTGGCCTCGGTCCCTGTTGCGCGATCGATCACCTTCGCCATGACCCTCTCATGCGGAATGAGCAGCTGTCGCCACCTCCGATTCGAGATCCGCAAGGCGATAACCGGCCGAATGGATGGTATGTAGCAGAGGATGTGCGAAGGGTTTGTCGATGACGCGACGCAGGTTGTAGAGATGCGAGCGCAAGGTATCGGAATCCGGCAGCGTGTCGCCCCAGATCTCGCGCTCGATGTCGCGCCGGCTGACCACCCGTGGCGATTCGCGCATCAGGATCGCCAGCAACTTGAGGCCAATCGGCGACACGACCAGCTCCCGGCCATCGCGGGTCAGGCGCAAGGTGGCGGTATCCAGCGTCATGTCGCCGACGCTGAGCACTTCGGCGGACACCTGGCGGCGATCGCGGCGGATCAGCGCGCGCAGGCGCGCCTCCAGTTCGCGCACCTCGAACGGTTTCACCAGATAGTCGTCGGCGCCCGCCTCCAGGCCGGCCAGCTTGTCGTCCAGCGTGTCGCGCGCGGTCAGCATCAGTACCGGGGTGGATTTCTTCGCTTCCTGGCGCAGCTTGCGGCAGACCTCCAGCCCGTCCAGGCCGGGCAGCATCAGATCGAGCACGATCACGTCGTAGCTGTTGGCCACCGCCAGATGCAGGCCGCTGACGCCATCGGCGGCGTAGTCGACCGAATAGCCGCCACGTTCGAGGAATTCGCCGACCATCCCCGCGATCTGGCGATGATCCTCCACCAGCAAAATCAATCCCGCCTGCTCTTCATGTAGGGGCATATCGTCCTCCCTGCCGCGATTTCACAAATGTGAAGATCTAAACGCCAATCGCGTGATTGCCATGTGAAACGATCACGGACGCCTCGCATGGTCTCGCAGCAGCGGTCGCAGCTCGCGCCAGACCGTCGCCAGCACCTTCGGCTCCGCACGGGCCACCGGATGCAGCCCGTCGTCCTGCATCAGCGCCGGGTCCAGTGCCACCCCGTCGAGCAGGAACGGCACCAGGGCGACATGCCGGGTCCGCGCCAGGTCCGCATAGACCGCCCGCAAACCGTCGCGGTACTGCGGACCGTAGTTCACCGGCAGCTCGATGCCCAGCAGCAGCACCCGGATCTGCCGCTTCTGCGCCATGGCGATCATCGCCGCCAGGTTGTCGCGCAGGGCCGGCAGGGGCAGCCCCTGCAGACCGTCGTTGGCGCCCAGTTCGAGCACCAGCACCGCCGGATGGTAGGTCTGCAGCAGCGCCGGCAGCCGCCGGCGGCCGCTCAGCGAGGTCTCGCCGCTGATGCTGGCATTGACCGCGGTCCACATCGGCACCATGTTGCGCAGACGCACGTCCAGCAAGTGCACCCAGCCGGACTCGACCGGTATGTTGTGCGCGGCGGACAACGAATCGCCCAGCACCAGTACGGTTTTCGGGGCTGCCGCCCGTGCGGCGCCGAGGCCGCCCAGCAGCAAGCCGACCCAGATCACCCAGCCAAGGCATCGACGCATGAATGATTCTTCCCGTCCGCTTCTCGAGGCCTGCGATGTTAGCAAGTCGGTCAACGGCCCCGAGGGCCGGCTGGATATCCTGCGCCACGTCGAGCTGCGGATCCGGCCGGGCGAGAGCTTTGCCATCGTCGGCGCATCCGGTTCCGGCAAGACCACCCTGCTCGGACTGCTGGCCGGGCTGGACACGCCCGACAGCGGCAGCATCCGGCTGGACGGCCAGGCGCTGGAACAGCTGGACGAGGAAGCGCGCGCCGACCTGCGCCGGCGCCTGGTCGGCTTCGTGTTCCAGTCGTTCCATCTGCTTCCCGCGCTGACCGCCGAGGAAAACGTGATGCTGCCGCTGGAGCTGGAAGGCAGCAGCGCCGCGCGGCCCCGTGCGCGCGCGGCGCTGGAGGCGGTCGGGCTGGGCGCGCGGCGGCGGCACTACCCGGCGCAGCTTTCCGGCGGCGAACAGCAGCGCGTGGCGATCGCCCGCGCGTTCGTGCACGGACCGCGCGTGCTGTTTGCCGACGAACCCACCGGCAACCTCGACCAGCGCACCGGCCATCACGTCTGCGACCTGCTGTTCGCGCTCAACCGCGATCACCGGACCACCCTGGTGCTGGTGACCCACGACACCGCCCTGGCCGCGCGCTGCGATCGCCGGATCGAGCTGGACGAAGGCCGCGTGCTGGCGGCCGCGGCGGGCATCCCCGCATGAGACTGCTGCTGCTCGCCCTGCGCACGCTGCGCCGGGAATGGCGCCTGCCGGAACTGCGCACGCTGGCCGCCTCGCTGGTGCTGGCGGTGGTTGCGCTCGGCGTGGTCGCCACGCTGGCGGCGCGGATCGAACGCGGCATGCTGGCCAACGCCGCCGAGCTGATCGGCGGCGACATCGGCATCGGCTCGCCACAGACCCTGCCGGCAAAGTTCGCCGCCGCCGGCCGCCAGCGCGGCCTGGCGACGAACGCGACCGCCAGCTTCCCCAGCGTGGCGTTCGCGCACCAGCAGACCCAGTTGCTCGACGTGCTGGCCAGCGACAGGCACTACCCGCTGCGCGGCACGCTGCAATTGCGCGACGCGGCCGGCCATGCGTACGACGGTCGTGCCCCGTCCCCTGGCCAGGTCTACCTCGACCATCGTGCGCTGGTCGCGCTGAACCTGAAGGTCGGCCAGCCGCTGCAACTGGGCGGCCGCGAACTGACGATCGGCGCCGAACTGCTGCGCCAGCCCGATGGCGGCGAGCTGCTGGCGCTGGCGCCGCGCGCACTGATGAGCCTGGCCGACGCCAAGCAGGCCGGGCTGCTGGGCGTCGGCAGCCGCGCCCGCCATCGCCTGCTGCTGGCCGGCGCCCCCGCGGCGGTGCGGGACTGGCGCGACTGGGTGCGGAAAACCGCCTTGCCGCAGGGCGCCGAACTGATCACCCCGGAACAGACCCAGCAGCGCATGCGCACGGCGTTCGACCGGGCCGGCGCCTTCCTGCGGCTGACCGCGCTGCTGTCGGCGCTGCTGGCCGGCGTCGCCATCGCGCTGGCCTCGCAGCGCTATGCGCGCCGCAAGACCGCCGAAGTCGCCCTGTTGCGTGCGCTCGGCACCCCGCGCCGGCGCGTGCTGGGCCTGCTGCTGGGCACGCTGGGCGCGCTCGCGCTGCCCGCGGCGACGCTCGGCGTGCTGCTGGCGCTGGGGCTGGCGCAGCTGGCGTGGCTGCTGGCCGGCCAGCTGTTCGCCGGCATGCCCACCGCGTTGCCGCTGGCGCCGTCGTTCGCCGCCGCCGCGATGGGCATCGCCGTGCTGCTCGGCTTTGCGCTGGCGCCGCTGGCGCGGCTGGCCGAAGTGCCGCCGGTGGCCGTGTTCCGCCAGAGCGCGGCCCGCCGCGTGCGGCGTTTCGATGCCTTGTACCTGGTTCCCGCGCTGGTCGCGCTGGGCCTGATCTGGAGCCAGAGCGGCTCGCTCAAGCTGGCCGGCATCCTCGCCGCCAGCCTGTCCGGCGTGGCATTGCTGGCGGCATTGCTGGCCGCCTGCCTGCTGTGGCTCGCCCGCCGCGTCGCGCCGGGCGCGCATCCGGCGCTGCGGCTGGGACTGGCCGCGCTGGCGCGGCGGCGCAGCCTGAGCCTGATCCAGGCCACCGCGCTCAGCCTGGGCCTGTGCGCACTGCTGCTGCTCGCGGTGGTCGCGCCGGCGCTGTTGCAGGACTGGCGCCAGGAGCTGCCGGCGGACACGCCGAACTGGTTCGCACTGAACCTGCAAGACGATCAACGCGCCGGTTTCGCGCACGAGCTGGCGGCCATCGGCGGCCAGCAACTCAACATGCTGCCGCTGGCGGTGGGCAAGCTCACGGCGATCAACGGCACGCCGATCGACCGCATGCACTTCCGCGACCCGCGCGCCGCGGAGTGGGCCGACCGGCAACTGCGCCTGTCGTGGTCCAGCGCATTGCCGCCGTCGAACAAGGTGATCGCCGGGCAATGGGCCGGACCCGATCCGGCGCGGGCCGAGGTATCGATCGATACCCTGTGGCGCGACATGTTCGGCCTGAAAATCGGCGACCGGCTGCGCTTCAATATCGGCGAGAGCAGCCTCGATGCCAGGGTCGGCAGCGTCCGCCAGGTCGACTGGAGCTCGTTCCGGGTCAACTTTTTCCTGCTGTTCGATCCTGCCCATGCCGGCGGCCTGCCGCATACCTGGCTGGCCAGCTTCTACCTGCCCCCCGGCCACGCCCGGGCGCTGGCGCAACTGTCGCGCGCATACGGCAACCTCAGCCTGATCGACGTCGATTCGCTGCTTGGCCGCGTGCGCGAGATCGTCGACCGCGTCGGCAATGCCGTGCGCGGGATCCTCGGCTTCAGCCTGCTGGCCGGCGCCCTGGTGCTGGCCGCCGCGCTCGCCGCCAGTGCCGCCGAGCGCCGTCATGAAGCGGCGCTGCTGCGCACCCTCGGTGCCCGCCGCCATCAACTGCGCGCCGCCGCCGCCTGCGAATTCGCCCTGCTCGGCCTGGTCGCCGGCCTCACCGCCGCGCTCGGCGCCGCCGGTGCCGGCCTGTGGCTGGCTCGCGCGGTCTTTCACATCGACGGTTTCGTGCCGCCGCCCTGGCCACTGGCACTGGCCGCACTCGGCGCCGCCGCGACGGTGATGCTGCTGGGGCTGGCCGGAACGCGCAAGGTGACGCGCACGCCGCCGATGCGCTTGCTGCGGGAGCAGTGAGCACGCATATGGACACCCTCCGCGATTTCCCCGGCAGCACCCGCCCCCCGGAATCCTCGGGCAGAAGCGCACCCTGTGCGCGAATGCTTTTTGCCGTACACGGCAGGCGCATTCGCGCACAGGGTGCGCTCCTGCCGGAAAGCGCTGGTTTCAGGCGGCCATGAATCGGGATGCACGCCCCAGGCCCGACTGGCAGGTGCGGCTCGGCGAAGAGTGGCTGCTGCTGACGTTCGCCGTCGTGACGCTGACGCTGGCCTTGCTCGATCCGCAGCCGCTGGCGAATTACCGGCAGTGGCTGCAACTGCCCACGCTGGCCGGGCTGCTTGGCCTGCTGATCGCGATCCAGGGCATCCGCGACAGCGCCCTGGTGCAGCACGCGGCGGCCGCACTGGCCGCGCGCATGCATTCGGTGCGCAGCCTCGGCCTGCTGCTGGTGACGGCCACGGCGCTGCTGTCGATGGTGCTGACCAACGACGTCAGCCTGTTCCTGATCGTGCCGTTGACCGTGGCGATCGGCGCCATCTCGAACCTGCCGCTGCTGCGCATGGTGGTGCTGGAAGCGCTGGCGGTGAACGCCGGCTCCAGCCTGAGCCCGATCGGCAATCCGCAGAACCTGCTGCTGTGGCAGCACGCGCACATCCCGTTTTTCGCCTTCGTCGCCGCGATGCTGCCGGCCGCGACGGTGATGTTGCTGCTGGTGGCCGCGTTGACCTGGCTGTGGCTGCCGCGGGATCGCATCGGCCTGGACCACGCGAAGATCGATCGCGGCGGGGTCTCCATGACGATGGCGCTGCTGTCGACGATCGCGCTGGTGGCGATGGTGGCGATGATGGAGCACGGCCATGCAGAGCTCGGAGCGCTGATGCTGTCGCTGCCGTTCGCGCTGTTCGCCCGGCGCAGCCTGGTCGGCATCGACTGGCTGCTGCTGGCCACGTTTGCCGCGATCTTTCTCGGCCTGGGCCATTTCGCCGAGCTGCCGCCGGTGCGTCACGCGCTGGCCCACCTGGATCTCGGCCGGCCGCTGACCGTGTACGCCAGCGGCATCGTCGCTTCGCAGCTGATCAGCAACGTGCCGGCGACGGTGTTGCTGCTCGAACGCACGCCCGATGCGATGGCGCTGGCGGTCGCGGTGAACGTGGGCGGCTTCGGGGTGGCGATCGGCTCGCTGGCGAACCTGATCGCACTGCGCCTGGCGCGGCAGCCCGGCGGCCTGCGGCAGCTGCATCGGGTATCGATTCCGTTCCTGCTGGTGTGCGCGCCGCTGGTTTACCTGGCCTGGCGCTGGATCGGCCGGTAGGCGCGCCCCCTGTGCGCGATGGCCCGGCCCCTTTCGCCCGGCAGGAGCGCACCCCGTGCGCGAATGCTCCTGTCGATGAACGTCCGCAAAGGGCTTTCGCGCACAGGGTGCGCTCCTACGGTCAATCGTCGTCGCGGGGCACGTCGACCTTGCCCTTCACGCCGGCGTGGCTGACATCGCCACTGCCTTTCGCGCCCAGGCTGAAATCGCCCGCCACGTCGCTGACGCTGAAGTCGCCCGAGCCCAGCGTGTCGGCATGCACGCTGCCGCCGACCTTGCGCAGCACCACATCCCCCGAGCCGATGCTGCCGAGCCTGGCGTCTCCCCTGACGCCTTCCACCGTGGCGTCGCCCGAACCGACCGAGCCCAGCGCAAGACTGCCGACGTCTTGCGCATTCACATCGCCGGAGCCCACGCTGGCGGTGAACGCTCCGCTGATCTGCCGCGCGTGCAGGTCGCCCGAGCCCACCATGCCCTGCAGCTGCTGCACGCCGCTGACGTCGGCATCGCCGGAGCCCACGTCGACCGTCACCGGCATGCTGGCCGGCAGCTGCACGCTGACCTCGAGATCGGCATAGGAACCGCCGAACAGGCGGAACCCGAAGTGGCTGCCGCCACCGAGGTCGATCAGCAACTGGTCGCCCTCGCGGCGCTGGGTGACCCGCAAGCCGTCCAGCGCGGCCTGCTCGGAGGCGCAGGCACGGCCTTGCAGGCTCAGGCCCCTGGCGCCGACGCTGCCGGCGACATGCAGGTCGTGGCCATGCACGTCGATCTGCACCGCGCGGACACCGGCCAGGTCGAGCTGCAGGTGGCGCGGCGCCTCGTATCGGCAGGACGCCGCATTCGCCGCGAAGGGGGCAAGCAGCAGGGCTGCGATGGACATCAGACGCATGACGGACTCCTCGGATGGTCGACTTCCCTGAGATGCCGTCGACGCCAAAAGGGTTGCAGCGACGGATCGCCGGCGCCGGTCGGTGTCAACCCATCGGGCCACGACCCGTTTGGGTATCCACCTGTCGAGGAGATGCACCATGTCCCACCAAACCCTGCTTGCTTCCGTGCTGGCCGCCGTGCTGGCCGGATCGGTCACCCTGGCGATGGCGCAAGACCGGCCGGCGCCGCCACCCGCACCCGCGCCGCACGGCATGGCCATGCACGGACCGGCCACACATGGCGGCGACCGTCACGCCATGCGCATGGATCGATTCGATTTTGCGGGCCCGCGCAACAGCGTGATCGGCGATCTGCACGGACTCGAGCGCCTGTACATCCTGTCCGGCCGCAGCAAGGATCTGGCGGCGCTGTACAACGAGGTGCTGGCCAAGTCGCAGGATCCGCGCGTGCGCGATTACGCGTACCGGCATCTGGCCCGCCTGCAGGCACGGCCGGCGAATGTGGACCAGGCGATCGCCACGCTGCGCAAGGGGCTGGACGAAAGCCTCGCCAACGAGGCGAAAATGCATGCCGAGCGGGAAAAGCTGCGCGTGGCCTGGATGCAGCGCCATGCCGAAGCGGCGAAGCCGGCCGCCGGCCAGTAAGGCGGCACGCTCAAACCGGCGGCGACCGCCAACCCGCGCGACGGCCGCCGCGCGGGTTCAGGCCTTCGGTTCCAGCGCCTTAGCGCGTCGCCACAGCCGTTCCTGTTCGGCCAGCGTGCGCCCGCCGAATGCGCCGCCGTCGGCGGCGGCCAGCTGTTCCATCAGCCGGAAGCGCCGCTCGAACTTCGCGTTGGCGTGACGCAGGGCGCGCGCGAAATCCACGCCGGCATGCCGCGCCAGGTTCACCATCACGAACAGCACGTCGCCGATCTCGTCCTCGAGCCGCGCCGGGTCCGCGCCATCGGCGAACTCGGCGCGCACCTCGTCGATCTCCTCGGCCAGCTTGGCCAGCACCGGCTGCGGGTCGGGCCAGTCGAAGCCCGTGCCGGCGGCGCGCTGCTGCAGCTTCAGTGCACGCTTCCATTCCGGCAGGCCCGACGAGATGCCGGCCAGCGCGCTGTCGTCGCGGGGCTCGCCGCGGCCGGCGCGCTCGGCGGTCTTGATGTCGTCCCAGGCCTGCCGCTGCGCCGCGGCGTCGGCGTAACGCACCCCTTCGAACACATGCGGGTGACGCCGCCGCATCTTGTCGCCGATCGCATGCACGACATCGGCGAAGTCGAAACGCCCGGCCTCCTCGGCCATCCGCGCGTGAAACACCACCTGCAGCAGCAGGTCGCCCAGCTCGTCGCGCAGATCGTCGAAATCGCCGCGGTCGATCGCATCGGCCACCTCGTAGGCCTCCTCGATCGTGTACGGCGCGATCGAGGCGAAATCCTGCTGCACGTCCCACGGGCAGCCGCGCTCGGGATCGCGCAGGCGCGCCATGATGGCGAGCAGGTCGTCGAGGCTGTAGCGCGTTGCGTCGGTCATGCTCGACTTCCACCAGGGCGAGGATGCCTTCTCCCCCGCAGGGAAAAGACAGCGATAAGGGGGCACACCCGCGACACCCGCCACCCGCTCAATCTTGCGTTGCCGCCTGCCAGCGCGCGGCCCAGTCGATGCTGGTGTCGCCCACCGCGATGAACTCGGGGTTGAGCAGCGACTCGCCGCGGTTGTAGCTGAACGCCCGGCCCTGCAGGTCCAGCACCGCGCCGCCGGCTTCCTGCAGCACGCACTGCGCGGCCGCGGTATCCCATTCGCTGGTGGGGCCCAGGCGCAGATAGACGTCCGCCTCGCCGCGTGCGATCAGGCAGAACTTCAGCGAGGAACCCAGCGGCACGCGCTGGTAGTCCGCGCCCAGCAGCCCCCGCATCATGGAATCCTGCAGGCTGCCGTGCGAACGGCTGCCGGCCAGCACCGGAGGCCTGGCCAGTTCGCGCACTTGCAGACGCCGCCAGTCGCCGCCGGCTTGCGACTGCAGCCATGCGCCGTGGCCTTGCGCGGCGGCATACAGCTCGCCGGTGACCGGCGCCAGCACCACGCCGAGCACGGTCTGGCGGTTCTCGATCAGCGCGATGTTGACGGTGAATTCGCCGTTGCGCTTGACGAACTCGCGGGTGCCGTCGAGCGGGTCGACCAGCCAGTAGCGCGACCATTGCCGGCGCTCCGACCACGGCAGCGTGACGGCCTCCTCGGACAGCACCGGCAACGCCGGATCCAGCGCCGCAAGACCGGCCAGGATGACCTGCTGGGCGGCCAGGTCGGCGGCGGTCAGGGGCGACGCATCGGTCTTGGTCTGCACCGCGAAATCGCTGTGGTAGATCGCCAGGATCGCCTCGCCGGCGGCGCGCGCGATGTCCCCGATCCGGCGGGCCTGTGCGGGTGCCGTGCTCATGCGCGCTGAAAACGCCCGGCGAGATATTCGCGGGCCATGAACAACGCGGCGATCGAGCGCCCTTCGGTCACGTCGTCGCGTCCCAGCAAGGTGTGCAGCTCGGCCATCTTCCAGGGCACCACCTCGAGCTCCTCCGGCTCGTCGCCGGCCAGTCGTTCCGGATACAGATCCTGCGCCAGCACCACATGCGCCATGTGGGTCATGTAGGCCGGCGACAGCGACAGGTTGTGCAGGATCTTCAGCCGGTGCGCGCCGTAGCCGACCTCTTCCTTCAGCTCGCGCTCGGCGCCCTGCTCGGCGGTTTCGTCACGGTCCAGCCGGCCTTTCGGCAAGCCCAGCTCGTAGCGGCCCACGCCGGCACCGTATTCGCGCACCAGCAGCACGGTGTCGTCGTCCAGCATCGGCACGATGATCACCGCGCCCAGCCCGCTGCCCTTCATCCGCTCGTAGGTACGGCGCACGCCGTTGGAGAATTCCAGATCGAGCTGTTCGACGCGCAGGAAATCGCTGTCGATGACGTCTCGCGTGGCGTGGACGATGGGTAGTTTGCGCATCCGCCGATTGTAACCGCTGCCCGCACCGGCTCGCCCGGGCCGGCCGGCCGCGCGTTCCCCGCCATGCCACTCTCGACCGCCCCGCACGTGTGCGTATGAACATCGAGCCATCCCGGCATTTCGCCGGGACCGTGGCGCGAAGCCGCCTCCGCGATTCCGCAGCGCACAACACAATGCACTGATATTCCATGATTTTCTTGTTGACCTTGTCGGAATGGCATGAACATACTCTGGCGTACGTGAGGCGTGGCGGGCAGGGGGAAAGGGGCGCTTGCGACGTCGTCACCGGACACCGACATCCAACGTCAAAAGGGGAAATTCATGCGCATCCTGCCCGTCACCTGGCGGACGGCCGTGGCCGTGCTGCTGCTCTCGTTCGCGCTGTCGAGCACGGCGCTGGCCGACTCCGGCGGCTATACGCAAACCCGCTATCCGATCGTGCTGGTCCATGGGTTGTTCGGCTTCGATCAGCTGTTCGGCAGCGTCGATTACTGGTACGGCATCACCGACGGGCTGCGCAGCGGCGGAGCCACCACCTATGTCGCCCAGGTCAGCCAGCTCGGCGACGACGTGACCCGCGGCAACCAGTTGATCGCGCAGCTGGAGAACCTGCAGGCGATCTACGGCTACACCAAGTTCAACCTGATCGGCCACAGCCAGGGCGGGCTGACGATCCGCTACGTCGCCGCCGTGCGTCCCGACCTGGTCGCCTCGGTCACCAGCGTCGGCACGCCGCACAGCGGCAGCGCGGTGGCCGACGGCATCATCGTGCTCGCCCCGGCCGGCTCGGTGCAGCGCTGGCTGGCGGTCAATTTCGCCACGGCGCTGGGCAACCTGATCAACACCTACTCCGGCGGCAACGATCCGCAGAATGCCCTCGATGCGCTGGACCAGCTGTCCAGCGCCGGCGCCGCCCAGTTCAACGCCCAGTTCCCCAACGGCGCACCGACCTCGCCCTGCGGCTCCGGTGCGGGCCTGGTCGACGGCATCCGCTACTACTCCTTCGGCGGCACCGCGCCGGTGACCAACCTGTTCGATCCCTCCGATGCCCTGCTGGCCGCCGGCAGCCTGTTTTTCGACGGCGCCGCGAACGACGGCCTGGTCGGCCGCTGCTCCAGCCACTGGGGCACGGTGATCCGCGACGATTATGGCTGGAACCATCTGGACGAAATCAACCAGCTGTTCGGCCTGCGCGGATGGTTTTCGGCCGATCCGGTCGAGGTCTATCGCAGCCAGGCGAACCGCCTCAAGAACGAGGGCCTGTGAAGCCGCGCCGCCACGTCGGCCTGATCTCCGGCCTGGCGGCGCTGGTTGGCGCGGGACTGCTGCTCGGCTACCTGCGCCATGCCTTGCCGCCGGCCACGGGACACCGCCCGCACGCGGCGGCGGCCGCGCCGGCCGCCACCGCAGTCGCCGCCGAAGCGGCCCCCGCTGCCATGCCCGCGCGCGACCCGGAACGCGTGCTGCGCGACGGCTCGTTGCGCGGCACGGCAGCGGACGGCGGCGTCGGCACCGGTTTCGGCGGCCATCTGCAACCCGACATGGCGCTGCGCAGGCTGTTCGACTATTACCTCACGCTGCGGGGCGAAACCGATCTGCACGGCATCCGCCGGTTGCTGCACGAGGACCTGGTGCGCCGTCATCTCGACGAACCGCTGATCGGGGAGGTCATGCGGGCGTTCGATCGCTACGTCCGCTACCAGCAGGCCGCCGCCGGACTGGCCAACCCGCCCGGCCTCACGCTGGCCGGGCAGTTCGCGCGCCTCGATGCCCTGCGCCGGCAGATGCTCGGTGACACGCTGGCCGAGGCGTTCTTCGGTGCCGAGCAGGCGCGGCAGCAGCAGTTGCTGCAACGGCTCGCGATCGATTCCCGGCACGATCTGTCCGCCGCCGAAAAGGCCCGGCAACTGCAGGCGCTGGACACCGCCCTGCCGGCCGCCGAGCGCGAGGCCCGCGCCCAGGCCAGCGTCGGCGACCTGGTGCAGCAACAGACCGCGTTGTTCGACGATACCCATGCCGACCCGGCCACGCGCTATGCCGAGCGGGCGCGGATCTGGGGCGACGCGGCCGCCGCGCGGCTGGCGCAGCTCGATCAGCAACGTGCCCAATGGCAGGCGCGGCTGGATGCCTACGCGCAGCAGAGCCAGCGCATCGACGCAGACGACGCGCTCGACCCGCAACAGCGGCAGGCCGCGCTGCTGCAATTGCTGCACGACAGCTTTCACGGTCCCGAGAGGATCCAGGTACAGGCCATGCAGAACACCACCCTGTCCGCCACGACCGCGCCGTGATCGGCGGCCGGGCCGTCTAGCGGCGCAGTCGGCGCAACGCCTGTTGGTGGATCGCCGGCGTACCGGCCAGCACGCTGCGCGTGTCCAGCGTCAGCGGCCCGCCGTCCAGGTCGGTGAAGACGCCGCCGGCCTCGCGCACGATCACCGCCAGCGCGGCGATGTCCAGGATGTTCACGTCCGACTCGATCACCAGGTCCAGGCTGCCGCGCGCCAGCAGGTGGTAGTGGCAGAAGTCGCCGTAGCCGCGAATCCGGTTGCTGTCGCGGATCAACGCGCCCAGCGCCTCCCAGCGCGCGTCGGCGGTGAGCGATTTGACATTGCCGATCGAGAGCGAGGTGGCTTCGATGCTGCCGGTGTCGGCCACCTTCACCGCTTCGCCATCGAGCCATGCCCCGCCCCCGGCGCTGGCCCACATGCACTCGCCGTAGACTGGTGCGCTGGACACGCCGAGCACCAATGCGTCGCCCTGCATCAAGGCGATCTGGGTCGAGAAGAACGGCGTGCGCCGCACGAAACTCTTGGTGCCGTCGAGCGGATCGACCAGCCACAGCAAGCCGCCGCGCTCGCCATCCATGCCGAATTCCTCGCCATAGATCGACGCCTGCGGCAGCGCCGCCTGCAGGATCTGCCGGATCGCGCGCTCGGCCTCGCGGTCGGCGACGGTGAC
>JAGWMU010000071.1 GCA_028873095.1 Pseudomonadota bacterium | reverse complement strand
GACTTGCCGTCCACCTGCAGCACCAGTTGGTAGTCGCCCGGCAGCGCCAGCGGCCCTTCCGGCGTCACCGGCGTGTCCGCATCCCAGGTGGCGGCGATGCTGTAGCCGTACTTGATCGCCTGCGGGCGCGGGTAGCGCAGGTTCCACACGAAGCGGTGCGCGCCGGCCGTGGCCGACAACGGCGCACCGGGACGCAGCCAGCCCTTGGCGAAGTAGCGGTCGGCGTCCAGCTTCGCCGGCCGGTCGGCGCTGGAGAAGTGGCGTACCAGCTGACCCTTGCCGTCCAGGATATCCAGCGTCACCGGGCCGTTCGCGGCGGCGGCGAGGTAGTAGTCGATCACCGCGCCGGCCGGCGGGTTCTGGCCCAGCGGGGTTTCCGGCGGCAGCGGGGTGTCCTTGTTCTCGTTGGCGCGCACGCGCACGGCCGGGGCCGGCGTGTAGAGATGGGCCGGGGCGCGGGCGATCGCGGCGCTGGCCTGGCGCAGCGGGGTGACGTCGTCGAGGATCCAGATCGCCCGGCCCTGGGTGGCGGCGATCAGGTCGTTGCCGTGCACCAGCAGGTCGCGCACCCACGCGGTGGGCAGGTTGCGCTGCAGCGACTGCCAGTGGCCGCCATCGTCGAAGGAGACGAACACGCCCTGGTCGGTGCCGGCGTAGAGCAGCCCGGCCCGCACCGGATCGGCGCGCACCACCGCGACGAAGCTGCCCTTGGGCAGGTTGCTGGCGATGTCGGTCCAGTGGACGCCGTAGTCGTGCGTGCGCCACACGTGCGGGCTGAAATCGTCCTGGCGGTGGGTGTCGACCGCGGCATAGGCGGTGCCCGGCTGCAGCGCGGAGACATCCAGCGTGCTGACCTTGGCCCACGCGGGCAGGCCCTGCGGGGTCACGTTCTGCCAGTGCTTGCCGCCGTCGCGGGTGAGCTGGACCAGGCCGTCGTCGGTGCCGACCCAGATCTCGTCGTTGTCGCGCGGCGAGGGCGCGATGGTGTAGATCACGCCGTAGCCGCAGGCGCGGGCCTCGGCGGGAGTCGGGTTGCCGCCGCAGTTCTTCGCGCCGCCGGCCTTGCCGTTCAGCGTGGGGCTGATCACGTCCCAGTGCTGGCCCTGGTCGGTGCTGCGGAACAGCACCTGCGCGCCCATGTAAAGCGCATACGGCGGTTTGGCGGCGAACGCGATCGGGGTGATCCAGGTGTAGTGGTACTTGTACTCGGTGGGGCGTTCGCCGTAGCTGTTGACCGGCCACGGCGTCACGTTCTGCACCACGCCGGTCTGGCGGTTCCAGCGCGACACGCGGCCGCCCATGCCGGAGCCGAACACGATGTTCGGGTCGGCCGGATCGGGCAGGTCGTAGTCGCGCTCGTCGCCGCCGACCGGGTGCCAGTCGCGGAACGAGATCGAGCCGTAGTCGCTGCGGCTGGCGATGCCGACCGTGCCGGAATCCTGCTGGCCGGAATAGACCCAGTACGGGAACCGGTTGTCGGCGGCGAGGTGGTAGAACTGGCCGGTCGGCTGGTTGTACCAGCTGCTCCAGCTCTGCCCGCCGTTGACGGTGACCACCGCGCCCTGGTCGCTGGCGGTGATCATCCGGCGCGTGTCGCGGGGGTCGATCCACAGGTAGTGGTAGTCGTCGCCGCCGGGCGCGCCCTTGAACACGGTCCAGGTCCTGCCGCCGTCGTCGGAACGGCGGATCGACTGGCCGGCCGAGTACAGCCGGTCGCGGTCGCTGGGGTCCACGGTGAGCCGGCTGAAGTAGTCGTTTTCCAGCCAGCCCTGCCGGCTGACCAACTGCCAGCTGGCGCCGCCGTCGTCGGAGCGGTACAGCCCGCCCTGATCCTTCGACGCGGCATGCGGAACGTTGCCGCTGTTCGGTGCCGCATTGACCACCGCATAGACCCGGCCGCCGCTGGCGGTGGCGATGCCGATGCGGCCGAGCGAGCCGGTCGGCCAGCCGTGGCCGCTGATCCGCTGCCAGCTGATGCCGCCGTCGCTGGAGCGGTACAGCCCGCTGCCCGGCCCCGCGTTCGGCTGGAAATACGACAGCCACGGATAATTGCGCACCTGCCACGCCGCCGCGTAGACGATCCGCGGGTTGGCCGGGTCGGCCGCCAGATCCACCACGCCGGTGTCGGCATCGATGAACAGCGTCTGCTTCCAGCTCTTGCCGCCATCGGTGGAACGGAACACGCCGCGCTCGCGGTTCGGCCCGAAGTAGTGGCCGAGCGCGCCGACCAGCACGGTGTCCGGATGCTGCGGGTCGACCAGGATCCTGCCGATGTGCCGGGTCGCCTCCAGCCCCACGTGCTGCCAGGTCTTGCCCGCGTCGGCCGAGCGGTACACGCCGTTGCCGGCCGCCACGTCGTAGCGCGCGGCCACCTGGCCGGTGCCCACGTAGATCACGTCCGGGTTCGACGGCGCCACCGCCAGCGCGCCGATGGACGAGGCCGGCTGATGATCGAACAGCGACTGCCAGGTGCGCCCGGTGTCGGCGCTCTTCCACACGCCGCCGCCGGCGGTGCCGATGTAGAACGTGTCCGGCTGCGTCGGCACGCCCGCCGCCATCGTCGCCCAGCCGCCGCGGAACGGGCCGAGCTGGCGCCATTCCAGCGCACCGGACAGGCTCGCCGGCACCGGCGATTCCGCAGCGAGGACCGGGGTCGCGGCCAGCCACAACAGGCCGGCGACGGCAGCGAAAGAACGAAGGGCATGACGGATCGGCATGGGGTACCTGCGAGGGATGAAAGGCAATCAGTGCGTGAAGATACTACCGCCACGGGGCGGCGCGCCTGTGCGCACGGGGCCGTGTCGTGCCGCCGTGCGCGCTCGCGTCGTCGACAACGCCCGCTGCGCCGCCCTGCGCGCATGGATGCCGACGGTATCGAACGGGGGCGCGTCCGCGTCCTTGCGATCCGCAGCAGCTTGTGCAGACGTTCGCCAGGGATGTTCCTCAAGGCGGCGGGATTTCGCAGAAACCCTGCGGCGGCACGTCCAGCGCGCTGTTGAACTTGCTGGACAGGTTCTGGAAGGCGATCAGCCCGGTCAGTTCCACGATGCCGTCGTCGTCGAAAAAGGCCTTCAGCCGCGCCACCGATTCGTCGGTCACCTGGCGATCGGAATACGTGACGGCTTCGGTATATTCGAGTACCGCCTTTTCCTTTTCGTCGAACAGGTCGCTCTCCCGCCATTGCGCCAGCTGCGCGACTTTTTCCATCGAACCGGAACGCCTGGCCAGGGTGGCGGAGTTGATGTCCACGCAGAAGCGGCACCAGTTGATCTGCGACACCCTGACCGTCACCAGCGAGCGCAGCACCGGACTCAGCGGCGAACTTTTCCGGTCCAGCACGCCATACAGGGCGGCCACGGCCGCGAACAGCCTGGGCACTCTTGCCCACAGCAGCCCCGGCTGCAGCACCACGCCGTATTTTCGCCGCTGGCTCCAGAAGAACGGCCGCAGGATCCAGGGGTAGGCGTGCAGCGGCCTGGTGGCGACTCTCATGCGGATTCCTCGCAGATCATGGCGGCGGACGGGACCGGGGAAACATCGTCGCTGACTCTACCGCCATGCCGCCTCAATGAAACTGGTCGCTGGCCGGCACCCACGAGCTGGACGAGGCGGCCGGCACCGGCGACGGCGTGACCGCCGGATGGCTCGGCGGCGGACCTTCGCAACCCGGCGGCAATGGCCCGCCAGTGATGCGGGCGGTGGCGCATTCGGCGCTGTTGTCCAGTTCGATCGGCCTCGCCGCTGCCGGCGCGCCCACGCTGGCCGGCGCGGGCGGCGCCAGCGGCCTGGCGGGCGGCAGGTCCAGCTGGTCGTAGACCTTTTGCGCAACCGGCGTGGGCGGCGGATCGGGATTGCCGCAGCCGAACAGGGCGATCGGCAGCAGCGGCCGCAGCTCGCAGCCGACACGCACGCCACGCGGCAGGTGGAAGGTGTGCTTGATGGTGGTTTTTTCCACCGCGTGGCGCAATGCGGTGTCGATCGAACTCTCGCCGTCCGGCGTCCAGTCCGGGTCGAAGCGGGTCGGCCGGTAGCCGATGTCCGGCGCGCGGTGGTCCATGATCCGGGTATCGCCGTGCGGCCTCAGCTGCACATAGCCATCCGGCGCGCCATGCAGTTCGCCTTGCGCGGCACCGGGCCGGTTGCCGCCGACCTTGCCGGGACCCGACTCCTTGCCGTTGCCCGGTGCCGGTGCCTGGACCGCGCCGTGGCTGCCGGCCGGTTCCGCCGCGGCGCTCACGCCGTTGGGCTCACCCGGCGTGGCGCTGTCGCTGCCCAGCGGCGTGGCGTTCGGTGCGGTGCTGACATCGCGCGCACTGTCCGAGCGGGCGGAATCGGCCTGCTGCGGACTGCCGGCAACCGCGGGCGGTTCTGCGCTCGTGGCCGGCGCCGGCAATGCCGCTGGCTGCCGGGCCGCCAGCGGGGGCGAAGCCACCGTCGACGCGGTGGCGACGGTCGCCGCCGTGGCGCTCGATGGCGGCAGTTCCACCGCCACCGGCGGCTGGATCGCAGGCGTTGCCGGCTTGGCCGCCGGCTCGATCCTGACCGCTGGCGCATGAAGTTCGACCTGCGCCGACGCCAGCGCCGGCACCGGCACCGGCGGCGCTGGCGCGACGGCGGCCTGGACCGCCGTTGCCTGCAACTGCGGCAGATCGGACGGCACGCTGGATGCCGGCAGCTTCAGCGGCGCCACCTGCAGGTTCACCGTCGGGGCGGGCGGTGCCGGCAACGGGATCGGCGGCGACGGCGGCGCGGCGACCGCGATCGGCGCGCGGATCGGCGCCAGCTGGCCGGGCGCGCCGGGCGGGGGCACGGCCAGATTCGACGGGATGACCGGGATCTCCATCGTGGGCAGGGTCTGCGCCGGCACCTGGGTCAACGTCGTCGCGGTGGGCGGCAGCAGCGGCCGATTGCCTTCCAGTTGCGGCTTGCGCACCGGTTCGGGCTGGAATTTCGGCGGCGTCGGCGGCAGCAGCGTGGGCAGGGTCAGCTTCACGGTCGGCAGTTGCCCGGCCAGTGGAATCGATGGCAACGGCGGCGACGGCGGCCTGGCGACCGCGATCGATGGGGGCGCAGGCACAGGCACCCGCGGCGGCGTCGGCAGCGCGCGCACCGCGGAGGCCGGTGCCTGCCGCCGCACCACGGCTTGCGCCGTCGCCACCGCAGGCGCCCGCCGACGGCTTGCCGCGAGTTGGCCGGCGCGGCCCTGATGCCGCGGCCCGAGTTCCTTCGGCGGCGTGCCGCGCACCGGCGGCGGCGGTGGCGGTTCGGGCTTTTCGATCAGGCGGATCTGCATGAACTGCTGCTTCGGCTCGGGCCGCTGCGTGACCACATAGGCCGGACCGAGCACGAAGCTCAACAGGAACAGCACGTGCAGCAGCAGCGAGCCGGCAACCGCGGCCAGGTGCAGGCCGCGTTCGCGCGGCCGCTGGCGACTGCGCCGGCGATACACGATCGCCAGGCGGGCGGCCGCCAGCGGCGAATCGAGCATGATCCGCGCAGGATGGCCCGCAGGATAGCGGGCAGCAGGATGACCCGGTGGCAACGACGGCATGCCGCCAGTGTAATGGGCGCCCGCCGCGTACTGCGCGACAAATCAGGGACGACCGGCGGCACCCGCCCTGCGCATGCGCAATTCGGCATCGACCGAGCGCCCGGGCGTGTCGACCGGGCATCCCTGCGCGAGCGACCGGCCGGCGCGGTACATCGCGATGCAGGCCGCCACGCCCGGCGGTGCCGGCGCATGGGGGTCGATCGCCAGCGGCCTGGCCGGCGCCATGCTCAGCCGTTCATCGCCCTCCTTCGCCGAGGGCGGTGCGGGCGGATCGATGCAGTTCGGAATGGGGATGCCGAGCACGGTGGTGCATTTCAGATGGATGCCGCGCGGCAGGTCGACCGCGGTCGATTTCACCACGGCCTCGACCACGTGCCGCACCGCGGCGCCGCCGAGGGTTTCGCCCGGCGGCGGGAAATACCGTTCGAACCGCGTGGCCCGGTATCTGACCGGATCGGTGTGGCGCATGATCCGCGTATCGCCGGACAGTGCCGGGGATGCGAGCCCGGCAGTCGACGCACTGGCCGCCTGCGCCGGCAACAGCGGCTGGCCGTCGCGGTCGTACAGCCGCAGCGTCCGGGGCGGCCCGGGCGTGGGCAACCGCAAGGTCATCGCAGCCGCGGCGGGCGGCGCGTGGATCCGGCGCGCAGGCGCTGGCGGCGGCGGTGGCCGCATGGCCGGTGCCGGCCTGACCGTTGCCGCCGGTGCGCTGGCGACGAAACGCAGTTGCAGCGACTGGTCCAGCCGCAGATGCACCACGGTCGGCGCCGCCGCCGGCGGGCGCATTTCGTGCCAGACCAGCAGCATGAACAGCCCGTGCAGCAGGACCACGGCCGGCAGCACCAGCCACCACTGCCGGCGATCCGACGGCGACTTGCGTCCGCGCAACTGCCACAGCATGGCCCGCGTCGCGGCGTCCAGCGGCATCAACCCGTGCGCGGGCGGATCCTGCCGCGGCGACGTCCGGCGATGATGTTCGACCTCGGATGGCTGAGCGATGGCGATGTCTCGATGGGGTGCGGACCGCCGCGCGCCGGATGGAGCACCGCACGGGAACCGGGCGACCGCACCGCGCTTCGTGCCGGAACGCCCGCGTGCGTTCAGACCACGCACCGCCATCGCGGTTCCCTGCAATGCAGCTTGACCGCACCCGCCGTTGGCTCGACTCTAGGCGCGCGGCGCACGGCGCCGCTCCGCCATGAGCGCCCTCGCCCCGTCACTGCGAGCACGGACGATCATGACGGCCCCGCCATCGTCAGCCGCCAACGCGCGGCCTCCTGCGGCGCCGTTCATGCCACGAGGCCACGCCCTGCTTGAGGAGGGTCGCATCGTGACGCATTCCACGGAAAGCATCCGCAACATCGCGTTCACCGGGCATGCCGGCGCCGGCAAGACCACGCTGTTCGAGGCCTTGCTGCTGGCCGGCGGCGTGATCCAGACGCCCGGCACGGTCGAACGCGGCAACACCGTTTCGGACACCGACAGTCAGGAGAAGGCGCGTGTCCACTCGATCGACAGCTGCATCGCCCACCTCGAGCATGCCGGCTGCCGGCTCAACCTGATCGACACCGCGGGCTACGACGACTTTCGCGGCGCCACGCTGGCCGCGCTGGCCGCGGTGGAGACCGTGGCGGTGGTGGTCAATGCGATCAACGGCATCGAGCACAGCACCCGCCGCATGATGGCGCACGCGCGATCGCGCAAGCTGGCGCGCGTGCTGGTGATCAACAAGATCGACTTCGACGGCGCCGACCTGGGCGCACTGGTCGACGCGCTGCGCAGCGAATTCGGCAGCGAATGCCTGCCGGTGAACCTGCCCGCCGGCCACGGCAAGCGCGTGCTGGACTGCTTCTTCCACCGCGACGGCAGCACCGATTTTTCCTCGCTGGCCGAGGCGCACCAGCGCATCCTCGACCAGGTGGTCGAGATCAACGAAAGCATGATGGGCCAGTACCTCGATGCCGGCGAAGACGTGCTGAGCCCGCAGCAGCTGCACGACGCGTTCGAGCAGTGCCTGCGCGAAGGCCACCTGGTGCCGATCTGCTTCGTCAGTGCGCGCACCGGCGCCGGCGTCCACGAGCTGCTGGAACTGGCCGCGCGGCTGTTGCCGAACCCGGCCGAGGGCAATCCGCCGCCGTTCGTGCGCGGCGACGGCACGCCGCTGGACGTCCGCGCCGACCCGGACCGGCATGTGATCGCCGACGTGTTCAAGATCGTCAACGACCCGTTCGTCGGCAAGCTCGGCGTGTTCCGCGTATGGCAGGGCACGATCCGCCGCGACAGCCAGCTGCTGATCGACGACGGCCGCAAGCCGTTCAAGGTCGGCCATCTGTTTCGCCTGCAGGGCAAGGCGCACGTGGAAATCGACGAAGCCGTCCCCGGCGACCTCGCCGCGGTGGCCAAGATCGAGGACATCCACTTCGATGCGGTGCTGCACGACTCGCACGACGAGGACCGGATCGCGCTGGCGCCGCTGGCGTTTCCGTCGCCGATGTTCGGCCTGGCGCTGGAGCCGAGGCACAAGGGGCAGGAGCAGAAGCTCTCCAACGCGCTGTCGCGACTGGCCGAGGAGGATCCGTGCTTTCGCGTGGAGCATCACAAGGAGCTCAACGAGACCGTCGTGCGCGGGATCTCCGAGCTGCACCTGAAGGTGATGCTGGAGCGCATGCGCGAACGCTATGGCGTCGAGGTGACGACCCGTCCGCCGCGCATCGCCTATCGCGAGACCATCGCCGGCCAGGCCGAAGGCCACCACCGGCACAAGAAGCAGACCGGCGGCGCCGGCCAGTTCGGCGAAGTGTTCCTGCGCGTGGAGCCGCTCGCGCGCGGCGGCGGCTTCGAATTCGTCGACGCGGTGAAGGGTGGCGTGATCCCCGGCCAGTTCCTGCCGGCGATCGAGAAAGGCGTGCGCCAGGCGATGCAGCACGGCGCCGTCGCCGGCTATCCGCTGCAGGACCTGCGGGTGACCGTGTACGACGGCAAATCGCATGCGGTCGACTCGAAGGAGGTCGCCTTCGTCAGCGCCGGCAAGAAGGCCTTCATGGACGCCGTCGGCAAGGCCCATCCGGTCATACTGGAGCCGATCGTGAACGTGGAGGTGGCGATCCCCGAGCACAGCGTGGGCGACGTCACCGGCGGGCTCGCCGGCAAGCGTGCGCGCATCATGGGCACCGACACCCAGCGCGGCGGCGAGCTGGTGATCAAGGCGCAGGCGCCGCTGGCCGAGCTGATCGACTACCCCACCGAACTGAAATCGATGACCGGCGGCCGCGGCCGCTACAGCCTCGACCTCAGCCATTACGAAACGGTGCCCTCGACGGTGCAGAAGCAGCTCAGCGAAGCATGGAAACCGCGGATGGAGGAAGATTGAGCATGGCGACAATCGACGGGTCCGCGCTGCCCGAACCGCATCCATCCCCATTGAGGAAACATGCCATGCCACTGTTCCGTCTGATCGCTGCCGGCGGCACCCTGCTGCTGACGGCCTGCGGCACCTGGGCCGCGACCGGCGGACACCGCCACGCGGCGTCAGCGACCGTGGTGAGCATGGAGCGCACCACCTGCTTCGGCATGTGCCCGGCCTATAGCGTCACGCTCGCCGCCGACGGCCATGTCACGTTCGACGGCATCGCGCATGTCCAGACCATGGGCCCGGCCGCGGCCCAGGCCTCGCCGGCCCAGCTCGAGGCGGTTCGTGCCGCGATCGCCCAGGCCGATCTGCGCAGCCTGGGCGACCACTACACCACGCACGCGGACGGCTGCAGCCCGCTGATGATGGACATGAACGGCGTCAAGATCACCATCAGCGATGCCCACGGCAGCAAGACGGTGGACTTCTATTACGGCTGCCGGGGCGCGATCGCGAACCAGGTACGTCCCCGCATCGACACCCTGGCCAGCAGCATCGACCGGCAGCTGGACACCGCCCGATGGATCGGCAAGCCCAGCGGACCCGGCGTTCCCGGCGAGGCCGTCCACTGAACCCCGCCGGCAACCACGGCAACCGTCGCCCCCCCCGCAGCGGCCGACCGGGCGAACCGGATCGCCCGGCCCCGTCAACGCCGGGGCTTGAGCAACGTACCGGTGCACTTCGGCGAGCCGCACCGGCACGCCCACAGCTTCTTCAGACGCGCGGTGTGCGGAACCTCCAGCACGATGCCGTAGTCGTAGGTGAGTTCCTCGCCGGGCCTGATGCGGCGGATCGCCTCGATCACCACCCGGTCCTTGCGCGGGTCGCCGCCGGCGCTTTCCTCGACCAGCGCGCGGCAGTTCGGCGCGCAGCTGTGGTTGATCCAGCGCGCGCTGTTGCCGTGCTGGTTGGCGTCGATGAGGTACTGCTCGTTGAGCGTGAACAGGAAGGTATGACCGGTCTCTCCGCCGTCGCCGTAAAGCTCGTCCGCCTCGTGGTGGGTCAGCCGCCGGCCCTTGTACTCGATGATTTCCTCCCCCTTGGCGATGCTGCCGGCGGCGAACACGCCATTGCCGTGGATCGATGAACGACGGGTGACGATGCGGCGGGGACGCGCTGGCGACGGCATGGATGAATCCGCTGATTTCGGGGAACGACCCGCGATGATGCCCGCAGCGCCGCAGGATGGGAACCATGAGCCTTCCGAAATGGGCCGTGCGCCGCCGCGCACGCCGCTGCATCCTCCCCCCCTTGGGGGAGGATCGAGGAGGGAAAGTCAAGTTGCCGCCGTGCTCCAAGAGCGCCCCCACCCCGACCCTCCCCTGCACGCAGGGGAGGGAGACCAGCCGCGCCCCCACCCAGGCCCTTCCCGGAGCTAAACGTTCCCTGTTCCCCCATTCCCCCGCTCCCCGTTCCCCGTTCCCCACTCCCCTGCTACTATTCAAACAATCGTTTGAGAGAAATCCATGAAACGACTTCTGCGACATGCCGTGCTGCTGCTTCTGGCAAGCGTCCTGATGGCTTGCGGCGAGCCACGCAAGAGCGTGTTCCCGCCGACCGTGAGCATCCAGCAACTGTCGGTGCTGCCCGATGGCCAGTGGCGGCTCACCGTGCGCATCCAGAACAACAGCTACAGCGGGATGGACTTCAGGTCGCTCGACGGCGAACTGCAAGTCGCCGCGCTGTTGCCGATCCGCCTGCACGCGGATTTCCACCGGAATATCCCGGCGCTTTCCGGCGACGTGATCCGGCTCGAGGTGCTGCCCACCACGGCCATGGCACAGGCGCTGCAGGCCGTCGCCGCCAAGGGCAGCGCCGGTTCGCTGGCTTACCGCATCAGCGGCAGCGCCAACGCCAAGCCGGACCAGGAAGACAAGCCGCGCGACTTCGACTTCAGCGGCACCGACTGGATCTCGCCGGTACCGGGCATCCCCGGCACCTACCGCTGACCCTTGCCCCCCCCACCCCACGCATTCAACCGAAGGAACCTGCAATGACCATGTACAAGGCCCCGCTGGACGACCAGCGCTTTGCCCTCTTCGACGTGCTCGGTGCCGAAACCGAACTCACGCGACTCGTGGGCGGCACGGAACACACCCGCGACCTGCTCGAGGCGGTGCTGGAAGAGGCCGGCAAGCTCGCCGAACAGGTGCTGGCGCCCACCAACGGGCCGGGCGACGAGGAGGGCTGCCACTACGACAAGGCCACCAGGACGGTGACCACGCCGAAGTCGTTCAAGGATGCCTTCAAGCAGTTCGCCGACGGCGGCTGGACCAGCCTGACCAATCCGGAAATCTACGGCGGCCAGGCCCTGCCCGCCGTGCTGGGCGCCGCCACCACCGAGATATTCCAGTCCGGCAACCTGGCCTGGAGCCTCTATCCGCTGCTGTCCGAAGGCGCCTGCCACGCGATGGAGATGCATGGCGAGGAATGGCAGCGCCAGAACTACATGAAGCCGATCATCGAGGGCCGCTGGACCGGCACCATGTGCCTGACCGAACCGCAGGCCGGCTCCGATCTGGGCCTGCTCAAGACTCGCGCCGAACCCGGCGAGCAGGACGCCAACGGCAACACCAGATACAAGATCACCGGCACCAAGATCTTCATCAGCGCCGGCGAGCACGATCTCACCGAGAACATCGTGCACCTGGTGCTGGCCCGCCTGCCCGACGCACCGGAAGGCAGCCGCGGCATCTCGCTGTTCATCGTGCCCAAGGTCAAGGTGAACACCGACGGTTCGCTGGGCGAGCGCAACGCCGTCAGCGCCGGGGCGATCGAGCACAAGATGGGCATCCACGCCTGTTCCACCTGCGTGATGAACTTCGACGGCGCCGAGGGCTACCTGATCGGCAAGCCGCACAAGGGCCTGATGGCGATGTTCACCATGATGAACGCCGCGCGCCTGTCGGTCGGCGTGCAAGGCCTGGCGCTGGCCGAGCGCGCGCTGCAGAACAGCCTCAACTACGCCCGCGAGCGGTTGCAGTCGCGCGCCCTGTCCGGCCCCGCGTTTCCCGACAAGCCGGCCGACAACCTGCTGGTGCAGCCGGACGTGCGCCGCATGCTGCTGACCCAGCGCGCGTTTGTCGAAGGCTCGCGCGCGCTGGTGCTGTACACCGCGCTGCAGACGGACGTGGAAGCGCGCGCGGCCGACGAGGCCGCGCGCAAGCGGGCCGGCGAACTGGTCGCCTTCCTGATTCCGATCGCCAAGGGCGTGGTCACCGAGCTCGCCCAGGAGTCCACCAAGGAAGCGCTGCAGATCTACGGCGGCCACGGCTACATCGCCGAGAACGGCATGGAGCAGTTCGTGCGCGACGCCCGCATCATCACCCTCTACGAAGGCACCACCGGCATCCAGGCCGCCGACCTGCTGGGTCGCAAGATCCTCCAGCTGCAAGGCGCGGGCTTCAAGCACTTCCTCGGCGAGATCAGCGCGTTCTGCCAACAGCACAGCGCCGATGCGGCGCTGCGCACGCTGGTCGGACCGCTCGCGGTGGCCGCGAAGCAGTGGGGCGACCTGACCCTGCAACTGGCCCAGCGCGTGCAGGCCAACCCGGAAGAGCTCGGCGCTGCCGCCACCGACTACCTGTACTACTCCGGCTACGTCACGCTGGCCTACCTGTGGGCCCGCAGCGTCGCCGCCGCCGAAGCCGGCACGCGGTCCGCCGCGTTCAAGCAGGCCAAGCGCGACACCGCGAGCTTCTACTTCGCCCGCATCCTGCCGCGCACGCTGACGCACAAGGCCGCCATCGAGGCCGGGGTCGACACGCTGCCGTCGATCGACTGATCGGGTCCGCCCCTGCGTCGAAGCAAAAAGCCCGGGCATGCCCGGGCTTTTTCACGGCAGCCGACCGCCGATGCGAACAATGTGCCGAAATGGGTCAACTCTGGTTCAAGAACGTCATCGCCGGTGTCGCTGCGCGCAATTCACCACGCGAACTCGCCCGACGGCGAAACGGGTGCGGTTCGCAGATACTGCTCGATCAGCGCCTCATGCGCCGCGGCAGCCTGCATCAGTTCCCGCGCCATGGCTTCCTGTGCCGCGGCCACGGGCGAGGGAAGCGGCCGTGCCGGGGGCGCTTTTTGCTCCCGCGCGATCGGCACCTCGAGGGTGGTCATTTCGGAGTCAAGCAGATAGCTGATGTCGTAGGCATGGTCGCTCATGCCGGGGATCATGCAACAGGCTTGCCAACCGCCATCCTGCCGCGCGCATTTGCCGAAAAAAATCGCCGCCGCCGCTCGCGCCGCGTCCTCCGGGCAGCGCATGGTGATCCGTGCCCGTTGCGATTACGCTAGGCTCTCGCACCCGGGGGAGTTGCCATGAGATCGCGTCACGCTGCCGCACGGTACCGCCTGCTGCCTGCCCTGTCCGTCCTGCTGCTGACGCTCGGCGCCGCCGCATCGGCGGCGAGCCCGCCCGGCGCGAAGTACCCGAACTATCCCAGCGAGACGCCGGCAAGCTTCACGCCGGTCACCCGCAGCTTCGACTACGTGCGGCGCGAGGTGATGATCCCGATGCGCGACGGCGTGAAGCTGTATACCGTGATCCTGATCCCCAGGGGCGCCACCCACGCCGGCATCGTGCTCACCCGCACGCCCTACGACGCCAAGGCGCTGACTTCGCACCGCATGAGCGGCCACCTCGGCCCGATGCTCGAGGGCTACGACAACGCCACCGACGTGATCGTCGAGGACGGCTACATCCGCGTGGTGCAGGACATCCGCGGCAAGTACCGCTCCGAGGGCGACTACGTGATGAACCGGCCGCTGCACGGCCCGCTGAATCCCACGCCGGTGGACGACGCCACCGACACGTACGACACCATCGACTGGCTGGTGAAGCACATCCCCGAATCCAACGGCAGGGTCGCCACCATCGGCATCTCCTACGACGGCTTCGAGCCGCTGATGTCGCTGGTCCACCCCCATCCGGCGCTGAAGGCGGCGGTGCCGATGAACCCGATGGTCGACGGCTGGCGGGGCGACGACTGGTTCCACAACGGCGCCTTCCGGCAGCAGAACATGAGCTACATCTACGAGCAGGAGGCCAGCCGCG
>JAGWMU010000236.1 GCA_028873095.1 Pseudomonadota bacterium | reverse complement strand
CTGGCCCGCTACGGCATGGCCAAGGCGCTGCTGCCGGCCGGCGACCCCGCGCTGCGCTTCGCCAAGCCCATGAACGTGGGCGAATTGACCCTGGCCCGCGTGAAGCACTACTACAAGCAGACCTTCCGCCCCGACATGACCACCATCGTGATCGTCGGCAAGGTCGATCCGGCGCAGGCGAAGTCGGTGGTCGAGCAGACCTTCGGCGGGTGGAAGGCCAGCGGCGCCAGGCCGGACGTGGATTACGCCGCGGTACCGGCGAACAAGCCCAGCCAGTTCCGCGTGCCCGACGCCAGCGCCACGCAGGACAGCGTGCAGCTGGCGCAGACCATCGACGTCACCCGCGACGATCCGGCGCGTTACGCGCTGAACCTCGGCAACCAGGTGCTGGGCGGCGGCTTCTACGCCTCGCGGCTGTATCGCGACCTGCGCGACAAGAGCGGCCTGGTCTACACCGTCGGCTCCAGTTTCAATCTGGACAAGCATCGCGGCACTTATTCGGTGTCCTACGGCAGCGACCCCGACAAGGTGGCGGCGGCGCGGGCGATGGTGATCCGGGATCTCAAGCAGATGCAGAGCGAGCCGGTATCCGGGAGCGACCTGCAGCGGGCCAAGGGCATCCTGCTGCGGCAGATCCCGCTGGGCGAATCCAGCTTCGGCGCGATCGGCAGCCAGTTGCTGCAGCTGTCGATCCAGGGCAAGCCGCTGGACGCGATGACCATCGCCGGCCAGCACTACCTCCAGCTCACCGCGCCGCAAGTGCAGCAGGCCTACGCGAAGCACATCCGTCCGGACGACTTCGTCACCGTGGTGAAGGGGCCGATGCCGTAGGGGCGCATCTTGTGCGCGAATGCTTTTGCCTTTCGTGAGGGTCGATCGCCCACAAGGTGGGCTCCTACGGTGACGGCTTGCGTGCCGTAGGAGCGCACCCTGTGCGCGAATGCTTTTGCCTTTCGGGGGGGGCCGATCGCCCACAGGGTGGGCTCCTACGGGGACGGCTTGCGTGCCGTAGGAGCGCACCCTGTGCGCGAATGCTCTTGCTTTTCGGGGGGCCAATCGCCCACAGGGTGGGCTCCTACGGGGACGGTTTGCGTGCCGTAGGAGCGCACCCTGTGCGCGAATGCTCTTGCCTTTCGGGGGAGCGATCGCCCACCAGGCGGGCTCCTACTTCAGCAGCGAGCGCAGCATCCAGGCGGTCTTCTCGTGCTCCTTCAGGCGGCCGGTGGCCATGTCGGCGGTGCCTACGTCGCCGGCGGCGTCGGCGGCCTTGATGGTGCCGCGGGCGGTGTGCGCGGCCAGTTCGTGGCCCTCGACCAGCTGGTTCACCATCTCCTTCCAGTCCGGCACGCCGGGCTCTTCCTTGATCGCGGTGAGCTTGCCGAACTGGCTGTAGGAGCCGGGCGCGAACACGTCCAGCGTGCGGATGCGCTCGGCCACTTCGTCGGCCGCCAGCCACAGCGCGTTGTACTGCACTTCGAACATCGCGTGCAGGCTGTTGAATTCGGGGCCGGTGACGTTCCAGTGGAAGCTGTGGGTCTTCAGGTACAGCGAATAGGTGTCGGCCAGCAGCTTGGACAGATGTTTGGCGACCTGCTCGCGATCCTTTTTGGCGATGCCGATGGAAATAGCCATGTGCCGCTCTCCTTTCGAGTTGGGAAATGCGATGGGCAAACCATAGTCCTTCGATCCGTGGCTTGGAAATGATTCCTGCCGATGCGCACGATAGCCGCGGTCTATCGAGCACTCGTATTTTGGTAGTCGATGTCGTGCGGGCAGGAGCAGCGGCTATCATGCCCGGCTGATGAACGACACGCCCCGTTCCCGCCCTCCCGCCGCCGATGCGCCGTTGCGTGCGCTGCGACGGCAACTCGATGCGGTATCCAGCCGCGACTTCGGCCGCCTGCTGGGCCGCTGGCGTGCGCTGTCGCGACGGTTCGACGAGGCCCGGCTGGCGGCGCTGGCCGCGGATATCGAGGCGTCGGCCGCGGACCGCCGCGCGCGGGTGGCCGCGAAGCCGCCGATCCGGCTGGACGAGTCCCTGCCGATCGCGGCGCGCGCGGAGGAAATCGTCAAGCTGATCCGCGCGCACCAGGTGGTGGTGATCGCCGGCGAAACCGGTTCGGGCAAGACCACCCAGTTGCCGAAGATGTGCCTGGCCGCGGGACGCGGCGAGGCGGGCATGATCGGCTGCACCCAGCCGCGCCGGCTGGCGGCGCGCTCGGTGGCGCGGCGCGTGGCCGAGGAACTCGGCAGCCAGGTCGGCGAGATCGTCGGCTTCCAGGTGCGCTTCAACGATCAGGTGTCCGCGCGCAGCCTGGTCAAGTTCATGACCGACGGCATCCTGCTGGCCGAGACGCAGGGCGACCCGTGGCTCAGCGCCTACGACACCATCATCATCGACGAGGCGCACGAGCGCAGCCTCAACATCGACTTCCTGCTCGGCTACCTGAAGCAGCTCGCGGCGCGACGGCCGGATCTGAAGATCATCGTCACCTCGGCCACCATCGACACGGCGCGCTTCGCCGAGCACTTCG
>JAGWMU010000235.1 GCA_028873095.1 Pseudomonadota bacterium | reverse complement strand
TGGGCCTGGCGATTTCCGCCTCGATGAACGCGCCGATCGAACCGCAGCGCTATGGTGTATTCCGCATGTAGGAGCGCCGGTTCAGCCCGGCGGCTCCTCGCCGCGCAGGCGCACGTCGTTCGCAGCCATCTCGGTCCGGCCGGCATCGTGCTCGCGCTGCGATTCGAAGAACTGCTGCACCTGCTGGCAGACCGCCATGGTGTTCTCGTGGGCGATCGCGGAAACCAGGAACCACGGCTGGGTCCAGCGCAGCTCGGCGACGATTTTTTCCGCAACCGCGATGCGCTCCTCGGCGGGCAGCATGTCGGCCTTGTTCAACACCAGCCAGCGCGGCCGTTCCAGCAGCTCGGGGTCGAACTTGGCCAGTTCCTGCTCGATCGCCCGCACCTGTTCGGCCACGTCGACGTCGCCGATCGGCGCGATATCCACCAGATGCAGCAGCAGGCTGGTACGCGCCACATGGCGCAGGAACTGGATGCCGAGCCCGGCGCCGTCGGCGGCGCCCTCGATCAGGCCGGGGATGTCGGCGATCACGAAGCTCTGGTCGGTGCCCAGGCTGACCACGCCCAGATGCGGATGCAAGGTGGTGAACGGGTAGTCCGCCACCCGCGGGGTGGCCGCGGAGACCGCGCGGATGAACGTCGACTTGCCGGCGTTCGGAAAGCCGAGCAGGCCGACATCGGCCAGCAGGCGCAGTTCCAGCTTCAGCTCGCGCACCTCGCCCGGCGTGCCCGGCGTGGCCTTGCGCGGCGCCCGGTTCACCGAGGTCTTGAAATGGATGTTGCCCAGCCCGCCCTTGCCGCCCTGCGCCACCAGCATGCGCTGGCCGTGGCGGGTGAGGTCGCCGATCAGCTCGTCGGTATCGACATTGGTGACCATGGTGCCGACCGGCACGCGGATCACCGTGTCCTCGCCGCCCTTGCCGTACATCTGGCTGCCCATGCCGTTTTCGCCGCGCTTCGCCTTGAAGCTGCGCTGGTGGCGGAAATCCACCAGCGTGTTCAGGCCTTCGTCGGCGACCAGCCAGATCGAGCCGCCGTAGCCACCGTCGCCACCGCTGGGGCCGCCCAGCGGGATGAACTTCTCGCGGCGGAAGCTGATGCAGCCATTGCCGCCATCGCCAGCCTGGACTTTGATATGGGCTTCGTCGACGAACTTCATGATTTCAGTGCCGGGAATGGGGATTGGGGATTGGGAAACGGGGAACCCATGCTCTCAACTCTGAGAAAGTAGTGCTGCCGTCATCCCGGCGAAAGCCGGGGTCCAGCGCATTTCATCACGTTTCGAAGGCACTGGATTCCGGCTTTCGCCGGAATGACGAGCTTTGAGATCCGTCAAGTTGAGGGCGGAAAACGCAGAACGCCGGCTACAGGTTACCGGGAAGCGCGCGTTCCCTGTTCCCCGTTCCCCGCTTAAAAACAAAAGCCCCGCCGAAGCGGGGCCTTCGTTGCCGCATCGCGAAAGGCTTACGCCGGCACGACGTCGACGAAACGACGGTTCTTCTCGCCGCGGATCTTGAACTGGACGGTACCGTCGACCAGCGCGAACAGGGTGTGATC
The DNA here is from genome assembly GCA_028873095.1 of Pseudomonadota bacterium. Taxonomy (GTDB): domain Bacteria; phylum Pseudomonadota; class Gammaproteobacteria; order Xanthomonadales; family Rhodanobacteraceae; genus Rhodanobacter. The sequence goes on along the minus strand of JAGWMU010000235.1, from coordinate 977 downwards.
GCGCCCCAGACCCACGCCGGTACCCGGATGGAACTGGGTACCGCGCTGACGCACGATGATGTTGCCGGCCTCGATGGCCTGGCCACCGTAGATCTTCACGCCGAGGTACTTCGGGTTCGAATCGCGACCATTGCGGGTGGAACCGCCTGCCTTCTTGTGTGCCATGACTTTCTACTCCGGCTGAATCAGGCGTTGATGCCCGTGATCTCGATTTCGGTGAAATGCTGACGATGGCCCTGCTGGCGCTTGTAGTGCTTGCGCCGGCGGAACTTGATGATGCGGATCTTGTCGGCGCGGCCGTGCTTGCGCACGGTGGCGCTGACGGTGACCCCGTCGACCAGCGGCGCGCCCACGACGACCGATTCGCCGGCGCCGTGCATCAGCACCTGGTCGAAGCTCACCGTAGCGCCCTCTTCGGCGTTCAGCAGTTCCACGCGCAGGACATCGCCCTGCTGGACGCGGTATTGCTTGCCGCCGGTCTTGATGACTGCATAACTCATGGGTAATTTCCCTTCTTTAGTTATTCTCTTGGGTATCGCCAAGGCCTTGTCGGGCCTGACGAACCGCGGATTATAACGACCCGCGGGCGCGCTGGTCAAATACTGACCATCCTCCCCCGGAACGCCCGCGCCAGGCCGCGCCGGCGGCCGCGCCATGCGCCACGCGCGATGCAGGCATCGGCGACGGCGCCCGCCGGCGGGCCGCGACCGGCTTGGTATAGTGTGCGTTCCCCCCATATCCGAGCGTCATGGACACCATTCGCATCCGCGGCGCCCGCACGCACAATCTCAAGAACATCGACCTCGACCTGCCGCACGACCGGCTGATCGTGATCACCGGGCTGTCCGGTTCCGGCAAGTCGTCGCTGGCGTTCGACACGATCTATGCCGAGGGCCAGCGGCGCTCTGTCGAGTCCCTGTCGGCCTATGCGCGGCAATTCCTGTCGATGATGGAAAAGCCCTACGTGGACCACATCG
>JAGWMU010000070.1 GCA_028873095.1 Pseudomonadota bacterium | reverse complement strand
GCCAGGCGTTTTCCGACGCGCTGGCCGCCAGCGGCATCCCGCTGCCGCCGTACGTGCTGCAGCTGGTCAAGGCCGGCGAGATGACCGGCCAGCTCGGCGCCTCGATCGCCGGCGCGGTGGCGCAGATGGAATACGAGGAGCAGATGCGCTCGGAACTGCGCAACGCGCTGGTGTATCCGACGATCCTGGTCGTCGCGGGCGTGGCCGCGGTGATCCTGATGTTCACCTTCGTGGTGCCGAAGTTCGCCTCGCTGCTGAAGAAGTCCGACCAGCTGCCGTGGCTGGCCTGGGCCGTGCTGGCCGGCGGCACCTGGGTCAACGCCAACGCCTGGTGGGTGGTGCCTGCGCTGCTGGGCGGGGCGGTGGCGGCGGTGCTCGCGCTGCGCCGCGAATCGGTGCGCGACCGGCTGTACCAGCAGCTCAGCCACTGGCCGCTGCTGGGCAGCTGGCTGCTGGAATCGGAAACCGCGCGCTGGGCGAAGATGCTGGGCACCTTGCTGATGAGCAAGGTGGCCTTGCTGCGCGCGCTGGAACTGGCGCGCGACGGCATGCGCCTGCAGCAGCGGCGCGTGCGCATGAGCGAGGTGGCGCGCGCGGTGCGCGGCGGCGCCACGCTGGCGCAGGCGCTGGAGGATCACGACGCGCTGACCGGCACCGGCTGCAACCTGGTGCGCGTGGGCGAACGCGCCGGCGAGCTGCCGGCGATGCTGCAGTCGCTGGCGCGGCTGTACGAGGAGTCGGGCCGGCAACGCATGAAGCGCCTGCTGGCGTTGATCGAACCGCTGGCGATCCTGGTGATCGGCGCGGCGATCGGGGTGATCATCATGGGCGTGATGCTTGCCATCACCAGCGCCAACAATCTGGCGGTCTAGTTTTGTTCCTACTTGCGCTTGGCGAGGAATCTATGAAATCCGGAAAACAACAAGGCGGCTTCACGCTGCTGGAAATGATCGTGGTGCTGGTGATCATCGGCCTGATCATGGGCCTGGTCGGTCCGCGCCTGTTCTCGCAGGCGGACAAGGCCAAGGTGGAGACGGCCAATACCCAGGTGAAGATGCTGCGCGGCGCGCTGGAGACGATGCGGCTGGACATCAGCCGGTTCCCCACCGAGCAGGAGGGCCTGGCGATCCTGGTGACCCGGCCGACCGACCCGAGCGTGGCCTCGCGCTGGCACGGCCCCTACCTGGACAGCGAGGTGCCGCTCGATCCGTGGGGGCATCCGTTCCAGTATTCGCCGGCGCCCAGCGGCCTGCAGCCGTTCACCCTCTACTCCTACGGCGCCGACGGCAAACCCGGCGGGGAAGGCCTCGATGCGGACATCGGCTATCTGCCGCAGCACTAGGAACCTGTCGGGCTTCGGCTGGCCGGGCGGCGAATCCGGCTGTGCGGTCCATATTTCCGCCTCGGCCACCCAAGCCCGACAGGCTCCTAGCGTGCGCCTCCATGCCGACCGGCGACGCCGCAACGCCGGCTACACCCTGCTGGAAATGGTGGTGGTGCTGGCGATCATGGCGCTGGTCACCGGCGTGGCCGCGGTGCGCGTGTTCTCGATGATCAGCAGCTGGCGCGAGCGCACCCAGCTGGAATCGATCGAGCAGCAGTTCGCCCACCTGCCGGTGCTGGCACGCCAGCGCGGCCAGGACATCCTGCTGCCGCCGCCGGCCAGCTCGGCCGGCGATGCCGCCGCCGCGGCCACCGGCACGCTGGCGGCCGGTGCGGCCGGCGGCGCCGGCGCGACGCCGCCGGCGCTGATCCTGCCGTATGGCTGGCTGGTGCGCTTCGACCATCGCCTGCGGGTGCGCGCCAACGGCTTCTGCGAAGGGGCGCATATCCAGCTGGAACACGGCGACCGGCATTACCCGCGGACCGTCACGCCGCCGTTCTGCCAGCTGGTCGTCACCCCGCCGCCGGTGACGCCGTGATGCGCCGCCGGCAGCACGGGTTCTCGCTGCTCGAGGCGATCGTCGCGCTGGTCATTTTCAGCATGGTGGCGATGGTGCTCTACGGCTGGCAGAGCACCAACCTGCACGCGCTGCAGCGCGCCGAGGCGCACGCCCGCGCGAACGAGCTGACCCGCTCGGCGCTGGGCGTGCTGGCGCAGGTGAATCCGATGAAGACGCCGAGCGGCGAACGGCCGCTGGGCCGCTACACCGTGCGCTGGACGGCCAAGCCGCTGCAGCCGGTGAAACCCGGCGTCACCGCCGTGGGCCTGCCCGACCTGTTCGAGCTGGGGCTGTACCTGCTCGATGTCCGGGTCACCGACGGCGACCGCACGCTGGCGGCGTTCCAGCTGCGCCAGGTCGGCTACCGCCAGGTGCACGCGATGGACAACCAGTGATGGCCGGGCCGCGGCGCGCGCGCGCTTTCACCCTGATGGAAACGCTGGTGATGCTGCTGATTTCCGCGCTGGCGATGTCGCTGATGTTCCAGGCGCTGGCCGGCTTCAACCGTTCGCGCCAGCGCGCCGCGGCGCTGGAAGGCGTGCGCGACAACGGCACGGTGGTGCTGGACTGGCTGCGCGACAGCATCCGCGGCCTGGTCGCGCTGGACATGACCGGGCTCACCGTCAAGGCGGACGACCCGGTGCTGGGCCTGAAGGGCGACGCCCGGGGCTTCACCGCCACCACGCTCGATCCGCTGCTGGGCGCGGCGGGCGTGCCGGTGACCGTCAGCTGGCGCGTGCAGCCGGCGGCCGGCGGCGACCGGCTGGTGTACCGCGAGGCCGGGCAGCCGCCGCTGACCCTGGCGTTGCGCGATGCCGGCGCCCTGCACTTCGCCTACCTCGACCGGGACGGCAAGGCGCTGCCGGGCTGGCCGCCGAAACTGGGGCTGCAGAAGCCGCTGCCGCAGGCCATCGAACTGCTGGGCGACGGCAGCGGCGGCAGCCAGGTGATGGTCCAGTCGATCGCGGTGCCGCGGCCAATGCCGCTGACGCCGTATACCAATCCGGAGGCGCAGTGAACCGCCGCCGGCCGCCGTCGGCGACGCGCGCGCAGGGCGGGTTCATCCTGCTGACGGTGATCGCCATGCTGGTGGTGCTGGTGCTGCTGGCCAGCGCCGTGGCCACCATCAGCGACCGCATGCGCCGCGACCAGCAGCTGGCCGACACGCGGCTTGAGGGCGAGCTGGCCGCCGACTCCACCCGCGCCACCGTGCTGTACCTGCTGGGCACCCAGCGTTTCACCTTCGCCGGGGTCACGGTGGACGACCAGGTCAAGCTGACCGCGTTCGAGCAGACCGAAAAGGCCGCCGGCGAACCGGTGATTTCCAACCTGCCGGTCGGCAACGAGCTGCGCCTGGACAGCACGGTCTACCGCGGCCTGGGCACCAGCCGGTTCGCCCTGCAGGCGGACAGCGGCCTGCTCAGCGTGAACTGGTCCAACCCGGTGGTGCTGCAGAACTGGCTGCACCGGATGAAGGTGCCGTTCGAGCAGCAGGGGCCGATGTTCGCCAAGCTGCTGGACTACCAGGACCCGGACGACCTGTACCGGCTCAACGGCGCCGAGGCCGAGCAGTACCGCGCCGCCGGCCGGCCGCCGCCGCCGAACCGGCCGCTGGCCACGCCGCTGGAATTGCGCCGGGTGATGGGCTGGGGCAAGGTGCTGGCGCCGTTGAGCGACCGGCAACTGCTGGACACCTTGACGGCCAGCCGGACCGCGCAGATCTGCATCAACACCGCGCCGGCCAGCGTGCTGGCGCTGCTGCCCGGCGTCACCCCGGCGATGGCCGAGCGGGTGGTGGACATGCGCCGCCTGCAGGCGTTCTACCAGTACGAGGCGGTGTACGAGCTGCTGCCCACCCTGCCCCGGGACAACGACCTGGTCAGCTTGCATCCGGGTGGATCTGGTACGCTTGCGATCTGGCCCGCCGACGGGACTTCCGGCTGGCTGCTGCATTGGACCGTGACCCCCTTCGACGACGGCGGGCAACCTTGGCGTATCGATTATGAACTCCGGCTTTCAGCACGCCCGCGCAACGGGCGGACGCCTGCTCGCGAAGCTACAACGCCACTTCTCACCGACCCGCCTGCTGCGCACCCGTGACGACCTGCTTCCCCTGCGTGAAGGCGGGCGCAATGCCGAATGGGTGATCTCGCGCGGTCTGAGCCTGTTTGTCTCGGTACCCTGCGCCGCGGTGCCGCGCAAGCGGCGTGCCGACTACGTGGCCACCGCCGTGCGCCGCGCGGCGCCGTTCGCCGATCCGGCCTGGCACACCGCGTGGAGCGGCGACCTGGCGATGGTCTGGGTGTGGCCGCAGGAAGAGCTGACGGCCGGGCCGATCGATACCTCGCTGGCCGAGTCCGGCCGGCTGCAGGACGCCGGCCCGGTCAGCTACATCCGCGGTTTCCTGCCGGAATCGCTGCTGCGGGGCGAATCGCGCGAAAGCGGGGTGGAGCTGGTCCGGTGCTCGGACGGCATCGAGGCGAGGGCCTGGCGCGCCGGTGCGCTGCATGCCAGCAGCTGGTGGCCGCAGGCGCCGGACGCGACGACCTGGATGGCGTTCTGCCGGGGTGTCGGCGTACCGCCGCAGCCGCTGCCGGAGATCCAGTCGCCGCCGTGGCGCGATGCGCCGTGGACGGTGATCCAGCGGGCCTCGTTGCGCGACACGCTGGCGCAATACCAGCGGCTGGCCATCCCCGGCGCGGTGGCGCTGGTCCTGCTGATGGCCGCCTGGCAGGCCGGCGCGCTGCTGCACGTCCAGTGGGGCCGCATGCGGCTGCAGTCGCAGATCGCCGCCAGCAGCCAGAAGGTATCGGACATCCTGGCCGCCCGCAGCCGCGCCGAGGACGATCTGGTCGCCACGCAACAACTGCTGGCGCTGCGCCCGCCGCTGCCGCAGGTACGCCTGATGGCCTCGGTCGCCGGCCTGCTCGACCCGATGAAGGCCACCGTGGTGCAGTGGTCGATGCCCAATCCGACCACGCTGGAAGTGCAGGTGGCGATGCCCGCGCCTGACCCGCGCGCGCTGGTGCTGGCGTTCCAGCATGCCGGCCTGTTCGACGATGTCAGCGCCGACATCGGGCGCGGCGGCAAGGACCAGGTCATCGTGCGCGCGCGGCTGATTCCCCCGGCTGCGCCGGCGGCCGCCGCCGCGGCGCCGGCAGCCGCCGGGGACGCCTCGTGAAGCTACCGGGGCTGGACCCGTTTCGCGCCGAACTGGCGCGCAACCCGCGACTGCGCGTGGGCATCGTGGTGATCGGCGCGCTGCTGCTGGTGTATCAGCTGACCGGCCTGTCCGCCACGCGCGCGCGCCTGGACGCGGACTACGCCGTCAAGCTGGCGCAGCTGGTGCGGGTGCAGGGCATTTCCCGCGAGGACGGCTGGGATCGCCGCGCCAGCGACATCCATGCCGTGCGCAAGGCGCTGGAGGCGCAGATCCCCGATGCCGACAGCGTGGGCCTGGCCCAGGCCACCGTGCAGGGCTGGCTGCGCGATACCGCCGGCAACCTGGGACCGAAACTGACGGTGACGATGGGCACCCCGGTGCGGGTGGACGACCGGCATCCGTACTGGCAGATCCCCGCGCAGATCAACGGCCCGATCGCCCCGTCGCAGGCGCTGGAGCTGATCCGCCAGATCGAGAGCCGCAAGGAGCTGGTCACGGTGCAGAGCATCCGCCTGACCAGCGGCGACACTCCCTCGCTGGCGCTGGACGTGGCCAGCTACTACCGGGTGACCAAGGGAGGCGACGCACATGCAGCTCCCTGACTGGATCGCGCGGCGCCCGTTGCCGATGGCGTTGCTGGCGTGCGTGCTGGCCGGCCTGCTGCTCGGCTGGCTGGCCACGCCGTTGCCCCGCGACGCCTCCGCGACCCACGGCGAAGCGCCCTGGGTCGTGCCCAGCGCGGCCAGCCTGCGCCGCTACGACGACAAGGCGTTCCAGGTGCTGCTGACCAGCCCCGCCTGGGCCGACCGCCGGCGCGCCGGCCAGCCCGGCGGCGGCGGACCCGGCGGCGTCGACGCGCCGGTATGGTCGCTGGTCGGCATCGTGCTGACGCCGCAGCCGGTGGCGCTGGTGCTGGATACCGCCAGCGCCAAGGTCACGCGGATCGCTCCCGGCGCGGCGCTGCCGGACGGGTCGACCCTGGAAAAAATCGAACGCGACGGGATCGAGCTGTCCAGGCACGGCTGCTCGCTCCGCATCACGCTGTTCCACCCCGCCCATGCCGCCGGGGCCGAACACTGCTCGCCGCCTGCAGGGACCGGTGGCAGCACGCCTCACACTGGAGAACACGAATGAGTAAGTTGCGTCCGCTATCGCTGTCGGTTTCGCTTGCGCTGGCGACGGCGGCGCTGGCCGCCTGCCAGGCCGTGCCGTCGAAGGTGCAGTTGCCGGCACCGCTGCCGATCGGCACCAAGGCGCCGGCCAACCGCGGCCTGACGATTCCGTCGCAGGCGACCTTGCGTGCGCGCACCGAAGTGGAATCGACGCCATCGCTGGCGCCGCGCGGGCCGACCGCGGTCGGGCTGGGCATGAAGCGGGAACTGCCGCCGCTGAGCGGCGCGCCGATCACCGCCACGCTGAGCAACCTGCCGCTGGCGGCGTTCATCAACGAGGCCTATGGCAACCTGCTGCACGTGAACTACGTGCTGGACCCGCGGCTGGCCAAGCAGACCGACCTGGTCACGCTCAGGGTGACCGATCCGCAAACCCCGCTGGTGTTCTACCGGCTGGTCGACGAAGTGCTGCGCCGCTACGGCATCGCCGCGGTCTGGGACGGCCGCGTGCTGAACATCCAGCCGACCAAGGATGCCTCGAGCACCGAATCGCCGATCCTGATCAGCGGCCGCGCCCTGCCCAGCGTGCCGGAAAGCCACCGCCCGGTGTTCCAGCTGGTCCAGCTGCACTCGGTCGGCAACGTCGACGTGGCCCACTGGCTGCGCACGGCCTACAACAACAACCCGCAGCTGAAGATCGACGAGGACATCAACCGCAACGCGGTGGTGCTTTCCGGCCCGCCGGAACTGGTCGGCGAAGCGGCCAAGGCGATCGCCGTGCTGGACCGCCCGTTCCTGCGCGGCAGCCACAGCCGCCGCCTGGCGCCGGCCTTCATTTCCGCCGACCAGCTTGCGCCCAAGCTGGTCGAGGCATTGCGCGCCGAGGGACTCGCCGCCAGCACCACGGTCGCCCCGGGGTCGGCGATCATCGTGCTGCCGGTAAGCGCGGCGAACACCTTGCTGGTGTTCGCGCCGGACGAACGCATCCTCGACCATGTGATCCAGTGGGCAAGGACGCTGGATCAACCCAACCCGTCCTCCTCCAGCGACAGCATCTTCTACTACCCGGTGGAGAACACGAAGGCGGCGGACATCGCCGCCGTGCTCAACGGCGGCGGCGGCCAGAGCGGCGGCATGCCGCTGACCATGGGTTCGTCGGTGCAGCCCGCCAACGAAGCGGGGACGGCAACCAAGCCGGTCGCCGCCAATGCCGCCAGCGAGGCCAAGCGCAGCAGCATCACGGTCGACGTGCCCCGCAATGCGCTGGTCTATCGCGGCGACCCGGCCGAGTGGCAGCGGATGCTGCCGCTGATCCGGCAGATGGACCGCCCGACGCGCCAGGTGATGATCGAGGTGACGATCGCCGAGGTGACGCTGGACGACAACATGCAGATAGGCATGAACTGGCTGGCCAAGAACGGTTTCGGCGGCAAGTACAACGGCACGATGCAGCTGGGTTCCCTGAGCACCACGGGCACGGGTACCGGTACCGGCGGCACGAGTTCCAGCAGCTCGGGCGGCGGCTTTTCCTACCTGGTGGACGTCGCCGGCATGAACCGGGGGCTGCTCACCGCCCTCGCCGCGCATTCCGGGGTGAAGATCCTGTCCACCCCGCGGATCCTGGTCAACAGCGGCCAGGAGGCCAGCATCGACGTCGGCACGGAGGTCCCCACGCTGTCGTCGCAGACCGCCTCGACGCAGCAGACCGGCGGCAACTCGAACATCCTGCAGTCGATCCAGTACCGCAAGACCGGCATCATCCTGGACGTCAAGCCGACCATCTATTCGGACAACCGGATCGACCTGGACATCAGCCAGGAAGACAGCGAGGCGCAGCCGATCGACTCCACCTCGGGGGTCAACTCGCCGGCCATCTTCAACCGCTCGATCAAGACCAGCCTGTCGCTTTCCGACGGCGGCTCGGTCGTGCTGGGCGGGCTGGTGTCCACCAAGGAGACCAAGGGCAACAGCGGCGTGCCGCTGCTGAAGGACATCCCGCTGCTCGGCAACCTGTTCAAGTCGCAGTCCACCGACAAGAGCCGCACCGAACTGCTGCTGCTGATCGTGCCCTACATCGTGGAGTCCAACCAGCAGGCCAAGGACGTCACCGAGGCCGTGATCAACAGCATGCAGACGCTGAAGCAGACCGACCTGCACCCGGCGCCGGCCAAGCTGCCGCCCGTACCGACGGCGCCGCTTCCGCCGCCCTCAGGCACGCCGGAGGCGATCCACTGATGGCAACGCCCCCGTAGGAGCGCACCCTGTTCGCGAATGCATTCCCCGGGCGACCGGCAAAGGGCATTCGCGCACAGGGTGCGCTCCTACGGCGTCGGGTTGTCCGGGGGTGGCGGCCCGGCGAACAGCGTGGCGGGAAGGGGCGGCAGATCGGCCAGCAGCCGGGCCGTCCCGACGCCGGCGGCGGCCGCGGCCTGCAGGTCCGACGGCATGTCGCCGATCAGCACGCACTCGCCCAGGCGCAGGCCGAAATCCTTCGCCGCCGCCAGCAGCATGCCCGGACCGGGCTTGCGGCAATCGCATGCGACCCGGTACGCGCCGATGCCCGCCTGCGGGTGGTGCGGGCAGTAATAGGTTGCCAGCAGGGGCACGCCGCGCTGCGCGAACTGCCCGTGCACCCAGCGCGTGTAGGCGACGAACTGCGCCTCCGTGTAATAGCCGCGGGCGATGCCGGCCTGGTTGGTCACCACGATCGGCGCGTAGCCGGCGTCGCGCGCCGCTGCGCACAGCTCGAAGATGCCGGGCACCCACTGCGTCTGCGCGGCGGTGTGGACGTAGCCGTGGTCGACGTTGATGACGCCGTCGCGATCCAGGAACAGCACCTTGCGCGAGCCCGCCGCGGCCGATCCCGGCGGCCCGCCGGCGGGCAGGACGACGCCCGGACGCGGCGGCGGGTTCACGCGGCCGGACCCAGCAGCGACTGCGCGCGGGCGTAATCCTCCGGCACGCCGATGTCGATGAAGTCCCGCGTGTCGTCCAGCGCGACCACCTGCCCGGCCGCCGCCCACGCCGGCAACACCGCGGACTCGAACGAGTAGCTCGGCGTCGACGGCAGCATCGCCACCCCCGCCATGGTCAGGAAATAGCTGCCGGCGTTGATCAGCCCGGCCGCGTGCCCGCCCTTTTCGTGAAAGGCCACCACGCGGCCGGCGGCGACCTCGACCGCGCCATAGCGCCCGACATCGGGCACCTGCGCCAGCGCCATGCCCAGCGGCACGCCGGCGGCATCCACCAGCCGTTCCAGCCGGCGCAGGTCGTAGCGCAGGAAGGTGTCGCCGTTGAGCACGTGCGCGCCTTCGCCCTGCAGCTGCGTGGCGGCGAGACGGATGGCGCCGCCGGTGCCCAGCGGCCGATCCTCGCGCGAGTAGCTGACCTGCATGCCGGCCCACTGCCGGCCGATGGCCTGTTCGACCCGCTCCGCGAGATGGCCGGTGGCGAGAATCACGCGGCGCAGCCCCGCCGTCGCGACCTGGTCGAGCAGGTGGGCGAGAAACGGACGGCCGGCGACTGGCGCGACGGGTTTGGGCAGGTCCGGCACCACGCTGCGCAGCCGCGTGCCCAGGCCGCCGACGAGCACGATGGCCTCGTCAGCCGCGCGCATCGGCGAACATCTCGCTCTCGATCAGGTTGCACAGCAGGTGGCCGATGAATTCGTGGCCCTCCTGGATCTTCGGCGTCTCGCCGGACGGCATGCGGAAGCACAGGTCGCACAGCTCGGCCATCGCGCCGCCGGTCTGGCCGGTGAACCCGATCACGCCGATGCCCGCGGCGCGCGCGGCGTGCAGCGCGCGCAGGATGTTCTTCGAATTGCCGGACGTCGAGATCGCGAACAGCACGTCGCCGGGACGTCCGAGCGCCTCGACCTGGCGCGCGAACACGTAGTCGTAGCCGTAGTCGTTGCCGATCGCGGTGAGGATGCTGGTATCCGTGGTCAGCGCGACGGCCGCCAGGCCGGGACGGTCGAAGTTGAAGCGGCTGACCAGTTCGCCGGCCCAGTGCTGGGCATCGGCCGCGCTGCCGCCGTTGCCCGCGAACAGCAGCTTGTTGCCCTGCTTCAGCGCGGCCACCGCCAGCTGCACGGCGCTGCCGATCAGCTCGCGCAACTGCGGATCGGCCGCCATCGCCTGCAGCAAGGCGATCGACTTGCCGAACTCCCGGTCGATCCGCTCGCTCATTTGATGCGCCACGATGTCGCCCCCTGCTGGGTGAAATGGAAATCCATGATGCTGCCGCCTTCGCGCAGCAGCGCGCGGCTGAGGCCGATGCGCTGCCCGGGATCGCACAGGAACATCATGAAACCGCCGCCGCCGGCGCCCGACACCTTGGCGGCCCTTGCGCCATGCGCGAACGCCACCCGCTCGACCTGCTCGATCAGCGGATTGCTGATGCTGGTCGCGGTCTTCTTCTTTTCTTCCCAGCCGGCCTGCAGCGTCGATTCGAGTCCGCGCAGATCGCCCTTGAGAATGCACTCCTTCATCTGCACGGCTTCCTTCTTCAGCTGGTGCATGGCCGCGATCGACGCGTGGTTCTTTTCGCCGATGTTGCGCGACTGCTGGTCGATGATGTCCGCCGACGCCCGCGAGACGCCGGTGAAGTACAGCACCATCGAGGCTTCCAGTTCGGCCCAGACCCAGTCCTTCACCCTGAGGGGGTTCACGATGACGCGGTCGTCAGCATAGAACTCCATGAAGTTGAAGCCGCCGAAGGTCGCGGCATACTGGTCCTGCCGGCCGCCGGCCAGTTTCAGGTCCTTGCGCTCGATGTCGTAGGCCAGCTGGGCCACCTCGTATTCGCCCAGCGGCAGCGAAAAATATTCGGCGAAGGCCTGCACCAGCGCCACCACCATGGCCGAGGACGAACCCAGGCCGGAACCCGGCGGGGCATCGGAAAAGGTCCGCACCTCCAGCGACGGCTGCGCGCCGCCGAGAAACTGGCGGGCGACGCGCGCATACACGCCCTTCAGCAGTTGCAGCGGGCCATCGCCGAGGATGGCGCCGTCACCGGAGTGCATCTCCTCGTGGCCCACATCCAGCGCATGGAAACTGGAGCCGCGGCCATCGCCCTCGCCGACGATCGCGTAGGCGTAGCGGTCGATGGTGACGTTCATGACGTGTCCGCCGTAGACGTCGCAATACGGCGAAACGTCCGTGCCGCCGCCGGCAAGACCAAGCCGCAACGGTGCCCTCGCCCTGACGATCATGATGTCTGCCTGCAATGGGTGGCGGCGGCAGGCGGCCCATCGCCCAGCTCGCCGGCGAAGACGCACCATTGCGCCTGCTCGGTGAAATTGGCGCGCACGAAATCCTGTGCGGCCGCGGAAACGCGGCGCCATTCGGCGTCGTCGGCGAGATAGCCCAGCACCAGCGACGCGAACCCGGCCGGATCGTCGGCCGCGGGCAGAAACCCGCCCGTCCGGGCGAGGCCCTGGATGCCCGCCGTCGTCGTCACGCAGGGAACGCCGAAACGCATGGCTTCGATCACCTTGCCCTTCATGCCGCCGCCGTAGCGCAAGGGCGCGACCACCACGCGCGCACGCGCGTAATGCCGGGCCAATTCCTCGTCGCTGACGAATCCGGTGACCGTGACATGGTCGCCCTGCAGCGCCATGACGGCCGCCGACGGACTGGAGCCGACCAGGAACAGATGGACGTCCGGATGGCGTTCGCGGACCCGCGGCAGCACCTCGCGCACGAACCATTCGGCGGCATCCGCGTTCGGCGGATGGGCAAACCCCGCGACGAACAGCAGGTCCCGGCGCTCGTCGAGATTCAGCCCCGGCTGCTCGGGGAACGAATCGTAGGCGTAGGCCGGAACCGTGTGGCTGCGCACTTCGGGGGCCTCCCGCTCGAGCCACTCCCGCACATGGGCGGTCTCCGTTTCCGACGGGTAATACACCGCGTCGACGCTTTTCCACACCTGATGCTCGAGCCGCCTGGCCTTGTCGCATTCGGCCCGCAATGCCGCATCCGGCTGCATCCGCAGCTGGTCCTCGATCCTGAGGTAATGCACGTCGTGGCCGTAGTAGAGCAGGGGTGCCCGGGTGTGCCTGCGCGCGGCCTCGATGAAGTCGACGGCGACATGCGGGCGGCTCAGCAGCACGCCGCCGAGCGCCTGCCCGTGCTGCTGCATCCAGGTCTCGAAGCCGTCGCGATACTCGGCGCCGTAGATCACCTCCACCCCGATCTGCTGCAGCAACGGCGCGTAGACCGGATCGCCGTACAGGTTCTGCGGCCAGAACTTCACCGAATAGCCGCGCCGCACGAACATGCCGATGAATTGCCACATGGTGCGCGAACCGGCGTCGCGGTCCGGCTGCGGCACGTAATGGTCCACCACCAGGATGGTCTTTGCCCCGGCGGTGCGGCCGCGGGCGAGGAACAGCTGTTCGCCATTGGGAAAGTGGTCGCGCTCCAGCACTTCGTACCAGCGCTCGCGGAAGCGCTTCTGGTTCTCGACCTGGTGCGACTTGATGCCGCTGCCCACGTCGGTGCCGTGCGAGACCCCCTCGAAATGAACCACCACCGAGCGCGGCTGGTAATACAGCCGCTTGCCGGCCGCGCGCAGCTTGAAGGCGAGGTCGGAGTCCTCGCAGTACGCCGGCACGTAGCGTTCGTCGAAACGGCCGAGCCGCTCGAACAAGTCGCGCCCGATCAGCAGCGAGGCGCCCGAACAGTAGTCGGTCTCGCGCAGGTAGTTGTAGATGCTGCGCTCAGGGTCGTCCAGACGGCCGTAGTTCCATGCGCTGCCGTCTTTCCACACGATGCCGCCGGCCTCCTGCAGCCGCCCGTCCGGATAGACCAGCTTGGAGCCGACCATGCCGCAGTCGGGGAAGCGTTCGAAGACGTCGAGCATGGCATCGAGCCAGCCTTCGGTGACTTCGGTGTCGTTGTTGAGGAAGTACAGATAGTCGCCGCGCGCCAGCGTGGCGGCCCGGTTGCAGGAACGCAAAAACCCCAGGTTCTCGGGATTTTCCTCGTAACGCAGGCCGGGCACGTCCGCCAGCCGCCGCATCGAGGCGTCGCCGGAGGCGTCCTCGACCACCAGCACCTCGCACGGCACCCGCGGCGCGTGCGCCGCGATCGAACGCAGGCAGGCCGCGGTCACCGCCAGGTTGCCGTAGGCGGGGATCAGGATCGTCACCCGCGGGTCGTGGTACTGCGCGAAGCGCAGGCCTCCCAGCGGATCGAACGTGGTGTCGACGGTGTTCGCCGGGACGACCGGCTCGGTAGGTGGCGGATATGCCGTTCGCTTCACGGCCGCGGCAGCACGCCGCCGCGCTGCCAAACCTGCACGCAGCGAAGTCCAGTCGCCGCGCCACAAACGTCCCAGCACACGCAAGGGCTTGGTGATGCGCCAGGAGCGTGACCGCAACAATAGGTCATGTTCCTGATGCAATGTGGCCAACTCGCCGCTCAGGATACCTTTCTGAATCGCCACACGCCTCTGTTCTTCCTGCAGTGCCTGCATCTGCGTCGTGCGATCGGCCAGATCCCGTTGCAGCAATTGCACCATGCTTGCCGTTTGTTCGTGTTCGGCAGCCAAGGCGCCGTACTGCTGTCGCACCGTCGTCAGTTGAACCACGACTTCCGCATAATGCATCAGAAGCTGCTCGCCTGTTCGAGCCGATGCCTCATAGTGGCCAGTCAGGCTTTCCATATTTATGCCCAGAGACTCAAGCTGCCGCTGGATCTGTTCTGCCCATTGCTTCATTGTCAGCTTCTCTCCCTGTAACTGATCTCGAACCGCTATGGTAGCTTCAAGCTGCTCGCGCACAGCCATCAATTCCGCATCGAGTCCCTTGGCCCACACCATCGCCTGCTCGTGCTCGGCCACCAGATCGGCGTATTTCGACCGCTGCTCCGTCAACTGCCGATCCAGCGACAAGGCCCACGCCACCGCCTTCTCATGCTCCGCTAC
>JAGWMU010000069.1 GCA_028873095.1 Pseudomonadota bacterium | reverse complement strand
CACGATCAGCGCGTACTCGATCAGCAGGTCCCAGCCGATGACCCACGCGAACAGCTCGCCGAGCACCGCGTAGCCGTAGGTATAGGCGCTGCCGGTGACCGGGATCATGCTGGCGAACTCGGCGTAGGCCAGCGCCGCGCAGCCGCTGCCGAGGCCGGCGATGAGGAAGCTCAGCAGCACCGCCGGGCCCGCGTTCGCCGCCGCCTGCTGGCCGGCCAGCACGAACACGCCCACGCCGATGATCGCGCCCACGCCGATCGCGGTGAGCTGCCACAGCCCCAGCACGCGCCGGAAATCGCCGCGCGCGCCGACCTCCGCCTGCAGCTGCTCGATCGTCTTGTGCCGAACCAGTTTGCCCAGAAAGCTCATCGCGTTTTCCCCTTGAAACGTGAGTCCATCATAACGAACGAGCGGATTTTCACACGGCGCATCGCAACACCGCGCCACGGCCATGCACGGCGCGACTGATACATATGGACGTCCAGACGTCCATATGTTTTTCAGCGACGGCGCGACTTCAGCCGGCCTCGGCGACAGCGCCGGCGCGCCAGCCGAGCGCCACCGCGCTGGCCGCCGACCACAGCGCCAGCGACAGCGCCAGGCGGGCGTCCGGATGGCCGATGCCGAACCAGCCGCCGGGCATCCAGGGCAGCAGCGCGGTGGCCAGCAGCCGCGCGCGCTCCAGCCGGCGGCCGCGGCGACGCCCCTCCAGCAGGGCGCCCAGCACGGTCAGACTCGCCAGCAGATAGCCGGCGTAGCCCAGCCGCGTCGGCAGGTCCGCCGTGCCGCCGAGACCCAGGAAATGGGTCGCCATGCCCAGCAGCAGGGCGAACTGCGCCAGGCAGTAGATCGTCAGCGCGCCGGTCAGCGGCGGATCGAAGCGTTCGCGGCGCGGGTCGAACGGCGGCTTCGGGAATCGCGCCGCCACGTCGGCCGGCCGCCAGCCCGGCGGCTTGATCCACACCAGCAGCTTGTCGCGCCAGCGCCGCGCATGCCACGCGTCCTTCGCGATCGTCCAGTACACCTCGACGTTGGCCCACAGCGGGTTCCAGCTGCGCAGCGGCGCGCGCGTGCCGTACACCGGCGGATCGCCGTCGTCCTCCTCCACGAAGGTGCCGAACAGGCGGTCCCACAGGATCAGGATGCCGCCGTAGTTGCGATCCAGATAGCGGTCGTTCACCGCATGATGCGCGCGGTGGTTCGACGGCGAGCAGAACACGCGGTCGAACCAGCCGAGCCGGCCGACCAGCTCGGTATGCACCCAGAACTGGTACAGCAGGTCGATCAGCGCCACCGCGACGAACACCTCGAGCGGAACGCCCAGCAGCGCCAGCGGCAGGTAGAACAGCCAGCCCAGCAGCGCGCCGCTGGCGGTCTGGCGCAGTGCGGTGGAGAGGTTGTAATGCTCGCTCTGGTGGTGCACCACGTGCGCGGCCCACAGGATGTTCACCTCGTGCCCCGCGCGATGCAGCCAGTAGTAGCAGAAGTCGTACGACACCAGCGCGCCGAGCCACACCCACACGTTGCCGGCCGGCAACCGCCACGGCGCCAGGTGCCCGGCGCACCAGGCATAGATGCCGAGCGTGAGCAGCCCGGTGAACACCGCGACGACCTGCGAGATCACCCCCAGCGCCAGGCTGTTGACCGCGTCGGCGCTGCGGTAGACGGGCTTTCCGCGCCGTTTCGCCAGCAGCAGCTCCAGCGCGATCAGCACGAAGAACACCGGCGTCGCCCAGGTGATGACCAGTGCCTGCGTATGCATGCCGCGCTCCGCCGAAGAATGCCCGCGATCATAATGTCGCCGTGGCCGCGTGTCCCGTCGGGGCCGCGGCCGGCAACGCTCAATCCCGCGCCACCAGTCCATCCACCGCCTTGCGCCCGATCGCCGGGGCATCGGTGAAGAACGCATCGATGCCGGCGGCGAGACCGGCGCGGATGTCGGCGATCGCGCCGGCCTCGTTGCACGTCGCCGGATCGCCGCCCTGCCACAGGCTCTTCGGCAGGAAATGATTCTCCGGACGGAACGTGTACGGGTGCACCTCCAGCCCCGCGGCATGGGCGTCGCGCACCAGCGCGGTGGGCGGCCCGAACCGCTCTTGCGCATCGAGCGGGACGATCGCGCGGATGTCCGGGCCGATCGCATCGGCATAGCGGGCGATCTCGCGCAGGCCGGCCGGTGTCATCATCCGCGCGTAGGTCGGCTCGTCGTCGCCGGCCGCCGCCACGTCCCAGGGCCGCTCGGCGGGATCGCCCAGCAGCTGCAGCAGGCGGACATGGGGATGCCGGTTCGCCGACCGCAGGCCGCCGAGCCGGTCGCGCAGATGGCGCAGGTTGCCGATCTCGAAGGACTGGATCTCCACCGGGGCGCTGCGCGTGTACGCATGCGCCGCCAGCTCGGCCAGCAGCCGGTCCTCCATCGCCAGACCAAGCGCGGCGAAATAACTGCCGTGCTTGATCTCCGGGATGATGCCGACCGCGCGGCCGCAGGCCGCCGACCCGGCCGCCGCCAGCGCGATGATCTCGGCCAGCGTGGGAATCTCGAATTGACCGTCATGCCGCGTGCCGCGCAGCTGCGGCAGGCGCTCGCGCGCGCGCAGGGTCTTCAGCTCGGCCAGGGTGAAGTCCTCGCTGAACCAGCCGCTGACGGCCTGGCCGTCCACGATCTTGCGGGTCCTGCGCGCGGCGAATTCCGGACGGTCGGCCACGTCGGTGGTGCTGGAGATCTCGTTCTCGTGGCGCGCCACCATCGCGCCATCCCTGGTCATCACCAGGTCCGGCTCGATGAAGTCGGCGCCGTCGGCGATCGCGCGGCGGTACGCCGCCAGCGTGTGCTCCGGCAGCAAGGCACTGGCGCCGCGATGGGCGATCACCCGTACCCTGGCGGCCAGCGGTACGGGCGCGCCATCCACGTGGTGTCCGTGGCGGTTCATTCGTAGACGTGCAGCCGGTCGAAGATCCACGCATGGTAGGACGGCAGCAGGCCGGGTATCGCGCAATCGTCGTACAGGCCGTTGCAGCGCCTGCGCAGCGCGGTCTCGGCGGAAAAATAGGGGTCTTCCGGCAAGCCGGCCGCCTGCATCACCATGCTCGGCAGGAAGGCGATGTCGAGCATCGGGTAACTGGGCAGCGGCGCGCCGGCCGTGTTGCTCTTGATCATGTAGTAGGTGAGGAAGTCCCGGTCCGGCCGCAGCGCGGCGGGCAGCCTGCGTGGCAGGGCGCGGATCAGGCCGCCGAAGGACGGCTGGTGGTCGCCGAAATGCACCAGCACGGTCGGTTGCGCGCGATCGAGGAAAAGATGCTCCAGGCCGCGCATGGCCGCCGCGGAGTCCCGCAGGCGGGAC
Source organism: Pseudomonadota bacterium (assembly GCA_028873095.1). GTDB lineage: Bacteria > Pseudomonadota > Gammaproteobacteria > Xanthomonadales > Rhodanobacteraceae > Rhodanobacter. The sequence goes on along the minus strand of JAGWMU010000069.1, from coordinate 11,084 downwards.
AGGTAGGTATCGAAGTTGAGCGCGGCGGCGGGCGTCAGCCCGTGCAGCAGGCCGCGGTAGGGCGGCGGCAGCGCCGACATCGGATCGTCGTCGTGCGGTCCGTGCTGGTTCAGCGTCAGGATCATCAGGAATACCGGCCGGCCCGGTTTCTTCACCTTGTCGTAGACGCGCTTGGCGGCGGCGAACATCTGCGCATCGGTCTCCTCCCATTCGGGCAGGCCCAGTTCGCCGGCGCCGTACAGATGGTCGAAGCCGTAGGCGTGATAGGCGTTGCGCCCGTTGATGAAGCTGGCGGCGGTCGGGTAGATGCCGATCGTGACATAGCCCAGCCGCCGCAGCTGCTGCGCCAGCGCGTCGCGCACGTGCGGCGCCAGCACGTACGGCGCATACATGCCGCCCGGCCCGAAGATGTCCTGCGGCATGCCGGTCAACGCGGCGAACTCGCTCACCCAGGTACCGCCGCCGAAGGTGTGCACGCGCAACACGCCATGCGCCCGGGTGCGGGCATCGCGCTGGAACAGCGATACGCGGCATTGCGGGACGTCGCAATCGGTGTAATTCGCCGGATCGAAAGTGCTCTCCTCGAGCACCTGCACGATGTCCGGGTAGGACGAGCGCGCCTCGCCCGGCACGCCCTGCGCGGTCGCCGCCCACTGCCGCTCCGCCGTCGCCTCGCTGGCCATCGCCGGCAGGTGCACATCGGCGTCGTCGAAGTTGACGAAGAAGTTGGTCAACTGGGCATCGTCGGACAATTTTTCCCAGACATCCCTGGCATGCACGGCCGCGAACGGGCCGCCGGGCAGCATGCACACCCAGAACGCCAGCACCGACACGGCCGCCCCGCCGACGCGCAGTGCCGCTTGCGCACCGCGGCCGAGGGACAGCCGCCAGTCCCAGCGCCAGACCAGCCACAGCAGCGGCGGCAGCGCCAGGAAAAGGGCGATGCCCAGCGCGTACAGGTGCGGGTAATGCCGCAGCGTATCGAGCAGGCTGGTACGCGCGTAGTAGACGAAATCCGCCGGCATCAACGCCGAGTCGAGATAGCGCAGCTTCAGCACCGAGACGAACTTCAGCAGCAGGAACAGCCCGCCGCCGACCACCAGCGCCAGGCCCGGACGCGCGAACGCAAAAAACAGCGCCGCGGATGTGCTGAGCATCAACGCAAGAACGAACCCCTGCTGCAACGGCTGCGGTTCGCGCAGCGCCGTTGCCGCGACGCACAGCGCGAAGAAGATCAACGCGCACAGCTTCACCAGCCGTGCCCGCGTGAAGCCTGACCAGATCCTGCGCATGGATTGCACGCCCCCTCCGGGACTCGGCCGTAACCTGTGTGACATCTTACGGTCTTGCGCGGGCAACAATCCTGTTCGCCGCATGGCCCGTTCCACTGGCGTTGGGGCGACGGCCGGTGCGCCTGCGGCACATGCCGGTCCGGCGTGGGGCGGAATGTCATGCCGATCTGCTAGCGTGGCCTGCGCCCGCACGTCTGCCACGGAGCCAACATGCCGCAACGCCCCGCCACGCCGCTCATCCTGGCGGTCGCCACGCTGCTTGCCGGTTGCGCCGGCCCTCGCTGGAAAGCGCCCGGGCTGCCGGACGGCGCGCGCGCAACCGTGGCGATCCTGGAAACCACCGACATCCATTCGAACGTGCTGAGCTACGATTACTACAAGCTCAGGCCGGACCGCTCGCTGGGTTACGAACGCACCGCCACGCTGATCCGCCGCGCCCGCGAACGGTTCGCGAACAGCTTTCTGTTCGACGACGGCGACACCATCCAGGGCAGCGTGCTGGCGGACTACCAGGCGCTGGCGAAACCGCCGGCCTGCGACCGGGAACTGGCGATCTATCGCGCGATGGACGCGCTCGGCTACGACGGCGGCACCATCGGCAACCACGAGTTCAACTACGGCCTGGCGTTCCTGTCGCAGGTCACCGGTACGCCGATGAACGTCGACGGCGGCACGCAGCGGCATTGCTCCGGACCGCACTTCCCGCTGGTGCTGGCCAACGTCGACGGCGCGCCGATCTTCAAGCCGTGGACCATCGTGAGCAAGACCATCGCCGCCCGTGCCCCCGACGGAAGCCGGATCGAAGTGCCGCTGCGGGTGGGCCTCATCGGTTTCGCGCCGCCGCCGATCATGCTCTGGGACAGGCAGCACCTGGCCGGCAAGGTCACCGTCAGCGGCGTGGTCGAGGCGGCCCGGAAATATCTGCCGCAAATCCGGGCGCGGCATCCCGACCTGGTGGTGGCGCTCCTGCACGGCGGCCTGGACACCGCGCCGTACGCCGCCGGCATGGAGAACGGCGGCTGGCATCTGGCCGCCGTGCCCGGCATCGACGTGCTGCTGCTCGGTCACTCGCACACCGAGTTCCCCGGCCCGCATTACGCGGGGATGCGGGATGTCGATGCCACCCGCGGCTTCGTGCGCGGCGTGCCGGCGGTGATGGGCGGTTTCTTCGGCAAGGACCTGGGCCTGATCCGGCTGGCGCTGGTGCGCCGGCACGGCCGCTGGACGGTCGATCGCGACGAAACCCGCAGCGAAGTGCGGCCGATCTGCCCGCAGCAGGACCGCTGCGTACCCGTCGACCCGGAAATCGCCCCGCTGGTCGAAAAGGTGCATCGGGCCACCATCGCCTACGTCGACACCCCGATCGGCAGCACTGCGCTGCGCATGAGCAGCTACTTCGCCGACGAGGGCAACATGACCGCGCTGGCGCCGGTCAATGCCGCCCAGGCCGATTACGTGCGCCGCGAGCTGCCGCGGCTGCACCCGGAGCTGGCCGGCGTGCCGGTGCTGTCGGCCGCGGCGGCCTTCCGCACCGGCTTCGGCGGCCCCGACGACTACACCGACGTCGCGCCCGGCCCGCTCACCCTGCGCAGCGCCGCCGACCTGTACTTCTATCCGAACACGCTCGTCGCGGTGAAGGTCGACGGTGCCGGCCTCAAGGCGTGGCTGGAGAAGTCCGCCCAGCGCTTCAACCGCATCGACCCCGCGAAAAGCGGCGAGCAGCCGCTGATCGACGTCCGCCATGTCGGCTACAACTTCGACCAGATCCAGGGCGGCATCCACTACGTGATCGACGTATCCAGGCCGGTCGGCCAGCGCATCACCAGGCTGACGTATCACGGCAGGCCGGTGACGCCGGATCAATCGTTCATCGTGGCCACCAACAACTACCGCGCGAACGGCGGCGGCCATTTCCCGGGCCTCGACGGCCGCCACATCGTGCTGGCCGCGCCGGACAGCACCCGCGAGATCCTGGCGCAATGGCTGCGACGCCACCGGCGCCTGCGCGCAACGGACCTCGAACCGGCCTCGTGGCGCTTCGCGCGGCTGAAGACGCGCGGCCTGGTGGTGTTCACCGGCGCCAGCGGCAAGCTCGACGTGGCCCGCGCCGCCGGCGTGGACAACGTCCGCCAGCTGCAGGACCACGGCGACGGCACGGCGACCTGGGCGATCGACCTTTCGCGCTGAGCCGCGCAAACCCTGGCCGCCGGCATCGGCTGCACCGCGTCCGCACCCGCCCGTACTGTTGTGCCGCGCGGAAACCGCCTACAGTGCCGTTGCCGACCGGTTCACGCCCGCCCGGCAACCGCCGCGGCAACCACGCCGCTCCTTGACTCCCACGCGCAACCCGATGACTCATCCGCCGGAACTCTCCGCCAGCGCAGCGCCCCGCTCGCCGCCGCCCCTGCTGGGCCTGTCCGCGCTGCTGCGGGCGGCGTTCCAGGACGAGGACCTCACCGTCCACGTGCCGGCGCTGATGGCGCGCGCCGAGAACGAGGGCGACGCCTACGCGATGCTGGACCTGGCGCTGATCCTGCAGCTGCGCTTCCAGAAGGAGAGCGGGCTGGCGGTGCTCGGCGAGGCGCTGAAGATCCGCCAGCTGTTCCGCATCGCCAGCGCCGGCGACGATGCGCTCCAGCTGCTGGTGATCAAGACCCCCGGCGACCTGATGGCGAACACGCCGCTGGAATGCCTGCTCGACGATGCCGGCATCACCATCGACGTGCTCTACGCCGGCGCGGAGCTGCCGTGGCCGGAGCGGTTGCCGCCGCACGACCTGGTGTTCGTGGCGATCAGCGAGGCGGACCGGCATCGGCCGCTGCTGCAGCAACTGGCGACCCGGCTCGCGCACTGGCCGCGGCCGGTGCTCAACTTGCCGCAACGCATTCCACGGCTGTCGCGCGACGAGGCGTTCCGGGTGCTGGCCGACGTGCCCGGCATCTGCATGACGGCGACCTCGCGCATCGGGCGACAGGCACTGCAACAACTGGCCGCCGATACCGCGCCGCCGCGCGAGCTGCTGCCGGGCATCGCGTTTCCGCTCATCCTGCGCCCGCTGGGCTCGCACGCCGGCACCGACCTGTGCCGGATCGACGATGCGGCGGGGGTCGACGCCTACCTGCAGCAGGTCGAGGCGGAGGAGTTCTTCGTCGCCAACTTCATCGACTACGCCTCCGCCGACGGCCTGTTCCGCAAGTTCCGCGTGCTGCAGATCGACGGCCGTGCCTTCGTCTGCCACATGGGCGTCTCCGCGCACTGGATGGTCCATTACCCCTACGACGAGATGAAGGCCCACCCCGCGCGGCGCCAGGAGGAGGCCGCGATGATGGCCGGCTTCGACCACGACTTCGCGGTGCGCCACCGCGATGCGCTGGCGGCGATCCACGCGCGCTTCGGGCTGGACTACGTCGGTTTCGACTGCGCCGAGACCCGCGACGGCCGGCTGCTGATCTTCGAGCTGGCCAATGCGCTGGTGATCCACGGCATCGACGACCCGCAGCAGTTTCCCTACAAGGCCGCGCAGATGCGCAAGGTGTTCGCCGCCTTCCGCGACCTGCTGCGGCGCAAGGCCCTTCCACGTTCCTGACGTTTCCGGACAATTCCCAACCCATGCTATCGAACCAGCTCAATTTTTCCGGCGGCCCCGGCGCCTTGCCGCCCTCGGTGCTGGAACAGACCCAGCGCGCCATCCTGGCGCTGCCGGACACCGGTATCTCGATCCTCGGCATGAGCCATCGCTCCAGCTGGTTCAAGGCGCTGCTGCAGGAGGCGCAGGACAATATCCGCGCCTTCCTGGACGTGCCGGAGCGCTACCACATCCTGTTCCTGCAGGGCGGCAGCAGCCTGCAGTTCTCGATGATCCCGATGAATTTCGCCGCCGCGCCGAAGGCGCCGGCGGAGTTCGTCGCCTCCGGCTACTGGAGCCGCAAGGCGATCGGCGAGGCGGCGGCGGTGACCCCGGCGCGGATCGTCTGGGATGGCGCCGAGCACGGTTACCGCCGGCTGCCCGACTGGTCGGCGCTGGACCGTTCGGCGCAGGCGCCGTTCCTGCACTACATCAGCAACGAGACGGTCGAGGGCCTGCAGTTTTTCGACGCGCCGGCGGACATCGGCGTGCCGCTGATCGCCGACATGTCCTCCGATTTCCTGTCGCGCCGGTTCGACATCGGCGACTACGCGATGATCTACGCCCACGCGCAGAAGAATCTCGGCCCGGCCGGCGTCACCCTGACCCTGGTCGACGACGCCATGCTGTCGCGCATTCCGGCGGGCCTGCCGCCGATGCTCGACTACCGCACCCATGTCGAGCACGGCTCCAACTACAACACGCCGCCGGTGTTCTCGATCTACGTGCTGAACCTGGTCAGCCGCTGGCTGCGCGACGAGATCGGCGGCGTGGACGCGATGGAGGCGATCAACCAGCGCAAGGCGCAGACCCTGTACCAGGCGCTGGAGCGGCATGCCGGCCTGATCGAGATCCACGCCGACCCGGCCGCGCGGTCGCTGATGAACGTCGCCTTCCGCTTCCGCGACCCGGCCCTGACCGGGCTGTTCCTGGCCGAGGCGGAACGGCAGGGGTTTTCCGGGCTGGAGGGGCACCGCTCGATCGGCGGCCTGCGCGCCTCGCTCTACAATGCCGTCAGCGAACAGGCGGTGCGGCAGCTGGCCGGGCTGATCGGGGATTTCGCGCGGCGGCACGGCTGATCCCGGCCCGACGCGGCGGCGGATTTGGCCGGTCGCGTCGGATCCGGCGATGATAGGGGTAGGGGGATTGGGGGGCTCTCGCGTTATATGCTGATGCGGGGTGGCATCGACAGTCCCGATGCCGCACCCGCCATGCGGTCGGAAGCCTCCTGCGGGCGGTCCGGAGAATGCTCGACGCCAGCGGCGCCTGCCACGGTCAATGGGATAATGTGAACACCATCATGCTCGTCAATTCGCGACATCTCCCCATGGAGCTCCCCTCGGTCGAGCGCGGCCCGGCGGTGTCCATGCTGGGCGATCCCGCCGAATTCGAGGCCTTCGTGCGGGGGCAGCGCGAGGGGCTGGTGCAGTTCCTGCGTCGGCGCACCCCGCTGGAGGAGGATGCCCAGGACCTCGCGCAGGAGAGTCTTTTCCGCCTGATGCGTTACCGCGGCCACGCGTCGACGACCTGGGCGTCGCTGCTTTACCGTATCGCGATCAACGCCCTCAACGATCGCCTGCGGCGCGCCCACACGCACCGGGAAGCAATGCACAGCACGCTCGACATCGATTTTGCCAGGATTGCCTCGCCGGAAGCCTCGCATGAACAGCGCATCGCCGACCAGCAGGACCTGGCGATGCTGCAACGGGCGCTGCTAGGCCTGCCACTGCGCTGCCGCCAGATCTACCTCCTGAACCGGATCGAGGGCATGAGCTACGCCGAGATCGCCGGGCATTGCGGCATCAGCATCAAGGCGGTGGAAAAACACATCAGCAAGGCACTGAAGCTGCTGCGCGAAAGCCTGGCGGCCAGCCATCGGGAGCAACCCGGCTCATGACGCGAACCCCACCTTCACGCGATTCGACCGACGCCTCGCTGAGCGCCGAGGAATGGCTGGCGCGACTGCTCTCGCCCGACAGCGGCGCCCAGGACAGCGACGTGTTCGAACGCTGGCGGCTGGCCGACCCCGAGCACGCGGCCGCGTATGCGGAAGCCGAGCGGATCCACCGCAACACCGCGCTGCTGTCCAACGATCCGCTGCTGCGGGCGGCCTCCCGTGCCGCCTACCGCGACACCGCCACCCGGCAAGCGAGCACCTCCCAGCGCTATCTGTGGCTGTTCGCCGCCGGCATGGCGGCCTGCCTGCTGCTGACCCTCGGGCTGGTCTGGCGCGACGGCAGGGGCGCCGCCGCCGAACAACGCTACGCCAATGCCGTGGGCCTGCCGAAAGCGGTGCGGTTGGCCGACGGCACCCGGCTGTGGCTGGATGCGGAATCCACACTCACGGTTCGCCTCGGTGCCAACGAGCGCGTCGCCACGCTCGAGCGCGGCCGCGTCGAGTTCGCGGTGGCGCACGACCCGCGGCGGCCGTTCCTGGTGCATGCCGGCGACAACACGATTCGCGACGTCGGCACCGTGTTCCAGGTCAGCCGCGACCGGGACGGGGTGACGGTCGGGCTGCTCGAGGGCAAGGTCGCCATCAGCGGCCACCGCGGCAGCCAGCCATGGAGCAGCGGGCTCGAGCCGGCCCAGCAACTGCACATCGACCACGACGGCGCCGCCGGCGCCATCACCGCGTTCGACCTGGCCGCCGCGCAAGGCTGGACCCGCGGCGAGCTGGCCTTTCACGACCGCCGGCTGGGCGACCTGCTCGCTGAAATGAACCGCTACTCGGATACCCGCCTGCTGCTGGGCGACCCGACCCTGGTCGGGTTGAAGGTGAGCGGCAGTTTCCGTGCCGGGAACCCGGACGCCCTGGCCCAGGCACTGGCCCGCGGCTGGCAACTGCGTGTCGTGCGCACCGCCACGAACGAGCTCACCCTGCTGCCGCCCGACCCAAGACGGCGACGCTGAGGCTCGATGGGGTGGAAAGGTTCCCGCCGGCCTTCACTCGTCCGACTGCAACGGGCGTGGCTGGCCTGGCTCGCGCTTTGCCTGCTCGGCTGCTGCACCGGCCTGCATGCCACCGACCAGCCCTTGCAGTACCGGATCGGCGCCGGCACGCTCGATGAGGTATTGCGCGCTTTCGCGCAGCAGAGCGGCACCCAGCTGCTGTATCCGCCCGAACGGACGGCGCACCGGAACAGCAAGGGACTGCGGGGACGGTACAGTCCTTCGCAGGCGCTGGACGCGCTGCTGCGCGAAAGCGGCCTGCGTGCCGAAGCCGTGGCACCGGACACCTACGTGCTGCGCCGCGTGCAGGCGGCCGCCCCGCGCCGTACCCGCCCCGTGCCCCGCGCGCCGGCGGCCGCCCGTCCCACCCAGCTGGCGACGGTCGAGGTCACCGGCACGCACCTGCGCCAGACCGCGCTGGAGACGGCCGCGCCGCTGACCGTCATCAGCCACGCCCAGATCGAGCACAGCGGCTACCAGACCCTGTTCGAGCTGCTGCGCGCGCAGCCGGGCGTCCGCGTCAGCAACACGCCGATCGCGATGGCCGACGGCACCGCCTATCAGTACAACGGCCTGTCCGGCGCGATCGGCGCCGCGGCGGTGGACCTGCGCGGCCTGGGGCCCACCGCCACGCTGTTCCTGGTCGACGGCCAGCGCATGGCCGGTTACGGACTGGCGCAGGGCGAGTTTGGCCAGGTCAACGACCTCGACAGCATCCCGCTGGCCCTGATCGAGCGGATCGAGGTGCTGCGCGACGGCGCCTCGGCGATCTATGGCTCGGACGCGATGGCGGGGGTGGTCAACATCATCCTGCGCAAACAATTCGACGGCGTCGCCCTGGATGGAAACGTCGGCATCTCCTCGCGCGGCGATGCCCAGCAGCACCGCGGCACGGCGACCTTCGGCACCACCACCGGCGACGGCGGGCACCTGATGCTCAGCCTCGACTATCTGCAGCGGATGCCCCTGCTTGGGCGGCAACGCGCCTGGGTGGCCGCCGCGGCAGGTGCCCCGCCCAAGCCAGGGGACGCCGGTGGCGACTTTTTCTTCGACAACGGCCAGATCAGCCACGGCGGCGGGCAGGCCTGCAGCCAGTTCCTGCCCGATGGCCCGTGCAATGCCGGCGCAGCCAGCCAGACCAGCCTGCAGGCCGGGCTGGAAAGCCGCTCGCTGCTGGCCCATGTGGACCACCCCCTCGGCCCGTTCACCTTATACCTGGGCTTTCGCTGGACGACGCTGCAGAAGCGCCAGCAGATGGCGCCGGCCACCCAGCAGCTGCTGATCGGCGACCCCAGCCAGCCCGATGGCTACCGGTCGTTGACCTACGCCTTCAACGATATCGGTCCGGTGCATGACGTTACCCGGTCCAGCAACGACCAGCTCAGCCTCGGCCTGCGCGGCTCGAGCGGCGGATGGGACTGGAACCTGCGCCTGGACGACCAGCGCAACGCGAGCACCGACCGCGTCCACGGCCTGTTGCGCACCAGCGTGCTGGAGCAGGCACTGAACGACGGCAGCTACCAGCTCGGCTCGATGGACAATCGCCCTGGCCTGCTGGCCCAGCTCGCGCCCGTCCTGCGGCGCACCGGCCATACCAGCCAGACCGGCTTCAGCGCCCACATCGACGGCGCGCTGGGGAGCTGGCCCAGCGGAGCGCCGTCGCTGGCGGCGGGCATCGAGGGATACCGCGAGCAGCTGGTGGATCATCCGGACCCGCTGCTGCTGCAGAACGACGTGTTCCAGTTCCAGTCCCCCTATACGCACCGCGGCAACCGCTGGATATCGGCGGCCTACCTCGAGCTGCAGCTGCCACTGGCACGGCGGCTGAGCGCGAACCTGGCCGGCCGCATCGACCACAGCAGCGGCTTCGGCTGGGCCGCCTCGCCGCGGCTCGCGCTGAAGTGGGACATCACCGACAGCATCAGCCTGCGTGGCACGCTGGCGCGCGGCTATCGCGCACCCACCCTGCCGGAACTCAACCGACCGCCGTCGCTGACCCCGGGCGGGGTCATGGTCGAGGTTCCCAATACCCTGCTGCCCTGCAGCGACCCGACGCCGTCGACCAGCACCACCACGTTTTGCACCTTGCGGCTGGACAGCGTGGGCAACCGGGCGCTGCGGCCGGAGCGCTCGCGCAGCATCACCCTGGGGCTGGTGCTGGCACCGACGCCTGCGCTGGGCATTGCGCTGGACGTGTTCCAGATCCGGCGCTCGCAGGAGATCAATCCGCTGCCGGTCTCCTATGCGCTGGATCACCCGCAGAGCTACCCGCAACTGTTCCAGCGTGATGCGGCGGGCGTGCTGAATGCCTTCGACCAGCAGCTGGTGAACCTGGGCCACACCAGCGTGCGTTCATACGACCTCGACGCGCACTACCGGCTGCAGACCGACCACTTCGGGCGCTTCGACCTCCACCTGGGGATGGACTGGCTGGCCGAACTCCGGCGGCAGACGCGCCCCGGCGCGACGCTGGAGTCGTTCGCCGGCTATGCCAACCAGCCCCGCGCCACCGCACTGGCCGGGCTGCAATGGGCCGCGGGCAACTGGACCAGCAACGCCAACCTGCGCTTCACCGGCCACTACGCCTTCGCGCCCAGCTCGCATAGCCAGATCACCTGCCCCGCCGCGCAGCAGCAGAGTGACCAATGCACCACGCCCGCCTTCGCCCTGCTGGATCTGGACCTGGAGTACGCCGGCATCCGGCACTGGCGGTTTGCGCTCAACGTGCACAACGCGCTCGACCATCGCCCGGCCTATTACGGCAACCCCATCGTCGGCTACAACCCCGCATTCGACGACGTGGTCGGACGCTACTTCCTGCTGAGCTTCCGCTACCGCAGCCAGCCGCGCGGCTAGCGGGCGCCCGAACAAGCCAGCGCGCGCCATGCCGGCGACAGCCGGGATGACGGCTTGCCAAGCCCTTTGCCCACGTCCTGGCTGGTGGCCAGGTAGGGTCGGCGCGCGCGGCCGCGTCTCTACCCATGGAGTGTTTCCTGCGCGGTCTGGATCGGGATGCCGGACCCGGGCCGCGTCGCTGTCTGCAACAAATCCATAGCGTTCCATCCATCAGGGGGAGTCATGAAACAAAGCAGTACCCGCCGCTTCACCGGCCGCCAGGGCGCACCGAAACTGTTGACGGCGATGATCGCCCTGGCCCTCGCCACGCCGTGGCTGAGCCATGCGCAGAGCTTCGTGCCGGCCGGGCCGGGTACCGA
>JAGWMU010000234.1 GCA_028873095.1 Pseudomonadota bacterium | reverse complement strand
CGCAGCAGGCGCTGGCTGTGCGGCAGCAGCGGCAGCAGGCGCTGGCTGCCGTCCGGCGCCATCTGCCAATGCCAGTTGAGCGGATGCGACTTGCCGCGCGACAGCCGCAAGCCGGCCAGCCCGCCGAGGAAGCACGGTGCGGTGTCGAGTATCTCGGCCAGCAAGGTGTCGCCGACGTGGCTGCTCAGCCGTGCGTAGCTGCGCCCCTTGCGCTGGCTCTGCGGCAAGCCGAGCATGGTGGCGGCCAGCCGCTGCTCGTGCGGCTGCAGCGGCGAATGCGGCAGGTGCCGGCTGTCCAGCGGTACCGGCCGGGCGTAGTGGCCATGCTCGACGGCCGTCAGCAGCACCGGCGCCACGTCCAGCCGGGCGAATGCGGCGCCGTCCTCGGGCATCACTTCCAGGAAAAAGCCAAGCACGCCGCGGTCTTCGGCCGGGACCGGCTTGGGCACGGCCAGCAGCTGTCGCCATGCGAGCGGCAAGATTTCCTCGTCGCCGGCTGGCGGCGTGCTCCTGCGCTGTTTCTCGTCCGGTTGCTGCATGCGCATGCGATCCGTGGCGACAACCAAAACACTGAGCTTAGCAGTGCCGAAGCGGTTGTGATGCCTGAGCGCCGAACAGTCCTTGCGGATATTCCGGTTTCTGCTCGCGCGCCATCAGTGCCCGCAGCGCGGCGACCGGGGTCACCTCGCCGTGCAGCACCGCGCGCACGCCCGCCGTGATCGGCAGCTCCAGCCCGTGCTTGTCGGCCAGCCGGGCCACCTCGTCGACGGTGAACACGCTTTCCACCACCTGGCCGATCTGCCGCACGGCTTCGTCGATCGCGATGCCGCGGCCCAGCGCCAACCCGAGCCGACGGTTGCGCGACAGATCGCCGGTGCAGGTCAGCACCAGGTCGCCCAGGCCGGACAGCCCGATCAGGGTTTCCGGCCGCGCGCCCAGCGCCACGCCCAGGCGCAGCATCTCGTTCATGCCGCGGGTGATCAGGCCGGCGCGGGCGTTCAGGCCCAGTTGCATGCCGTCGGCGATGCCGGTGGCCACCGCCAGCACGTTCTTCATCGCGCCGCCCAGTTCGGCGCCCAGCACGTCGCCGCCGGAATAGGCGCGCAGGTTCGGCGCGTGCAGCAGGCCGGCCAGTTGCTGCGCGAACGCATCGTCGTCGGAATGCACGGTGACCGCGCTGGGCAAACCGGCCGCCACTTCGCGCGCGAACGACGGACCGGTCACCACCGCCGCGGCACGGCCGGGCAGCCGCTCGGCCACCAGTTCATGCAGGAAGCGCCCGGTGCCCGGCTCGAAGCCCTTGGTCGCCCACGCAATCGCGGTGCCGGCATCGAGCAGCGGCGCCAGCTCGGCCAGCATCGAGGCGAACGCGTGGCTGGGCACCACGATCAGCACGATCCCGGCACCGCGCACCGCGGTGGCCAGACCGCTTTCGAAGTCCAGCCCGGGCGGCAATTCGATGTCCGGCAGGTAGCGCTGGTTGCGGCGGCTGGCCGCGATCGCCGCCAGCGCCATGCGATCGCGCCCCCAGAGCCGGGTCGGTACGCCGTTGCGGGCCGTCAATGCAGCCAGCGCGGTGCCCCAGGAACCGGCACCGAGCACGGCCAGAGTCGGACGTTCGACCATGTCGCGTCACTCAGCTGTTGAGCGTGGCCGGGGTCTCGTCGCCACCCGCCATGCGGCGTTGCTGCTCGGCAAACAGCGCGTCGAAATTGATCGGCTGCAACAGGAACGGCGGGAACCCGCCTTCCAGCACCAGCGAGGAAATCACCTGGCGCGCATACGGGAACAGTAGGTTCGGGCAGTAGCTGCCGATGATCCCGGCCTGATCCGCCGCGTTGAAGCCGGAAATGCCGAACAGGCCCGCCTGCTCCACTTCGGCCAGATAGGCGGTGCGCTGACCCACCGTGCAGGTCAGGGTCAGGCTGAGCACCACTTCGAACAGGCCGTTGCCCAGGTCGGTCGCCTTCTGGCCCAGATTCAGCTGTACCTGCGGCTGATCCCTTTCGTCGATATCGTGGAAAATCTGTGGCGCGCTGGGTGCCTCGAAAGAGACGTCCTTCACATAGATCTTCTGTACCACCAGCTGCGGCTGGCCGGCCTGGCCATTGGCCTGGTCGTTGACGATCACTTCTGCCATTGCAAATCCCTCAAGGTCTTGTCGGGTAAAAAAAGAGGTCGATTGTTCCATACATCCTCCCCGCACGCACGCGGGCCGGCATGCGGCGAGGCCGGAACGATTGCGTACAACGCTGTTTTTCTGCGAGAATGCACGGCTCGCCCAAGTCGACCCGGGACTCCCGGGCAGTCCGCCACGCGATGCGGACCTCACGATCGTGCGTTGGCAACAACCTCCAGCATCGCGTGGCGCATGGCGCCGCTGGGCCGAAACCACCCTGGCCAACGGGTGATAAACAAGAATTACGGAGGTCGTCATGGCCCGTGTATGTCAAGTCACCGGAAAGGGTGTGCAGAGCGGCAACAACGTCTCGCACGCCAACAACCGCACCCGTCGCCGCTGGTTGCCCAACCTGCACGAGCGTCGCTTCTGGGTTGCCAGCGAGAACCGCTGGATCAAGCTGCGCGTTTCCAACCAC
>JAGWMU010000068.1 GCA_028873095.1 Pseudomonadota bacterium | reverse complement strand
GCGCGCATGCCCGAGGTGCCCATCGCGATGCCGTCGGTGACCGCGATGGTGTTGAACTCGATCGGCGTGCCGCCGGCGGCACGGATGCCGGCGGCGGCCTCGACCGCCAGCTCGCGCAGATTGAGGTTGCACGGACTCACGTTGGACCAGGTGTGCACCACCGCCACCAGCGGCCGGGCGATGGCCTCGCCGTCCAGCCCGGTCGCGCGCAGCATCGCGCGGGCGGGTGCACGGTCGGGGCCGCTCTTGATCAGATCACTGCGCATGACAACTCCAGACTTTGGAACGATGAATGTCCCCCTGCGCGCAGGGACGGGGAGGGGTGGCGCCGAGGAGAGTCGGCATGCACTGGGGCAAGTGCCCGCGCCTCACGCACGCAGGGGGAACAAGGGATGGACGTGGCGACGGGATCATCCGCATGCGCGCACACCACTGAAAAAGGCACGGCTGGTATTCGCCTGATCGGCCAGCGCGACCAGCACGGCATCGCGGACCGCGTCGGTGCCGGCCTGGCCGCCGAGGTCGCGGCTGCGCGGCCCGTGCTCCAGCACCCGGGCGACGGCGGCCTCGATCGCCAGCGCCTCGGCGTCCAGCCCCAGCGAATGGCGCAGCAGCAGCGCGGCGGAGAGGATCGCGCCGGTGGGGTTGGCAACGCCGGTGCCGGCGATGTCCGGCGCCGAGCCGTGGATCGGTTCGTACAGGCCGCGGTGGCCGTCGCCCAGCGAGGCGGAGGGCAGCAGGCCGAGCGAGCCGGCCAGCGCGGCCGCCTCGTCGGTGAGGATATCGCCGAACAGGTTCTCGGTGACCACCACGTCGTAACGCGCCGGGTGGGTCAGCAGCAGCATCGCCATCGAGTCGACCAGCTGGTGTTCCACCTTCACGTCGGGATAGTCGGCGGCGATGCGCTGTACCGTGTTGCGCCACAGCCGCGAGGTCTCCAGCACGTTGGCCTTGTCCACCGAGGTCAGCAGGCGGCGACGGCCTCGCGCCAGCTCGAACGCGCGGCGCACCACCCGTTCGATCTCGGCCACGGTGTACTTGCATTCGTCGGTGGCGGCATCCGCCACGCGCGTCTTCGCGCCGAAGTAGGCGCCGCCGGTCAGTTCGCGCACGAACAGCACATCGACGCCCTGGAGCCGCTCGCTCTTCAGCGGCGACAGCGCGGCCAGCGCCGGATGCACCCGCAGCGGGCGCAGGTTGGCGTACACCCCGAGCGCGGCACGCAGGGCCAGCAGGCCCTGCTCCGGCCGCACCGGCGCATTCGGATCGGACCATTTCGGCCCGCCGACCGCGCCCAGCAATACCGCATCGGCCTTGCGGCATGCCGCCAGCGAGGCGCCCGGCAGCGGTTCGCCGCAGGCGTCGATGGCACAGCCGCCGATCGGGTGTTCCTCGAAATCGAACCGGTGTCCGTAATGTTCGGCTACCGCTTTCAGCACGGCGACCGCCGCCGCGGTGACTTCGCTGCCGACGCCGTCGCCGGGCAGGGTGACGATATGGGCTTTCATGCGTGCGACTCCGGGTGGGTGGGCGATGTCGGGGGTGTCGGGTTCTGCCTCGCCGTCCTCCCGGCGCAAGCCGGGGTCCAGCGACTCTTGCGTGCCCCGCGAAGACGCTGGGCGCCAGCCGGCGCCGGGGTGACGCGAGGGAGCGAGAGGGCATTGGCGAACTTCATGCCGCCTCTCCCATGCGCGCTTCGAATGCGCCGATCGCCTCGCTGTGCTGCAGCAGGTAGCCGAGCTGGTCGACCCCGTTGAGCAGGCAGTGGCGGGCGAAGGGTTCGAGCTGGAACGCGATGCGGCCGCCGTCGGGCAGCTCGATGAACTCGCCGCGCACGTCGATCGACAATTCGATGCCCGGATGCTCCAGCAGCCAGCGGTGTTCGGTCTCGCTGACCATGATCGCCAGCAGGCCGTTCTTCAGCGCGTTGTTGCGGAAGATGTCCGCGATCTCGCTGCACAGCACCGCGCGGAGCCCGAAGTCGAGCAGCGCCCACGGCGCGTGCTCGCGCGAGGAGCCGCAGCCGAAGTTGCGTCCGGCGACCAGGATCGCGCAGCCGCTGGCCTGCGGCTGGTTCAGCGGGAAGGCCGGGTTGTCGCTGCCGTCGGCCTGGTAGCGCCAGTCGTGGAAGCACAGCCGGCCCAGCCCTTCGCGCGTGGTGGTGGTGAGGAAGCGCGCCGGGATGATGCGGTCGGTGTCGATGTTCTCGTCCGCCAGCACCGCGGTGCGGGAGTGGATGCGGGTGATGGGCTGCATCAATGAAATTCCTCGCTTCTTGCGTTTGCCTCCTCGCCCCGTTGGGGAGAGGATTGAGGTGAGGGGCGGGTGCTCGCCCAGGTGCCGATCGAAGCGCGCTCTGATGCGGCCACGTTGCGACCGTGGCTCCTCACCCCAGCCCTCTCCCCGGAGGGGAGAGGGAGCACATCGCGGCGGTCGTGGACTTTCATGCCGCCACCTCCACCAGGTATTCGCGCGGATCGGCGATGCGGCCGGCCAGTGCCGACGCGGCCGCGGTGGCGGGGCTGGCCAGCACGGTGCGCGCGCCCTTGCCCTGGCGGCCCTCGAAGTTGCGGTTGGAGGTGCTCACCACCAGCTGGCCCGGCTGCGCCAGGTCGCCGTTCATCGCGATGCACATCGAGCAGCCGGGCACGCGCCACTCGGCGCCGGCGGCGGTGAACACCTCGTGCAGCCCCTCGCGCTCGGCGTCGCGGCGCACCGCCTCGGAGCCGGGCACCACCAGCATGCGCACGCCATCGGCGATGCGCCGGCCGCGCAGCACGCCGGCGGCCTCGCGCAGGTCGGACAGCCGCGAGTTGGTGCAGCTGCCGACGAACACCACGTCCACCGGGGTGCCCTGCATCGGCTTGCCGGCCTCGCTCTGCATGTAGTCGAGCGCGCGGCGTTCCTGCGCGTTGCGCGCGGCCGGCACCGGCGCGTCCATCGCGATCGCCATGCCCGGGTGGGTGCCGTAGGTCACCGTCGGCTTGACCTTGCCGGCATCGATGCGCACCTCGCGGTCGTACTGCGCGCCCGCATCGCTGGGCAGCTGGCGCCAGCGCGCCACGGCGGCGTCCCAGGCCGCGCCCTGCGGCGCCTGCGGGCGGCCCTTCAGCCAGGCGAAGGTGGTCTCGTCCGGCGCGATCAGGCCCGCGCGCGCGCCGGCCTCGATCGACATGTTGCACACCGTCATGCGCTCTTCCATCGACAGCGCGGCGATCGCCGGGCCGCGGTACTCGATGACGTGGCCGGTGCCGCCGTCGACGCCGATCTGGCCGATGATGTGCAGGATCAGGTCCTTGGCGCCGACGCCCTTCGGCAACTGGCCGTCCACGTGGATGGCGAGGGTTTTCGGCTTGCGCTGCAGCAGGCACTGGGTCGCCATCACGTGGCCGACCTCGGTGGTGCCGATGCCGAACGCCAGCGCGCCGAACGCGCCGTGGGTGGAGGTGTGGCTGTCGCCGCAGACGATGGTCATGCCCGGCCGGGTGGCGCCCAGTTCCGGGCCGATCACGTGCACGATGCCGCGGTCGGCACTGTCCCAGCCGTGCAGCGCGACGCCGAACTCGCGGCAGTTCGCCTCCAGCTTCGCAACCTGCGCCCGGGCTTCGTCGTTCGCATAAGGCCGCTCGCCGTCGCTGCCGGCGGGCAGGGTCGGGGTGGAGTGGTCCAGCGTGGCCAGCATGCGCTCCCGGCGACGCAGCTGCAGGCCGCGCTCGCGCAGCTCGCTGAACGCCTGCGGCGAGGTGACCTCGTGCACCAGGTGCAGGTCGACATACAGGATCGCCGGCGTGTCGGCGCTCTCGGCAACGACGACGTGCGCATCCCAGATCTTCTCGAACAGCGTGCGCGCGTTACTCATGCGGATACTTCCATGGAGGCCGGCTCTTCTTGAGGAGTGCGGCCATGGATGGCCGCTTGTTGATCCTCGCGGTCAGGGACGACCGCACGGGACACATCTTCGCGGTCAACCTTGTCCACGTATTCCAGCCAGCCCCGGCGGTCCTCGGTGCGGCCATCGAACAGGCCGAAGAACGCCTGCTGCAGCGCGCGGGTGATGGGGCCGGGTTCGCCCCTGCCCACCGTCTTGCGGTCGACCGAACGCACCGGGGTGATTTCGGCGGCGGTGCCGGTCATGAAGACCTCGTCGGCGCTGTACAGCGCTTCCCGCGGCAGGTCGCGCTCTTCCAGCGCGATGCCGAGGTCGGCCGCCAGCGCGATCACCGAGTCGCGGGTGATGCCGGCCAGGATGCCGGCGCTGGTGGGCGGGGTCAGCAGCTTGCCTTTCTTCACCAGGAACAGGTTCTCGCCCGCGCCCTCGCTGAGCAGGCCGTTGTGACCCAGCGCGATGCCTTCGTCGTAGCCGCCGCGACGCGCCTCGGCGGCGATCAGCTGGCTCGACAGGTAATTGCCGCCGGCCTTGGCCCAGCTCGGCAGCGTATTCGGCGCGGGGCGGTGCCAGGACGACACGCACACGTCGGCGCCCTTCTCGATCGCCTCGCCGAGGTAGGCGCCCCAGTCCAGCGCCATGATCGCCACCTCCACCGGCGCGCCATGCTTCGGCAGCACGCCCAGCCCGCCGGCGCCGCGGAACACGATCGGCCGCACGTAGGCCGAGCGCATGCCGTTCGCACGGATCAGCTCCAGGCAGGCGGCGTTGATCTGGTCTTCGCCGTAGCCGATGTCGATGTCGTACACGCGCGCCGACTCGAACAGGCGCTGGGTGTGCTCGGCAAGCCGGAAATAGGCCGGGCCCTTGGGCGTGGCATACACGCGCTCGCCCTCGAACACCGAGGAGCCGTAGTGCAGGGCATGCGTGCTGACGTGGACGGTGGCCTCGGCCCAGGGCTTGATGCGGCCGTTGTGCCAGAGGAAGGCGGTGTTCATGGGTGGATCCTCGGAGTTGCCAGGGGGGCGGGGGCGGCCGGTCGGCGGCCGGCCGGCGACTGCCGCTCGATGCGGTTGACGATGGCCAGCGCGGCCAGCGCGGCCGCCTCGACGATGTCGGTGCTGACGCCATGGCCGGTCCATTCGCGGTCGCCGTGGCGCACGGTGAGCTGCGCCTGGCCTTGCGCGTCGCCACCCTCGCTGACCGAGCGCACCTGGAAGTCGGTCAGTTCGAGGTCGTTGCCGGTGGCGCGTTCGATCGCGCGCAGGACGGCATCCACCGGGCCGTCGCCGATCGACGCCTCGCCGGCTTCGCGGCCATCCTCGTGGGCCAGCTTCACCGAGGCCGAGGCGCTGCCGCCCAGATGGGTGGCGGTGTTGAGCTGCACGATGCGCCAGGGGCCGGCCGCCTCGGGATCCTGGCCCAGCGCGATCGCTTCCAGATCCTCGTCGTGGATGGCGCGCTTCTTGTCGGCCAGCGTCTTGAAGCGGGCGAAGATCGCGTCCATCGCGGCATCGTCCGGCGCGTGGCCCAGCGTCTGCAGGCGCTGGCGCAGCGCGGCGCGGCCCGAATGCTTGCCCAGCACCAGCCGGGGCTCGGCGATGCCGACATCCTGCGGGCGCATGATCTCGTAGGTGCCGCGGTGCTTGAGCATGCCGTGCTGGTGGATGCCGGCCTCGTGCGCAAACGCGTTGTCGCCGACGATCGCCTTGTTGCGCTGTACCGCCTGGCCGGTCAGCTGGGTCAGCAGGCGCGAGGTCGGATGCAGCTTGCGGGTGTCGATGCGGGTGTCGACGCCGAAGTGCGCGGCGCGCACCTTCAGCGCCATCACGACCTCCTCCAGCGCCGCATTGCCGGCGCGCTCGCCGATGCCGTTGATGGTGCATTCCACTTGCCGCGCGCCGGCGCTGATCGCGGCCATGGAGTTGGCCACCGCCATGCCCAGGTCGTCGTGGCAGTGGCTGGAGAAGATCACCCGGTCCGCGCCGCGCACGTGCCGCCGCAGCCAGCTGAACAGCTCGACCATCTCCGACGGCGTGGTGTAGCCGACCGTGTCGGGCGCGTTGAGCGTGGTGGCGCCGGCGGCCACCACGGCGCTGAACACTTCGGCGAGAAATTCCGGCTCGGTGCGCAGTGCGTCCTCGGCGGAGAACTCCACCTCGTGGCACAGCCCGCGCGCCCGCTCCACGCCGGCTACCGCGGCGTCGAGCACCTGCGCCTTGCTCATGCCCAGCTTGTGCTCGCGGTGCAGCGGGCTGGTCGACAGGAACACGTGGATGCGCGAGTGCCGGGCCGCTTCCAGCGCGCGGCCGGCGGCATCGATGTCGCCGGGCTGGCAACGCGCCAGGCCGCACACGGTGGTGCTCTTGAGGGTGCGGGCGATCTCGGCCACCGCGGCGAAGTCGTCGGGCGAGGCCTGCGGAAAGCCGGCCTCGAGGATGTCCACGCCCAGCGCCTCCAGCGCCTGGGCCATGCGCAGCTTGGCGCGGCGATCCATCGAGAAGCCCGGGGCCTGCTCGCCGTCGCGCAAGGTGGTGTCGAAAATGCGCACGTGCCCGGCGGCGTCGTCGATGCTGCCGGATTTTGCGTTTGCTTTGGTTGATTCGGGGTTCATCGCTGGCTCCGTTGATGTCGAGCCGAAGGCAACAAAAAACCCCGCGCCGTTGCCGGTGCGGGGTTCTTCGGGAGTCTTCAGGTTGTTTCTTAGCTACCTGGACACATGCCCTCAGCCCGCACCTCCGTTGGTAATGAGGAGGACGAGTACGAGCGCAATAAGAAGCGTGCCGCGCAGTTGCAACAGGCCGTGAGCCGTCGTTCGACGGATCATTTCGGTGCTGCTGCGGTGGCTGTTGCGTTGCGACATGACCCGACCATAGGGCAGCTTGCACGGCGGCGTCAACAGTTTCATGTGAAATTTGTTCATCGGCGGTGTTCGGACGTCCAGAAGTCCAGACGCGGCCGGGGGTTCGCCGCTGCGGATACCGTAGGAGCGCACCCTGTGCGCGAATGCTCTTTGCATCGCCCCCGACAAAAACAATCGCGCACAGGGTGCGCTCCTACGGTGGTGGCGGGGCCAGCCAGTCGCGCAGGGCCGCGTCGGTGGCGGCCAGCGGTTCGGCGCTGGCGCTGCGCGCAAGCATGCCGGCCAGTGCCTCGGGGACCGCCAGCGGGTGCCCGATCAGCGGCTCCACCACGCTCTCGAACTTGGCCGGATGTGCGGTGGCGACCACCGTCCAGCTCGCCGTGTCGCCGGCCGCGCGCAACTGGTCGAGCCGATGCACGGCGGTGGCGGTATGCGGGCAGAACACTTCGCCATGCTCGCGCGCATGGCGGGCGATGGTGTGCCGGATCGTCGCGTCGTCGACGCTGTGCGCCTGCAGCATGGCGCGCAGCACGCCGGGCTCGGGAAAGGTCCAGCGCAATCGCTCGAAGTTGCTCGGCGCACCCACGTCCATCGCATTGGCCAGCGTCGCCACCGCGTCGCGGGGGCGGTAATCGGCGCCGGCGAAGAACTCCGGCAGGGTGGCGTTGGCGTTGCAGGCCAGCTGCACCGCGCCGATCGGCAGGCCCATCGCGCGCACCCACAGGCAGGCCATGGCGTTGCCGAGGTTGCCGGTGGGCACGATCACGTTCAGCGGCGCGCCGTGCCCGCGCCACCAGCCCAGCGCGGCGTGCGCGTAGTAGCTCATCTGTGGCAGCAGGCGGCCCAAGCTGATGCTGTTGGCCGAGGACATCGGCACCCGCGCCTGCAGCCCGGAGTCGCCGAGCGCGGCCTTGACCATGCGCTGGCAGTCGTCGAAGCGTCCGGCCACGCGCAGCGCGTGCACGTTGTCGCCGAAGCAGCCGAGCTGGTGCGCCTGGCGCGGCGAGACCAGCCCATCGGGGTACAGGATCACCACCCGCACGCCGGGTTGCCGATGGAACGCCGCCGCCACCGCCGCGCCGGTGTCGCCGGAGGTGGCGACCAGGATCGTCAGCGGCCGCCGGTCGGCACGCGGCAGGCGGCGCATGCAGGCGGCCAGGAAACGCGCGCCGACGTCCTTGAACGCTGCGGTCGGGCCGTGGAACAGCTCCAGCACGTTGGCGTTGCCGTATGCCAGCGGGCGCAGCGGCGTGTGCAGGTCGAGCGCCTCGGCGCAGATCGCGGGCAGCCCGGCGGCCAGCGGATCGCCGGCGAAGAACGGCGCGAGCAGCGTCGCGGCGCTGTCGGCGAGCGTGCCGTGCGGGTCGAACGCGGCCGGGTCCAGGCGCGGCAGCGCCGCGGGCACGTAGAGCCCGCCGTCCGGGGCGAGCCCGGCGGTGATCGCCTGGCCGATGGTTACCGCCGGGCTGCCGCCGCGCGTGCTGTGGTAATGGATCGGTTCGCTCATGCTCGCCTCGAACCGTAGGAGCGCACCTTGTGCGCGATGCCTTTGACCCTGCTCGAATGCGCAGTGCCGACGCGCTGATCGCGCACAAGGTGCGCTCCTGCCAGGTTCGCGCTCATGGCAGGTGTTCCTCGTCGAAGGCATCGATCAATGCGGCGGCCGGCCCGTTGACCGGCGACACCCAGGCATCGCTGTCCAGCCCGACCTCGGCGAACGCGGCCTGCATCGCGCTGCCGACGGCCTCGGCATCGGCGCGGTTTTCGTACCAGCCGAACACGCTGGGGCCGGCGCCGGAGATGCTGGCGCCCATGGCATGGTGGTCCAGCGCGGCCTGCTTGACCCGCGCGAAACCCGGTATCAACGGCGCACGGCGCGGTTCCGCCAGCACGTCCTTCAGGCCTTCGCGCACCAGCGCCGCCTCGCCGCGCCAGCAGCCGGCCAGCACCAGCGCGAGGTTCGCGCTTTGCGCCACGAACTCGCCCAGTGCGTAATGGCCGGCCAGCGCCGCGCGCGCCTTGCGGGTTTCCAGCACGACGTGCGGATGCACCAGCGCGCAGTGCCAGTCGGCCGGCACCGGAATGCGCAGCAGGCGGTCGTGGGTGGCCAGCACCAGGCCGCCCAGCAGCATCGCGCCGAGGTTGTCGCCGTGCCGGCTGCCGCTGGCCAGCGCCTCGCCGTCCAGCGCGAAGCCGTACAGCGCCTCGCGCGGCAGCGGCTGCGCCAGCAACGCGTTGGCGGCGACCAGCGCCGCCACGCAGGAGGCGGCCGAACCGCCCATGCCCGAACCCAGCGCGATGCCCTTGTGCAGCACCAGTTCGAAACCGTGCTGCAGGCCGAGCGCCTTGCGCAGGGCCAGCAGGGCGACCCCGGCGGTGTTCTGGCGCGGGTCTGTCGGCAGCCCGGTCACGCAGCCGCGGATCGCCGCGATGCGTACCTCCGGCGCATCGATGCGGCGCACTTCGGCGCGGTCGCCGGCACCGGCCAGGCTATGGCCGAGCAGGTCGAAACCGACCGCCACATTGCCCACGCTGGCGGGGGCGAAGGCGCGGGCGACCTCAAGCTTTTTGGGACGGCGGGGCGGGGCCATGACGGGTTCCGGCAGATCGGCACACGGGTGGTCGGCATTCATGAAACCGGCGTTCATGCGCGCGCCTCCAGCGATTCGGCGATGCGCAGCAAGTCGGCGAACACGCCGGCGGCGGTGACTTCCGGACCGGCACCCGGACCCTGCACCAGCATCGGATTATCGCAGTAGCGGCGGGTGCTGAACTGCACCACGTTGTCGGTGAGCCGGGTATGCGCGAACGCATGCGTGGCCGGCAGCACCGCCAGCCGCACGCTGGCGCGGCCGTGCCGGTCCAGGTGCGCGACATGGCGCAGCACGCCACCCTCGGCGCGCGCCGCGGCCAGTTTGGCCGCCATCGGTGCATCGAGCTCGCCAAGCCGCTGCATGCAGGCTTCCAGCGGCAGCGCAGCCAGCGCCGGCGGCACCAGGCTTTCCACCGCCACGTCGTCCATCGACAGCGGCCAGCCGGCCTCGCGCGCCAGGATCACCAGCTTGCGCGCCACGTCGAGGCCGGAGAGGTCGTCGCGCGGGTCGGGTTCGGTGTAGCCCAGCGCATGCGCCTCGCGCACCAGCGCGGAGAAGGGCTGGCGACCGTCGTGGCGGTTGCACAGCCAGGCCAGCGTGCCGGAGAACATGCCTTCCGCCGCGAGCAGCTCGTCGCCGGTGTCGAGCAGGTCGCGCAAGGTCTGCACCACCGGCAGGCCGGCGCACACGGTGGCCTCGTAGCGGAAGCGCGCGCCGCTGGCGCCGGCCGCGCGGATCGCCTGCCAGCGGGCCAGCGGGCCACTGCCGGCGAGCTTGTTCGGGGTCACCACGTGGACGCCGGCCGCCAGCCAGCGGGCGTAGTGGGTGGCCACTTCGTCGCTGGCGCTGCAGTCGATCAGCAGCGCGTGGCGGCCGTCGTTGCCGCGCACGTGTGCGGCGAAGGCGTCGAGGTCGTTCGGTCGCCAGATCTGCGCGCCGCCGTGGCGGCCGTTGAGTTCGGCATCGTCGCAGTCCAGCCACATGCGCTTGCTGGCCACCACTCCGCACAGCTTCAGTTCCAGTCCGCAGTCACGGGCCAGGCGTGGCTGTGCAGCGCGCAGCTGATCGAGCAGGGCGCTGCCGACCCGGCCCGGCCCGATCAGGCCGACGGCCAGCACGCGGCGGCGCGCGGTCTGTACCGGATGGACCGGCAGCAGCCGCGGCGGCAGGTGTTCGGCGAGTTGGGATGCACAGGTATTCACGATAGCCTCCGGATGAGGCCCGTGCTCGCTGGCGGTGTCGGAGTGCGACGGCCCGCCTCATCGAGGGCGGGGCCGTTGCGTAGTTGAAGAACCTATTCGCGCACGGACACCCACCCCGACCGAGTGGTAATCGTGGTCGTGGTGGTAATCGCGGTGGCGAGGGAAAGCGTGCCGCAGCCCGGCCCGCAGCGCAGCGCCCGCCCGGCGGAAACCGGGGCGTAGTGCCTGCGTGCTGGTGCGGAAAGATGCGACATGGAACCAACCTTAGAGGGATTGCTGCGTTGCGGTCAACAGATTCATTTGTAACTTCTGGGCGGCCATGGATCGGCACAGTTGCTGTGTCGGCCGGCCGGGCGCGTCCTGAAGGGGCATGAAGCAGGATCGTCCCGTGGGGACCTGCGGAAGTCGAAGGGCCAGCTCGACGCTGGCCCTTCGTGGCATCCCCTGCCTGCGGGAGACTTCGCTCAGAAGCGCCAGGACAGGCCGGCGTTGAAGAAGTCGTCGTGCAGACGGCCGGACAGCGCACCCTGGTAACTCAGGTCGAACAGCACGGTCTTGCCGAAGGCCATGTGCACGCCTGCCTGCCCGTTCAGCCTGGAGCGCGGCACGCTGTTGCCGCTGATCTGGAAGCTGGTGCCCGGTGCGTCTTCGAAGCTCACCTGCGCCTGCGGATGGAGATCGCCCCATGCAGCAGCTTCGGCCAGGCCCACGTAGGGCTGGAAGGTCGCCGTTCCCTTCGTGAACGAGGTGCCCAGATTCACGCCGAGATCGCCCCGGTAACGGGTCTGTTCGATCCTGCCGTAGTGCAACGACAACGCGCCGGCACCGTACTCGCTGTAAGCGTCCTGCGAGGACTTCGCCGCCAACGCATCGGCGTAGGGCTGCACGAACCAGTTGTGGGCAAGCCGGAAGTTCAGTCCCGTGGTCAGCTGCAACGTGGTGGACGATGCCCTGGGCTTGCTGCTGGCGGTCTGTCCGCCGGACGCGCCGAGATTGATGGTGCGATCGGCATAGCTCCAGCCATTGGCGAAGCTCAGCACGCCGCCCATGAACCAGCGTCCGCGCTGATAGTCGCCATAGGCTGCCAGCGTGTCGTATTGCGAGCGCACGTTCGAGGACAGCGTCGGAGTACTGGTCGTGATGTTGTTGTGGCCCAGCGCGACGCCGATCCTGGATTGGGTGCCCAGCGCGACTTCGCCACCGATCGCGATGCCGCTGCCGTCGAAGCGGTTGCTCTGGAACTCGCCGCCCAGACGCGTGGTGATGGTGGAAGTTTGCGCCCAGAACCGGTGGTCGCCCACGTCCTGGCCGAGATTGCGGCAGCCCGGGTGGTCGCCCTGGCCGTCGTGGCAACCCGGTGCGCCCAGCAGCTGGCCGTCGATCGCGGCGAGGAAGCGGTCGCCGGCCAGGTTGATCGCACGTGCCGACGCCACGCTGCTCTCGCCGGAGATGGCTTCCAGGTTCAATGGCACATTGCCGCTGGCCACGCCGTTGAGCGCGCTGAGCAGGTCGCCGGAAGCGGTGTACTGCAGGCCGTTCAGCGCCTGACCGACCGCGGCCTGGTTGCTGTTGCTGGTGCCGGCCGTCCAGTCGAGCGGGTTGAGGAGGGCCAGCGAAATGTTGTTGAGGTAGTCCAGGCGTGCCAACTGGCTTGTTTGCGCGGTCGCCGGGACGGGCATGGAGCCGGCCGGTTGCAGCGAGGCGAGGTTGAGCCAGGCCGTGGTGCCCGACGTGCTGGTGGCGTTGGCGAATTGGCCGCTCAGGCTGCCGGCGCTCAGCAGGTTGTATTCGGCATAGAACGGCACCGTCGCGGACATCGGTGCCAGCAGCAGCTGCATCCCGCTGATGTCGGCATGGCCGTTCACCGTCAGGTGCGTGTTCTGCCCGCTGGCCGGGCCATAGGCGAACAGCAGGCTGCCGCCCTGGTTGACCAGGCTGCCCACCGTCAGCGTCTGGCCGCTGGCGCTGCCCGGTGCCACCAGGCCGCCCTGCACATCGAGCTGGCCCGACGCCGAGCCGCTGCCGGCCAGCGTTCCGGCCGCGGCCAGGGTGACGTCGTTGAGCACGGAGCCGTTCAGCAGCACGGTACCCTTGTCGATGCTGGTGCCGCCGGTATAGCTGGCGTTGCCGGTGAGGGTCAGCGTGCCGGTGCCGTACTTGATCAGCGGGCGGTTGCCGGTGAGCAGCGACACGTCCGGGTTGGAATCGTTGTTGGCCAGGCCGAACTGCAGCACGGTGGCGTCGGCGTAGTTGCTGGTGACGTCGTACAGCATCCAGGCGCCGCGGCCGTAGGTGCCGATGGCCAGCGCATCCAGGCCGGGCTGGTAGTCGATCACCGTGATCTGCGCGTTCGGCAGCCCGTTGCCGAGCCGGCGCCAGTTGCCGAGGTTGCCGCTGGCGTCGCTGTCGGCCGATACCAGCGGGTTGCCGGCATTGGCCGCCGAGTTCATGCCGCCGACCAGCAGCGCGTTGACGCCGTTGTTGCTGATGAAGCCGAGCGCATCCGGACGGATGAAGTTCGCCGGCAGGTTGGCGGTCAGGTCGGTACCGGTGGCGCCGCCGTCGACCGTGCCCCACAGGAAGCCGTCGCCGCTGGCGCCGGGGGCGGCGGCGAAGAAGCGGTTTTCGCTGCGCGGGTCGAACAGCACCGCGTTGGGAGCATGCATCGCCACCGGATAGGAAAACACCGGCTGCAGGTCGATGCCGCCGAGCGAGCTGCCGGTGCTGCGGAACAGGCGGGCGAAGTTGCCGCTCTGCGGATCCTGGTACAGGTAGGTGCCGGCCAGCAGGGCGTAGGTGTTGTCGCGGGTGCCGAAATCGAGCGCGGACACGAAGCCCGTGGCGCCGGCGAAGTACGACGGCAGGATCTGGTAGCAGTACTGCGAGCAGGTCGTGTCGCCGGCGACGTAGGGCGTCGGCGTCGCGTTGAAGTTGTCCTGCGACACCATCACGCCGGGCGACACGCCGGTGGCCATCAGGCTCTTGTCGATGTTGTTGAGGACGAACGGATTGACGAAGTTGATCGTGTACTGGTCGAGCTCGACGATGTTGTTGCCGCCGGGCCCGGCCACCGTGGCGAACTGGCCGGTGCTGTCCGGCGCGAAGTAGATGTCCGTGCTCGACGGGACGTTGGCGATCAGGTTGCCGCTCGCATCGGTCCACGGCAACGTGTTGACGTAGTTGCCCTGCGCGTCGGTCTTGTAGCGGGTCAGGCCGCCCAGGTACTGGCTGGCTACGTAGGTGTAGCTGAAGCCCGGCGTGCTCTGGCCGTTGATCAGGGCCAGCGTGCCGTCGCCGCCGCCGATCTGCTGGTAGATCGAGCGGTTGCCCGGCATCTGCCGGGCCGCGCCGTTGTCCTGCGCCGCCACGGCGATCTGTCCGGTGTTGGGATCCAGGCTCAGGCTGTAGATCTCCAGCGCCTGGCGGCCGTTGTTCAGGCCGCGCCACACGCCGTTGTCGCTGGTGGGGTTGGTGCGGCGGTACAGGCCGCCGTCGGTGCTCATCAGCAGGTTGCCCTGCGCGTCGAAGGCGAAGGCGCGCGCATCCGGGTGCACGGTGGAGTGGTCGCTGGTGAAGTTGTCGGTCAACGGCGCGTAGGTGATCGAGCCGTCGGCATTCACCGCCACGCGGATCGCCGAGACACCCTCGAAGCTGCTGCCGGTGGCATTGTCGTAGCGGCCGTCGCCGGCGATGTAGACCACGTTGGGGTTGTTGGGATCGATCGCCACCAGCGAGTTGGTCATCGCCTGGCCGCCCTGGTTGATCGCCAGACCGGGGATCACCTCGCCGTAGCGTTTGAGCTGGTAGGCGCCGGCGCCGCGCGTGACGCTTGCAGCGGGTTCGTTCGACACCGTGCCGGCGGCCAGCGAGGGACTCAGGTCGACCCAGCTCTGGCCGCCGTTCTGCGACAGGAAGGCGTTGTTCAGCTGGCCCAGCGCCATGTTGACCACGCCGACCACCAC
>JAGWMU010000067.1 GCA_028873095.1 Pseudomonadota bacterium | reverse complement strand
TGGACACCCCGGAGGCGAACACGACGACTTCGTCGTTGCTGCCGAAGTGCGGCTCGAAAGCCCGCGCCAACATTCCGTTGCCGATGATCACGGTGGGTGGTGTGCGACGTGGGGAAGGGACATGCCGCGGGCCGCAGCCCGGCCGATGCGGCGAAGATCGGCAACGGTCGCGCGTGCGTGGCGTGTGTCGGGCGGCTGGGTGCGGGGAGGCGGCATGCGGCATCACCGGGTGGATGGGATCGGTTCGTCGGGGAGCGGACCGGCGAAGCCGAGCTCCTTGCCGAGTATGCCAAGCGGACGTTGATCGCGCGTGACGGACACGTCGAGCAGGTTGTCGACCTCGATGCGCACGTTGACGGGCCGGTCCGCGGCGATGTGGCACCGGTCCGGTATCGCGAAGACCAGCTTCTCGACCCGGTCGGGGGCGCTGCTGCGCGCCGGTGCCGCACAGCCGTTGAAGCTGACCGTGACGCGCGGGGCGCTGCGGTACAGGTAGGCCGACACCGGCAGCGTATAGGCGACCAGCTCGAAATGATCGCCGGCCCTGGGCGTCAGCAGGATCAGGTTGTCGTCGCTGAGCCAGCGGCCGTTGGAGCCTTCGGATTCGTTGAATCCCCGCATGTAGGCGTAGTTGTCGGCGGCCAGAATGTGCCGGCGCACGTCGTTGCCGCGGGCGACCAGCGGCGGCGGGATCAGCGCCGTCGCCGGAATCACGGTGTAGATGTCGCGGGGGGGCTCGCGCAGGCGATAGATGGCATGGATGCGTTTGAGGTAATTGCTGGAACTGTCGTAGGGCGACTGCACGAAATAGATCGGCCGTCCGGCCTGCACGCGGGAAATCGGGAGGTCGTTGAAATCGAGCAGGGGCCGACCCGACAGCAGGCTGACCTGGGGCGCGGAATACCAGCCGACGCCGAAGAGGTAGGCGTCCTGGGGCAGCTCGCGGACGCGTTGCACGGTCTTCAGCAGGGACGGCTCGGTGGGGTCGGGGGTAGTCTGCGCCAGCGCGCGCCACCCCACGGCCAGCCCGATCGCCGCCAGCGACAGCACCAGGCCGCAGACCGCCAGCTTCGCCGGCTTCGCCAGCCGGTCCGCGGTGCGGTGGCGCAGGTCGCCCAGCCAGGTCGAGGCGAACATGATCAGGCCGACATCGGCGCAGATCATGCCGTCGATGATGCGCCGGGGCCATGCCTTCGACGTCGGCGTGACGAGCAGCCACCATGCCATGTACACGAGGGCGGCGATCAGCAGCGCCAGGGTGCTCCATTTCCCGGGTCGCCGCGAAGCCGGCCGCCGCAGCATGGCGCCCACCGCCAGGCACAGCAGCGCGAGCCACAGGGCGACCGCCCACGTCGTCACGTCGTAGTCGAGACCCAGATACCCCAGGTGCAGCAGGGATTTGGCGGCAAGGCTGTGCGTCTGGCCGTCGAGTCCGTGTTCCAGTCCGGCCTGCTGGAAGATCGGGCCGGCTTCCTCGGCCCACCAGCTTTTCCAGGCGGCGAAGCCGCCCAGGGAGGTCGCCCGCCAGACTTCCATCGCGGCGAGCGTGAGCAGGCCGCCGCCCGCCGCGGCGCCGAGGCGGTCGAGTTGCCGTGATCGCTGCCCGGCCGGGATCGAGAGCAGCTCCAGCAGCATGCAAAGGCCGACCGCTCCGGCGCCGATCAGCATCACCGTCTTGGTGATGACGGCAAGCGCCAGCGAGATGCCGGCGATCGCCGCGGTCAGCAACGGGCGCGTCGCCGATTCGCCGAAATAGACCGCGATGGCGATGAACACCCATGCCAGCGACGGTATTTCGCCGTAGCCGCCGAAGCCGAATTCCTGCATGCCCGGAATGGCGGCCACCGTGCATGCGGCGAACAAGGCAAGCACGGGATGGCCGCTGCGCCGGACCAGCTGGAACGTGACGGCCAGGAGCAGGAGAAAATAGACGATGTTGACGACCTGCGCCTGGGCGATGCCGACGCCCCAGATGCGGAAAACGGCCGCGGCCGGCAGCAAGTAGGGTGCGCCGGTCTGTATCTCGTGGGGAAACGCCTCGCGTGCCGCATAGCTGCGGCGATAGCCTTCGCCCCGGGCGAGCGAATTGGCCACCTGCAGGTTCATCGCGCCGTCGAAGGACGGCGCGGCGTGGATCGTCAGCCGCAGGGTTCCGGCCAGGATCGACGCCAGCACGATGGCCAGGGCCGCGAGGAACGCCCAGGTCAGGAAAATCCTCGCGCCGCGCCGCCAGTCACGCATGATCATGCTCTTCCCTTGACGTCGGCTGGAATGCCTGGCGGTACTCCAGGTGCTGCAAGCGCACGTCGATGCGCTCGATCAGCTTGCGGTTGGTCGCGATCAGGTCGCCGATCAACCCCATCATGTACAGCAGCATGCCCAGGGTGACGCACAGCGAGGCGAGGATCACCGACTGGATATGGCCGCCGCCGTGGCCGCCCAGGTAGTAATAAAGAAAACGGATGCCGGTGGCCAGCCCCAGCAGCCAGAACACGGAGCCGACATAGAAGAACAGCGCCAGCGGCCGGTAGATCACGAACACCCGCAGGATCGTCATCAGCGAGCGCTTGACGTAGCTGGGGATGCTCTTGACCAGCCGCGACGGGCGCAGGTCGCCGTTGGTGCGGATCGGCACGGACAGGATGCGCAGGTTGCTCTGGCCGGCCTGGATGATGGTTTCCAGCGTGTAGGTGTAGGCGCTGAACACGTTCAGGCGCATGGCCGCCTCGCGGGAGATCGCGCGGAAGCCGCTCGGCGCGTCGGCCACGTCGGTCTTGCTGGCGATCCGCACGGCCCAGCTGCCGAGGCGCTGCAGCTTTTTCTTGAGCCAGGAAAAGTGCTCGGTCTCGTTGATCGGCCGCGCGCCGATCACGATGTCCGCCTTGTGTGCCAGCACCGGCGCGGTGAGCCTGGGGATGTCGGCGCCGCAGTACTGGTTGTCGGCATCGGTGTTGACGATGACATCCGCGCCGAGCCGCAGGCAGGCTTCCAGGCCCGACATGAAGCCGACGGCCAGGCCGCGGTTCACCGGGTGGCGCACCACATGATGCACGCCGTTGCGGCGGGCCACCTCGGCGGTGTCGTCGGTCGAGCCGTCGTCGATCACCAGCCATTCGACGGTGTCGAAGCCTTCGACTTCGCGCGGCAGCGCCGCCAGCGCGATGGCCAGCGTCTGGGACTCGTTGAGGCAAGGAATCTGGATGATGAGCTTCATGGTTTTCCCTGGGCGGAGCATCGGTCGTGCGGTCTCAAGTGGAGGTGGTGCCGGTCCGTCGTGCGACGCCGGCCGGTTCAACGGCGGGCGATCGCGACCAGGTTGAGCGAAGGCCGCAGGTCCGGCCCTATCCGGATCGCCGACTCGTCGAAATCGAACTCGCGTGCGGCGGATGCCGCCCCGGGGCGGCCGCGCAGCGCATGGAGCAGGTTCAGCAGGCGGACCCGCAACGCATCCGGAAAGAGCGGCAGCGTGAACGGCAGCATCGCCCATTTGAGCCGGCGGCAGCGGCGCAGCTCGACGTCGATCACCTCGCGCCGCCCGCTCATCGACTGCAGCTGCACGTCCCCGAACCGGCGTTGCATCGCCGCCTTCAGCGAGTTTGCGCCGTATTCCCTCACGTGCCAGCGGTTCCACGGCCGCTGCAGCGGCAGCAGCCGCGTGCTCCGGTCGGGCGTGACCAGCAGCAGCGTTCCGCCCGGCGCCAGGACGCGGCGGATCTCGCCGAGATAATGGTCGGTGTCGACCACATGCTCGAATACCTGGAACGAGAGCACGGTGTCGAAGGAGCCGTCGGCGTACGGCAGCGGCGCGGCCGGGTCGATCGCGCGGAAGCGGAGGTTCGCCCGGGGGTAGTGCCCGCGCGCGTGCGCAATGGCGCCTTCGGCAACGTCGACGGCGTCCACGCTGGCGGCCAGCTCCGCCATCCGCGCCGAGCCGTAGCCGCTGCCGCAGCCGTAGTCCAGCACGCGCCTGTCCCGCACGAACGGTTCGGCGAAGCGGTAGGTGGCGATGTGCATGAGGTAGATCACATAGTCCTCGACCGAGGACTTGTAGTGCTCCACGATCATGCGTTCGCCGGTGGGTTCAAGTTTCATGGTGGTCGCCGATGGGCCGCATGGCGGCGCGCGCGCCGATCGTCCTGCCGGACAGGAACAGCGCCGCGGAGCCTGCGAGGAAGCAGAGAATATCGCCCGCCGTGGTTGCCAGCCGCATGGCGATGACGATCAGCAGCGCGTCGGGCGGGCTGTAGCCGAACTGCAGCAGCGCCAGCATGAGTCCTTCGCGGACGCCCAGTCCGGCCGGCGCGCCCGGCGCGAAGAAGCCGACCACCCATGCCAGCGCAAAGCCGCCGGTCAGCAGCAGCCAGTGCGATGGCTGGCCGGGCAGCAGCAGCAGCGTCATCGCCGCGATGCCGGTGCCGAACACCAGGTAGTTCAGGACATAGGCGAGCAGGGCTGCGGCGAGTATCCGGTTGCCCGGCAGCGCGCCGTGGGCGTCGCCGCCGTGCCGTTTCGAGGCGAACCGGCGCAGCAGCGAGGGCAGCGCGCGCCGGGCCAGCACCAGTCCCAGCGCCAGCGCGCATGCCGCAACGAGCAGGGCCGGCAACGCCAGCGCGCCGTGATGCCCCGGCAGCAGGCGCATGCCCGGACCGGACATGCCGCAGCCGGCGATCCCGACCAGCGCGGCCGCGATCGCGGCGAGCACCGCTTCGCTGACGACGCTGATGCCGTAGGGCCGCAACGGGATGCCGCGAGCGAGCGACATCGCCGCCCGCCCGATGTGCTGGCCCACGTTGCCGGGGATGTATTTGGCGAGCTGGGTGATGCCCATGATGGTGGCCAGTTCGCGCCAGCGCCTGGCGACCCCCATGTCCTTCAATAGCAGCCGCCAGGCCAGCGCGCTGATCGGGATGATCAGCGCGTAGCACACGGCGGCCAGCGCGATCCCGCCGATCGCCGGCGGGGCGAGGTATCGCGAAAGGTCCTGCCCGCGCAGCGTGCGCGCGGCGTAGGCCACGAAGGCGGCGGTCGCGGCCAGGCCCAGCAGCAGGCCGAGATGCCTGATCCAGCGGCTCATGCCCGTCGCGCCTTCACGAGGTAGCCGCTGCCCAGGTCGGTATCCACGAACCAGTGCTGGATGCCGCAGCATGCGCGAAGCGCGAGCTTGCCGGGCGCAGAGGAAAGCAGCGGGTAGAGTCTCAGGTGCGGGCCGCGGTCGGTGCCGCTGCGGTCGTTGTTGCGCTGCCTGTCGTCCTGCGCGGCGCCGTGGCGATGGATCCGCCGGGCGTAGATCCGCGCGCTCAGGCGTTCGCTGAGGTTGGTCAGCGGGAAGCCGTAGCACTCGACGCATTCGGGCTCGAAGCCGGTTTCGCGCAGGAGCTGCAGCAGCAGTCCGCGCTCGTAGCGGCGGAAGTGGCCGGCCCATTCGTCGCCGGCGGTCCACAGCCGCGCGTGGGCGGGAACCGAGAGCAGCAGGGTTCCGCCCGGCGCCAGCCAGCCGTGCCACTGCGCGAGCGCCTCGCGATCGCGCTCGATGTGCTCCAGCACGTCGAAGGCGAACAGCGCGTCGAAGGATGCTTCCCAGCCCGGGTCCGCTTCGGCGTGGACCGGAATGCGCTGCCCGGAGCGCGCGATCACCGCGGCGGCCAGCGTCCTGGCTCCGGCGGAGAGTTCCAGCGCCGCGCAGCGGAATCCGCGGCGCGCGGCTTCCACCAGCAGCATGCCCGCACCCGGACCGACCTCGAGCAGCCGGCCCGGCGCCAGCGTGTCGAGCTGGCGAAGAATGCGCGCGCGGCGCAGCAGGTAGCGCGGTGCCGGCACCCAGCCCAGATCGGGCGCGGCCGGTCCGAGAAAAGCGTCCTCGATCATGTTTTCATGCCCCGTCCCTGAAGAGGCATTGTCGCACCAGCTGGAGGAATTGCTCGCCGACGGCTTTCGGGCCGATGGCGTCGAGCGTGGCGGCGTGACAGCGCACCCCCTGTCTCCAGCGGCCCGCATCGAAATGCTCGCGCACGGCATCGGCCAGCGCGCCCGGGTCCGCGTCCGGCACCAGGTAGACGCAGCCCGGCGCCGGCAGCAGCAGCTCGCGGATCGCGGGGGAGTCCCGCGTGACCAGCGGGCGGCCCGCGGCGACGATCTGGAACACCTTGTTGGGGATGACGCTGGCGGCTTTCCGCGAGGCGCCGAAAATGCCCAGGCACAGATCGGCCTGCGCGATCCAGTCCCGCAGTTTTGCGTAGTCGACCCAGGCCACCCAGCGCAGTTTCGGCAGCGGGGCGGAGGCCAGCATGGCGCGTATCTTTTCCGCCTCCTGGCCGCGCCCGATCAGGGTCCACTCGATCGGGGCGTCGCGCAACAGCCGCGCCGCCTCGACGATCGTCGGGATGCCGTGCAGGGGGATGAACTGCCCGTAAAAGAGCACTTGCATCGGCGCGTCGCCGGCGCGCGGCGGCGCTGCGCCGGCCGGTCCGAAATGCGCGGTTTCGGCGCCGACCCACACCGCGCCGCACGACTGCGCCGGCAGCCCGAACAACGATTCGATGCGCCGCGCATGGGCCGCGGTATCCATGAACGCGAGGTCCACGCAACGCAGCGCGCGCCGTTCGAAACCGCGCAGGCAGCGCGCCGCGAGGCTGCCGGGCCGGAGCATGTTCCGATCCTCGACGAGGGTGTCGTAGAGCGAGATGAAGACGTCCCAGGCGACCGGGATGCCGCGCAGGCGTCCCATCAGGGACGCAAGGCAGGCGTCGACCACGCCCGGGTAGCCGACCAGCAGCAGGTCGGCTTTCGGCGCCCGGGCCAGCCGCCACAGCAGCCGCGGATAGGCGGCGACCCAGCGCAGCGCCAGCCGCAGCCGGGAGCCGGGGCCGGTTACCTGCGACTTGTCCTCGACCCCTCGCCAGACATCGGCGTGGATCTCCTGCACGTCGATGCCGGCCGCGCGCATGCCGTCGCGCAGGATGCGCGTGCGGGGTTTGCCCGTGTCGTAGGTTCCCCAAAGGAGCACGCGCATCCGGATGTCCCCTGGTTGCAGCTCACGTTGATAGACGACACGGGCGGCAAAATCAACCCAGCGCGGCTTCCAGCTCCGGAATGATCTTGAACAGATCGCCCACCAGCCCGAAATCGGCGACCTCGAAGATCGGCGCCTCGCCGTCCTTGTTGATCGCCACGATGGTGCCGGCGTCCTTGATGCCGGTGAGGTGCTGGATCGCGCCGGAGATGCCGATCGCCATGTACAGCTCGGGCGCGATGATCTTGCCGGTCTGGCCGACCTGCATCTCGTTCGGGCAGTAGCCGGCGTCGACCGCGGCGCGCGAGGCGCCCACGGCGGCGCCGATCTTGTCCGCGAACTTGTAGACGATGTCGAAGTTTTCCTTCGAGCCCACGCCGCGGCCGCCGGAGACGACCTTGCTGGCGCTCTGCAGGTCGGGGCGGTCGCTGCCGCCCTGCTGCAGCGCCACGAAGCGGGTGTGCGCGGGCAATGCCGCGTCGATGACGAGCGCCTCGACCGGCGCGCTGCCGGCGCCGCTGCCGGCGGCCGGCCAGGAGGCGGTGCGGATGGTGGCGACCACGGTGTGCGCCGCGTCGGCCTCGACGGTGACGATGGCGTTGCCGGCGTAGATCGGGCGCCTGAAGGTGTGGCTGGCCTCCACGCTCATCACGTCGCTGACCTGGGCCACGCCGAGCAGGGCGGCCACGCGCGGGGCGAGGTCCTTGCCGAAGGTGGTGGAGGGCGCGAACACGTGGCTGTAGCCGGCGGCGGCCTTGGCGATCTGCGGCGCCAGCACCGCGGCCAGCGGGTGCGCGTTTTCCGCCCGGGCCACGGCGAGCACGCGGCTGACGCCGTCGATCCTGGCCGCTTCGGCGGCGATCGCGTCGGGCGCGTCGGACAGCACCAGCACGTCGATGGCGTCGCCCTTCACCGCGATCGCGGCGCTTACCGCGCGGGCGGTGGAGGAGTTGAGTGTGCCGCCGAGGTGTTCGGCGATGACGAGGATCTTGCTCATAGGTGTCTCCGAAGCGTTTTTTGTAGGAGCCCGCCCTGTGGGCGATGCTCTTGATTGCGGGTGGAAAGAGCATCGCCCACAGGGTGGGCTCCTACAGGGAAATGAGGGTTACAGCAGGCCTTTCTGCTTCAGCGCGGCGACCAGCTCGGCGGCGTCCTTCACCATCACGCCCTTGCTGCGCTTGGCTGGAGCCGCGTAGTGGGTGGTCTTCAGCTGGTCGTGCGCCGCGACGCCGAGCGAGCCGAAGTCGATGCTGTCGATCGGCTTGGCCTTGGCCTTCATGATGTCGGGCAGCTTGATGAAGCGCGGTTCGTTGAGGCGCAGGTCGACCGTGATCACGGCAGGCAGTTCGGCCTCGATCACTTCCAGGCCGGCGTCGACTTCGCGGGTCACGGTGGCCTTGCCGTCGGCGATCTCGACCTTGCCGGCGAAGGTGGCCTGCGGGCGATCCCACAGCGCGGCGAGCATCTGGCCGGTCTGGTTGGCGTCGTCGTCGATCGCCTGCTTGCCCAGCAGCACCAGGCCCGGCTGCTCCTTCTCGATCAGCTTCAGGAACACCCGCGCGGCGGTCAGCGGCTGCACGGCGTCGGCGGCGACCACGTGGATTGCGCGGTTGGCGCCCATCGCCAGGCCGTTGCGCAGGTGCGCGGTGAGGTCGGCCGGGCCGATGCCGACCACGACGACTTCGC
Source organism: Pseudomonadota bacterium (assembly GCA_028873095.1). Lineage (GTDB taxonomy): Bacteria > Pseudomonadota > Gammaproteobacteria > Xanthomonadales > Rhodanobacteraceae > Rhodanobacter. The sequence continues at coordinate 5,915 of JAGWMU010000067.1, read as the reverse complement.
TGGCCACGCCCTTCTCGCGCAGGCGCAGGGCTTCTTCCAGGGCGATGTCGTCGAACGGGTTGGCCGACAGCTTGACGCCGTCGGTGACCACGCCGCTGCCGTCGGGCTTGACCTGGATGCGCACGTTGTAGTCCACGACGCGCTTGTAGCCGACCAGAATTTTCATCAACGATTCCTTGACTGTTGGCCGCCCCTGGCGGGGCGCGGGAAAGCCCATTCTATCCGGGATCAAACAATCGTATGAAGTGCGCGCCTCGCGGCGGTACGACGCAGCGGCGCGGTTCAGCCGATGCGCTGCGCGTACGGGTAAGGCCCGGCCGCGGGATCGGCGATGCCGAGCACGGCGGCCGCGCTGGCGCTGGCGAAGCCGCCGGCGGCGACGGCCAGGCCGAACACGCGTTCGACGGCATGCGCCAGGGTGCCGTCGAGCTGGCCCGCCTCGGTTTCGAAATCCGCCGGCTCGAGGTGCGCATCGAGCAGCGCGCGCAGCGCGGCCGGGCGCACCCAGAACATGCTGCCGGCGACGAAGCTGTCGCGTTCGACCTGCGGCGCCGGGATGCCGATGCGGCGGGCGAGGTAGTCGACGTTGGCCCGGTTGGCGCCCCAGTAATAGTCCAGCGGCAGCAGGTGGCCCTCGGCGTGGACCAGGCCCAGCGCGGGATCGTCGCGGAAGGCCGCCGCGATGCGTTCGGCGCGCCCGGCCGCGAGCAGCTTGTCCAGCAGCTCGCGGCGCCAGGTTTCGCCGTCCGGCCGATGGGTGGAGCGCTTGCCGTGCAGCTTCAGCACGGTGGTCACGCCCTCGTCGAGCAGCCGGTTGGCGACGTGCAGGAACGGCAGGATGTCGCGGCCGCGGTTCTCGAACACCGCGATCTCGGCATCGAGGCCCAGCTGCGCCACGCGTTCGCGCACCGGCGCCGCGCGTTCGTCGGCGGTGGTGATCACGAGGCGCCACGCGATGCCGCTGGCGCGCAAGGCGGCGGCGAGTTCGTCGAGCAGGTCCGGATACCAGAGGTGGATCACCGCGCACGGGCGCGTGTCCGGGGCGGGCACAGGCTGCAGCGCCGCGCGGGTTGCCTCCAGCCAGGCGTGGCCGAGCCGGGCGTCCGGTTCCAGCACGGCGCCTTCGGCCCATTCGTTCCACGCGTTGACGAACACCAGCGGCTGCGCGGGGAAGCGCCGCCGCGCGGTGGCGATCGCGTGGCGCAGCCAGTCGCGGTAGCCGCGCGGCGAGGCATGGGCGAACACGCGGCCGCCGCCGCTGCGCCGCGGTTCGTTGTCCCAGCCCGGATTGACGCAGGGGTAGCGCGGATAGGCGGGATCGGGCTGCGCCATCGCTTCGCGGGCCAGCTCGCGCCAGTCGTGCACGTTGCCGCGATACGCCGGGTTGAGCAGGTGCTGGCGTGCGGTGATCGGCGCCGGCGCGAGGTTGTTCGGCGGGAACTCCACCGCCGCGTCGAAGCCGATGTCGCGCGGGTCGACGCGGTCGAAGCTCTGCACATAGGCGAGCCGGATTTCGCCGATGCCGTGTTCCCGGCACCACGCGCGCCAGCGCGCCGCGGTGGCCTTCGGGTCCGGCAGCAGGCCGGGGCGGTAGACCAGCAGCAGCGGCCTGCCCGCCACGCGCAGGTAGCGCGGGTCGGCGAGGTAGCGCGAGACATGCGCGATGAAGGCGAGGTCGTCGTCGGGACTGTGCCGCTGGCCGATCAGGATGTCGTCGGCGCGGCCGTCCCAGCGGCGCGACCAGTTCTCGTTCGCCCAGCACAGGCACAGCGGCAGTTCGAGGGCCGGGTCGTCCAGCCATCGCCGCAGCGGCGCTTCCAGCAGGGTCTTGCCGGCGAACCAGTAGAAATGGCTGCAGAAGGCGCCGATGCCGTAGTCGCGCGCCAGCTGCATTTGCCGCTGCATCACCGCGGGCAGGCGCAGGTCGTAGAACCCCAGCTCGCCGGGCAGGCGCGGTTGCAGGTGGCCCTCGAACTGCGGCAGCGCGCGCGTCACGTTGCGCCATTCGGTGAAGCCCTCTCCCCACCAGGCATCGTTTTCCGCGATCGGGTGGAATTGCGGAAGGTAGAACGCCACCAGCGTGGCGGGCAGCGGTACCGGCAGCGTCCCCGGGCGCCACGGCTGATGGCCGACCGCGCGCCCGGCCGCGTGGCGGCGCGGTCGGTGCTCGGGCTGCGGCACGTCGGCGACCTGGCCGCGCACGCCCGGCGGCACCAGATCCGCGTGCCGGTCGAAGAAGCGCTGGCGCAGGCGGTCGCGGGTGGCCACCGGCATCGGGGTCAGCCGGAACGCGGTGCGCAGCACGGCGAACAGCGAGCGTTTGGCGAGATCGCGAGATGGCATGACGGTCGATCGACGGTGATGCCGCAGCATCGCCGCTGGCGCGGGCGCGGTCAATCCAGCACGCGGCGCAGCACGGCGGCGGCGGCGGCGGCGGAGAAGTGCCGCCGCACGTTGTCCAGGCCGTGCGCGGACAGCTGCCGCCACAGCGTCTCGTCGCGCTGTAGCCGCGACACGGCCGCGACGAAGCCGGCGGCATCGTCGGCCACCAGCACGTCCACGCCGTCTTCGAGCCGCATGCCCTCCACCGCGATCGTGGTCGCGACCACCGGCACGCCATGGCTCATCGCCATGTTGATCTTGCCCTTCACGCCGGCGCCGAAGCGCAGCGGCGCCAACGAGGCGAGGCAGCCGTCCAGCCACGGTTCCAGCTCGGCGACGCGGCCGTGCAGTTCGAGGCCCGGCGTGGCGAGTTCGGACCGCACGGCATCCGGCAGGTCGCCCAGGACATGCAGGCGGATGCCGGGCAGCGCTTCGCGCAGCCGCGGCAGGATCTCGCCGGCGAGCCAGCGGATCGCGTCGCTGTTGGGCGGATGGCCGTAGCCGCCGATGAACACCAGGTCGCGCCGCGCGGCATGCGGCTGCCGGCAGCCGTGCACCTCGTGGATGTTGGACAGCAGTTCCACCCGGGCCGCGGGGCGCAGCTGCCGCAGCAGCGCCTGCTCGTGCGGGCTGACCACGAAGCTCGCGTCGCTCGCCGCGACCAGCGCCAGTTCGTTGCGTTGCGAGGCCTGCGCCTGCCGGGCCAGGGCCGCGTTGCCGGTCAGTTCCGCGGCGCGCCGCTCGCGCAGGAAGTGCAGGTCCACCGTGTCGAACAGCAGGCGCGCCTGCGGCGCATGCCGGCGCACCAGCCTGGCGTACGGCCCGGCGACGTTGTGCCGGCACAGCATCACGGCATGCAGCTCGCGGCCGTGTTCGCGCAGCCAGCCGGGCAGGTCGCGTACCCAGGGACGGTGCAACACCTCGACGCCCAGCGCGCCGAGGGCGGCCAGTTCCGCGGCGCCGGCGCGGCCGTCGTCCGGCGCAAAGCGCACCTGCCAGCCCTGTTCGCCGAGCAGGCGCAGGATCGCGCACAGGCGCAGCGAGCCGGAGTCGCGGGTGGCGTCCGGCGCCACCGCGTCGATCACCAGGATCTGGCCGCGCCGCCGCGCATGCACGGCCTGCTCCAGGCGCGTGCCGGCCGCGGGCTGGGCGGCGAGCGCGGCGCTCCATTTTTCGGCGAAGCGGGCCCGGTTGACGGGCTGGTACCGCTTCACGCCGCCGGACAGCTCGGTGCCCGAGCTGATCCCCTCGCAATGGACCACCGTGCTGGCCGGTTCGTAGTAGACGCGCCGGCCCGCCTGGCGCACCGCGAAGGCCAGGTCGACGTCCTCGTAATAGGCCGGCGCGTAGCGGCTGTCGAAGCCGCCGACGCGCCGGAACAGCGCGGCGTCGATCATCAGCGCCGCGCCGGAGACGTAATCGGTCTCGCGCCGATAGCCGTGCGCCGGTCGGCCGCGTGCCTCGAAGCGGCCGAGGTTCCAGCAGCTGCCGTCGGCAAACACCAGCGCGCCGGCTTCCTGCAGCCGGCCGTCGGGATAGACCAGCCGGCTGCCGGCGATGCCGCAGTCGGCGCGCTCGGCAAAGCAGCGCAGCAGCGCATCGAGCCAGTCCGCCGTGACCTGCGTGTCGTTGTTGAGAAAGCACAGGAACTCGCCGCGCGCGGCGGCGGCACCGGCATTGCAGCTGCCGATGAAACCCAGGTTGCGCGGGTTGCGCAGCAGGGTCAGGCCGTCGATCCGCGCCAGCGTCGCCGCGCTGTCGTCGTCCGATGCGTCGTCCACCACGATCACCTCGAACGGTGCCTGCGCGCCGTGCCGGGCGATCGAACGCAGGCAGGCCAGCGTGTACGGCAGCTTGCCGTGCACCGGCACGACGACCGACACGCGCGGCGCGGCCGAGGTCGGCAGCGCGAACGGCGCGAACGGCAGATCGAGCGGCAGCAGCTGCAGCGAGTCGTCCGTGGCGGGTCGCTGCCGGAACTCCTGCGCCGCCCGCGCCAGGGTGCCGCGCCAGCCGCGCAGCGCGAAACTGCCGCGAAGCCGCTGCAGCAGAAAACCGATGCGCCTGGAACGCCACTGCAGTTTCGCGATCAGCGTGAAGCCCTCACCATGGGGATGAACATCTCAATACCACGCCGCGATGCCCGCGTAGGAGCCCACCCTGTGGGCGAATGCTCCTGGCCGGCGTCCTTGCGGGGCATTCGCCCACAGGGTGGGCTCCTACCGATCCGGCGTCCTTGCAAGGGCATTCGCCCACGGGGTGGGCGAATGCGGTCGGGCGGGGTCACATGTTCTGGTAGTTCGGCCCCGAGCCGCCTTCGGGGGTGACCCAGGTGATGATTTCGTACGGGTCCTTGATGTCGCAGGTCTTGCAGTGCACGCAGTTGGCGGCGTTGATCTGCAGGCGCTTGCCGGCGTCGTCGTCGACGATCTCGTAGACGTTGGCCGGGCAGAAGCGGGTGCAGGGGTTGCCGTATTCCTTCGTGCACCGGTCGATGCAGATCGAGGTGTCGGCCACGTGCAGGTGGATCGGCTGGTCCTCGTCGTGCTCGGTGGCGGCGAAGTAGACGCCGGCCAGGCGGTCGCGCGGGGCCAGCGTGCGCTGCAGGTAATCGCGTTTCGGTTCCTCCTGCTGGCCCAGCTTGTGCAGCATCGACCAGTCGGCCTTGTTCTTCAGCGTCCACGGCGACAGGCCGGCGGTGGCGGTTTCCCAGGCGGCGTTGAGCATGCCGAACCACAGGCCCTTCTTGAACGCGGGCTTGACGTTGCGCACCTTCTTCAGCTCTTTCATCACCGCCGAACCGCGCAGCCTGGCGTCGAAACCGGCCGGGTCGAGACCGCTCGCGGCCAGGTGCTCGGCGGCCAGCATGCCGCTCTTGATCGCCTGGTGGGTGCCCTTCACCTTGGGCACGTTGAGCAGGCCGGCGGTGTCGCCGATCAGCAGCGCGCCGGGCATCTCCACCTTCGGCAGCGACTGGTAGCCGCCGGTGACGATGGCGCGCGCGCCGGCCGACAGGATGGTGCCGCCTTCCAGCAGCGGCAGGTTCAGCGGGTGGTTCTTCCACTGCTGGAACGCTTCCCACGGCTGGTAGTCGGGGTCGGTGTAGTCGAGCCCGCTGACATAGCCCAGCGCGATCTGGTCGCCGGCCAGGTGGTACATGAAGCTGCCGCCGTAGGTGTGGCTGTCCGCCGGCCAGCCGAAGCTGTGCACGATCCTGCCCGGGCTGACGCGGCCGGGCGGCAGCTGCCACAGCTCCTTGATGCCGATCGAGTAGCCCTGCGGGTCGCTGTCGGCGTCGAGCCTGAAGCGCTTGACCAGCTGCTTGGTGAGGCTGCCGCGCGCGCCTTCGGCCAGCACGGTGACCTTCGCCTTGATGTCGATGCCTTCGGTGTAGCCAGGCTTGTGCGTGCCGTCCCGGGCCACACCCATGTCGCCGATGCGCACGCCGGCGACCGCGCCGTCCGCGTTGTGGATGGTGTCGGCGGCGGCGAAGCCGGGGAACACGTCCACCCCCAGCGCCTCGGCCTGCGGCG
>JAGWMU010000066.1 GCA_028873095.1 Pseudomonadota bacterium | reverse complement strand
GCCCGGGGGCCGAGGTCAGCTGGAGCAGCACCGATCCCAAGGTCGGCGACGGGCAGCTGACGATCGCCAGCGCCACGCCGGATTTCAACAAGGTCGACAGCACGGCCAGCAACGCCAGCATCGTCTGGAACCTGGACAACAACTGGCGCGGTTACGACAAGCATTTCACGCTGGATCTGGCGCGCCGTGGCAGCCGCGGCCAGCTGACCAAGGTGACCTGGTCGTATGACGTCACCTACGGCTGGAACCTGGTCAACCGTTTCGCCAATCTGTATATCCACGGCGACCCCGATGCATTCGTGCAGTTCAGCCTGAACAACCTGCAGAATGTGCTGGCCACGATTCCCAATGTCGATTACACCCAGCTGATTCCGTCGATCCAGCAGACCAAGCCCACGCCGGTCCTGCTGGTCTCCAGCTCGATCGCGCGCAAGGAGGGCCTGGACGGTCTGGACGATGCGGTCAGCAAGGCCATTTCCGAAATTCAGGCGACCGCCAAGAAGCTTGGCGTGAATGTGACCGGCCCGCGGATTCTGTTCACCACCAACTATGGCGACCAGACCTTCTCCTTCGACGTCGCCATGCCGATCGATTCCAGCGTGCTGACGGTCAACGGCCAGAACGAGCAGCTGACGGCACCGACGCCGCCGTCGCTGGATGCCTCCGCTGCGCCGGCTTCCGCCAGCAGCGCGGCCGGCACCGCCAGCGCCGCCGCCGCCGCGCCGGGCAGCCGCGATCATCTCGGCCGCCTGGTCGTGAACAACGACGTGCGTGCCGAGCTGGCGTTCGGCGGCCCCGCGCTGAAGGGCGAATGGAGCGGCACGTTTGCCGGCGTGCCGCAGACCCGCGAGATGCTCAAGGCCTATGCGCAGACCCATGGCTACAAGTTCGACGACGTGGTCAGCCCGTCCTACGACATACTGGCCACGCCGGAAGTGAAGGATTCCACCGGCGCCATCACGGCCTACGCCAAGTACGACGTGTATCTGCCGCTGGCCAACGCCCCGCAGCAGACGCCCGAGCAGGAAGCCGGCCTGCAGCCGCCGGCACCCGATGATGCCGCCACGCCCGCCGCGCCCTCGTCGGCTCCGGCCGCAGCCAGCTCCGCCCCGGCCGGAGCCAGCGACGGCAGCTGAACCGCGAACGCCGATCCAGCGCAGTTCCGAAACCCTGTCCGCCCTGCGGGCAGGGTTTTTTTGCGTGTGGCGGATGGTCGATCGGCGGCGCTGACCCGGTTCGGGCGCAGCGCTGCCGGGCGTGCAACAGCAGGGGCGGCCCCGGCCGCCGCTGGCTCCGGAACCGCGGGCGCGGATCGCGGGCCAAAGCGGTGTTGCCGGATTATGAAATACCAATTACATACCACATCGAGCAAGTTTCCGTCGCACTGCATCGAAGCAGCGGCCCGCATCGCTTGGTCCTTGGAAGGTGATCAAGGACAAATAGCAAATTCCGCCCGGGACGCGGTGATGGACTGATTGCGCAAGTGGATCTGTATTGGTATGTTACTCGCCATGGAAGCTGCCCTGCCCATCGAAGAACGCCGGAGCTGCCGGCGATCCGTCCGCGCAACTGCCGCCGGCCAGCCTGCGTTTGCCGCGGGCGGTTCGGGTGCGGACCGATGAGGGGCGCTGGCCAGCACCATGGTGCGGCGCACCTTCGACGCCGGGCTGCAGACCGATCGATTTGACCAGGGGATCCGATGAACGCCAACGAGACACTGATGTACCGCGAAGCGCGCGAGACGGCCGAGGTGGTCGCGCGCCAGTTCGCCGCCAACGAAGCGGTGGTGACGGCTTTGGCGCGATCGCTGCGCGCGCAACCGCCACGTTTCATCGTCACTTGCGCGCGCGGCAGTTCCGATCACGCCGCGGCGTATGCGAAGTACGTGTTCGAAACCCAGCTCGGCATCGCCACCGCGTCCGCTTCGCCGTCGGTCACCTCGGTCTACGCGGCCGAGCAGCAGTGGCAGGGCGCGCTGTTCATCGCGATCTCGCAGTCGGGCAAGAGCCCCGACCTGCTGCGCAATGCACGGGCGGCGAAGGTCGCCGGAGCACGCGTGGTGGCGCTGGTGAATGTCGAGGACTCGCCGCTGGCGGCGATCGCCGACACGGTGATCGCGCTGCATGCCGGGCCCGAGCGCAGCGTGGCGGCGACCAAGAGCTACATCGCCGCGTTGGCTGCCGTGCTGCACCTGTGCGCGCGTTGGCGCGGCGACACCGAGTTGGGCGCGGTACTGCGGCAGCTGCCGGATGCGTTGCGCGCCGGTTGGGACGCCGACTGGTCGGCGTTGAGCAAGGGGCTGCTCGATGCGCGCAATCTGTTCGTGGTCGGGCGCGGCTTTGGCCTCGGCATCGCGCTGGAGGCCGCGCTGAAGTTCAAGGAAACCTGCGGCCTGCATGCCGAGGCGTTCAGCGCGGCCGAGGTCAGGCATGGGCCGATGGCACTGGTCGGGCCGCAATTTCCGGTGCTGTGCTTCGCCCAGGACGACGACACGCTGGAGAGCACGCTGGCGGTGGCCGACGAATTCCGCCGGCGCGGTGCGCATGTATGGGTGGCCGCACCGGGCCTGCAGGGCAGCGGCATCCTGCCGGTGATTGCCGGGTTGCCGGCGCTCTGCACGCCGCTGCTGATCATCCAGAGTTTCTATCGGGCCGCCAGCGAGCTGGCGTTGCTGCGCGGGTTCAACCCCGACGTGCCGCCGCATCTGAACAAGGTGACCGAAACCGTCTGACCGCGCAGGAGCGCACCCTGTGCGCGAAAGGTGTCGCCGCGTGGCGACGAGCTTTCGCGCACAGGGCGCGCTCCTGCAGTCCATCCTTCCCCCGGGTAATCGCCATGCTTCACTCCCTTGTCAACGCCCGCGTACTCGCAGCCGACGGCTGGCACGACGATCTCGCCGTGCTGCTCGACGGCGCGCGCATCCTCGACCTGCTGCCGCGGTCCGACCCGTGCCTGCGCGGGGCGCCGCGGCAGGATCTGGGCGGCGCCATGCTGCTGCCCGGGTTCATCGACGTGCAGGTCAACGGCGGTGGCGGCGTGCTGTTCAACGAGGCCCCCACGGTGCAGAGCATTCGCCGGATCGGCGCGGCGCACCGGCGCTTCGGCAGCACCGGCTTCCTGCCGACGCTGATCAGCGACGAGCTGCCGGTGATGCGCGCGGCGCTCGCCGCGGTGGAGCAGGCGCTCGCCGAGGGCGTGCCCGGCGTGCTCGGCATCCATCTGGAAGGGCCGTACCTGGCGCGCGCGCGCAAGGGCGTGCACGATCCGGACCATTTCCGCTCGCCCTCCGCCGACGAGCTGGCGCTGCTGTGCGCGCCGCACCGCGGGATCCGCCTGCTGACGCTGGCGCCGGAGTGCGTGCCGGCCGGCGGCATCGCCGCGCTGGCGGTGGCCGGGGTGATCGTCTGCGCCGGGCACACGGCGGCCGACTACGACATCACCCGCGCGGCGCTGGTCGCCGGCGTGCGCGGGTTCACCCATCTGTTCAACGCGATGACGCCGCTGGGCAGCCGCGAACCGGGGGTGGTCGGCGCCGCGCTGGAGGATGCCGGCAGCTGGTGCGGCTTGATCGTGGACGGCCACCACGTGCATCCGGCCAGCCTGCGCGTGGCGATCGCCGCCAAGCCGCGCGGCAGGTGCGTGCTGGTGACCGACGCGATGCCGCCGGTCGGTGCGGACGATCCCGCGTTCGTGCTCAACGGCGAAACCATCACCGCGCGCGATGGCGTGTGCCGGACCGCGCAGGGCGTGCTGGCCGGCTCGGCGCTGGACATGGCCGGCGCCGTGCGCAACACGGTGCGGCAGCTCGGACTGCCGCTGGAGGAGGCGGTACGCATGGCCAGCACGTACCCCGCCGATTTTCTCGGCCTGGGCGCCAGCCACGGCCGCATCGCCCCCGGATGTCGGGCGGACCTGGTCGCGATGGACGACGATTTCCGCATCCGGCAGAGCTGGATCGGCGGCGTGGCCGACGGCGCGGCGGCGGCCTGAGCCGGCGCCGGTGTTCCGCGCGGGCGGCTCGGCCGCGATGCGCTTCCTTCCGGCCGCAGGAGCATCGCGGCCGAAGCCGCTCCTGCAGCAGCGAGCGGAGCATTCGCGCACGGTGCGCTCCGGCAGGCGGGCGGCGCTACGCGGGCCGCCGCGTGCTCATCGCCGGGGCGGCGCGGTATGCCGCGGCGCGGTCGAGCCGCGCACCACCAGTTCGGGGCTGAATCCTTCGTTGGCGCTGTTGATCGTCTCGCCGTTGGCGTCGCGTTGCAGGTCGGTGATCAGGCGCTGCGCCGCGCGCCGCGCGATCTCCTCGGTGGCCTGGCGCGCCGTGGTCAACGGCGGCCACGACTGCTTGGAGAACGGGCTGTCCTCGAAGCCGGCGATCGACAATTCGTACGGCACGTTGATACCGTCCGAATGCGCCGCCGCCAGCACGCCGGCGGCGATCTCGTCGTTGGAGCCGAAGATCGCGGTAGGGCGATCCTTCAGCGCCAGCAGCTTGCGCGCGCCGCGGAAACCGTCGTCGAAGGTGTAGTCGCCCGGCAGGATCAGCTTGCGGTCGAGCGCGATGCCGTAGTCCTTCAACGCGTCCTCGTAACCCTGGTAGCGCTCGGGGCTGGAACGGTGCTGGCGTCCGCCCCACAGGAAGCCGATGCGCTGGTGGCCGAGCTGGATCAGGTGTTCGGTGATCGCGTAGGCGGCGTCGCGGTCGTCCACGTAGACGCAGGGATAGCCGTCCTGCGGGTCCTGCCGCGCCGAGATGATCCGCATGAACGGGATCTTGGCCTCGCCCAGGCTGCGGATCAGTTCCGGCTGCTCGGACATCGGCGGCGCCAGCACCAGCCCGGCCAGCCGCGAGCGGCGCACCAGCTCGTGCAGCTCGTCGGCCAGTTTCGGCGAGGACGAATCGCACGGGTGGATCTGCAGGCCGAAGCCGCTGCTGCGGCATACCGACAGCACGCCTTGCTGCAGGTTGATGATGTAGTGCGCATTGGGGTTGTCGTAGACCAGCCCCAGCGCATAGGCGCGGGTGCTGCGCAGGCTGCGCGCGGAGGGGTCGGGCTGGTAGCCGAGGGCGTCGATCTCTCGCTGTACCTTCGCGCGGGTGCGCTCATGCACCGAGGGCTCGTTGTTGATCACGCGCGAAACTGTCTTCAGCGAGACGCCGGCCCGTTTTGCGACATCCTTGATGGTGGCGCTGCGCACCGCTGAACCTCATGCATGCGAAAGGACAATGCGCCGGCCGCGCCTTCGCGTCGACAACACCGCACGGGGATGTGCGATGCCGTGCGCATACTAGCGTGCCGGACCGTTGGCGGTCGAGGCGGGCGTCGGCCATGGACCGGCGGCCTGCCTGGGAAGCATCGGGCGCAGTGGGCGGTGGAGCGAGGAGCGAGAGGAAGCAGGAGCGTGCAGGCACGCCGGGAGTGAGAGCTTTTCACTCACTCCCCACGCCCCGCTCCTCTCAACGCATTTCCACCGCGGTGCCCTGGCCGGCCCGGTGGCCGGCCAGGCCGTAATACAGGATGTAGAGATAGCAAGGCACCATCAGCAGCACGAACGCCAGCTGGAAGTCGATGTGCTGCTTCAGGTGCACGAACAGTTGCGGCACCACCGCGCCGCCGGCGATCGCCATGATCAGCAGCGCCGAGGCGCGCTCGGTGTGCGCGCCCAGGCCCTTGATCGCGAGCGGGAAGATCGCCGGCCACATCATCGCGTTGGCGAAGCCCAGCGAGGCGACGAAGCCGACCGAGACATAGCTGCGGGTGAGATACGCGCCGATCGAGAGCGCCACGCCGAGCACCGCCGAGATCGCCAGGTAACGCTGCTGCGACACGACGCGCGGGATCAGCAGCAGGCCGGCGAAATAGCCGATCAGCATCGCCATCAGGGTGAACGCGGTGAAGAATTTCGTCTGGTCCAGCGGCAGGTGGAAGCTGGCGCCATAGGTGCCGATCGCATCGCCGGCCATCACCTCGACGCCGACGTACACGAACAGGCACAGCACGCCCAGCCACAAGTGCGGGAAGCTGAAGATGCTGCCGTCCCGGTGGCCGATCGCCCGCTCGCTGTTCGCGCCTGCTGGCTTGACGTCGGGCAGCGACGAGCGGGCGATCCAGATCGCCAGCGCCACCAGCAGCCCGGCCATGGCCAGATAGGGCAGATGCACCTTGCCGGCGAAGGCATCGAGCAGGGCTTCCCGCGCTTGCGGCGTCGGCGCCGCCTCGACCTGCTCGCCGAACGTGCCGATGCCGCTCAACACCAGGATGCCGAAGGCGTACGGCGCGATCGCGCCGGCCAGCTTGTTGCAGATGCCCATGAACGCGATGCGCTGCGCGGCGCTGTCGATCGGGCCCAGGATGCTGATGTACGGATTGGATGCGGTCTGCAGCAGCGACAGGCCGGCACCGATCACGAACAGCCCGGTGAGCGCACCCCAGAAGTTGCGCATCACGGCGAATTGTCCGAACAGTGCCGCGCCGGCGGCCATCACCAGCAGGCCCAGCGCCATGCCCTTCTTCATGCCGGTGCGGCGCAACACCAGCGAGGCCGGCAGCGACAGGACGAAATAGGACAGATAGAACGCCGAGGGCACCAGGAACGCGTAGACGTCCTGGACCTGGAAGGCCAGCTTCACGAAGGTGATCAGCGGCCCGTTCAACCAGGTCACGAAGCCGAAGATGAAGAACAGCACGCCGATGATCGCCATCGGCCCGAAATTCGTACGGTCGGACGGCGCCGCCGTCAGCGTTGTTGCCATGGATCGCTCTCCCCGCGGTGGCCGTGCCGCCCGGTTGAATGTCCGGGACAGCCAGGAATGTCTCTTTATCCACTTTAAGGAGCAACGTTGTCAATCCATCGTGCGGGAAGGCCGCCGCAGGCGGTGCCGGATACGACCTACCGGATGGCCATATGCGGTTGTTCTTGTCGCACTGCGACACGCCGGGCTTGTGCGCGATCCGCGTTTGAAAATCCATACATAAAGCCGTTAAGGCGCACATCTCAGGTGATTTCTGCGGTAGTGGCGGCGAATATGCTGCGGCGCCGTGAGCCGCCGGCAAAAAAATTTCGCGGCAAGGGTTGACAACGTTGTCATTCTGATTGCAGACTCCACCCACATTGATCGCCGATCGCGCCGGCCACACGGCAACGCAGCCAGATCGTTACAGGAGAGGGGAGTGGGGGACGTCACCAACCAGCATCAGGCCATTGCAGCGCCCGCATCGACGTTCGCCGATGCGCCGTCGGCGTCGCGTGCCGCTGGCCAGGAACCCTTTCTGGCGGCGGACGTGGGCGGCACGCATGCCCGCATCGCCCTGGTGGTCCGTGCTGTCGATGCAAAGCGTCCGATCCGCGTGCTGCATTACCACCGCTACAGCTGCGTCGACTGGCCGGGGCTCGGCGCGATGCTGCACGACTTCGTGCGGCGGCTGGCCGACACGCCGCACGCCGCCGCGAGCAGCCGCATCGAGCGCTGCGCATTGGCCTGCGCGGGCTATGTGCTGGACGACGCCATCATCAACGAGAACCTGCCGTGGCCGGTGTCGATCGGCGTGATCCGCGCGAGCCTGGGGATCGACCATCTCGCGGTGATCAACGATTTCGAGGCCGTGGCGTATGCCGCCCAGTTCATCGGCGCCGACGAATCGCAGCCCGTCATCGAGACGGCGCAGCCGCCGCTGCCCGGTCCGGTGCTGGTGATGGGGCCGGGCACCGGGCTGGGCTCGGCGGTGCTGTTGCCGGGCGCGGCGCGGGCGCAGGTGCTGGCGACCGAGGCGGGGCAGATTTCGCTGGCGCCGGGCAACGAGCGCGAGATCGAGATCCTGCGCCTGCTCCGGCGCGACCGCGCGCACGTGTCCTACGAGGACGCGCTGTCCGGGCCGGGCCTGCTCAAGCTGTATCGGGTGCTGTGCGAGCTGCGCGGCGCGGTGCCGAGGCTGATCACGCCCGCGGAAATCACCGGCGCCGCGCTGGCCGGCAGCGACACCGCCGCATGCGAGGCGCTGGATGTGTTCTGCGCTCTGCTGGGCAGTTTCGTCGGCGACCTGGTGCTGCTTTATCGCGCCTGCGGCGGGGTGTATCTGGCCGGCGGCATCCTGCCGCGGATCCAGCCGCTCCTGCTCGCCAGCACGTTCGCCGAGCGCTACTTCAACAAGGGCGTGATGCGAGCCTATCTGCAACAGGTTCCGGTGCGGCTGATCGAACACGGCCAGCTTGGCGTGATCGGCGCGGCCGGAATGCATCTGGACAGTCTGCCCAGTGACGGGCGCGACGATGGATTGTGAGCAAGCCAGTACCAACGCATAGAACCGGGCGCAAGCCCTGATCGCCACACAGCATCGGCAGGCATCACGCCATCCGCTGCTGATTTGCCTCAGAGGGGAGGACACCATGTCATACCGCAAGACTCTGCTAGCCGCGAGCATCGTCGCCGGCCTTTGCCTGTCCGGCGCGCTGAATGCGCAGGACGCCGCCGCCACCCACACCGCCGCCGCCAAACCGGCGGTGAAGAAGAAGTCCGACATCAAAGAGATGAACACGGTGATCGTCACCGGCATCCGCAACAGCGAGCAGTTGTCGCTCGAGACCAAGCAGGACGCCAACTCGCACGTCGAGGTGGTGTCAGCCGTGGACATCGGCAAGCTGCCGGCCAGGAACGTGGCCGACACCATCGCGCAGCTGCCCGGCGTGAACATCGCCGACGCCGCCGGCGCCGAGGGCGGTTTCGACGAAGCCGATCGCGCCAGCATCCGCGGCAGCGCACCGTCGCTCACCCTGACCACGGTCAACGGCCATGCCCTCGCCTCCGGCGACTGGTTCGTGGTCGGCGGCGGCGGCACCCGCAGCGTCAGCTATTCCCTGCTGCCGTCGGAAATCGTCAGCCAGGTGGTCGTGCACAAGAGCTCCGAAGCGAGCCTGCTCGAAGGCGGCGCCGCCGGCTCGATCGACATCCTCACCCGCAAGCCGCTGGAATTCGGCAAGCCGTTCTCCGCCGAAGCGAGCGTGGGCGCCGTGTACGCCGATCTTCCGGGCAGCACCAAGCCGCAGTTCAACGGGCTGGTCAACTGGAAGAACGACGACAACACGTTCGGCGTCATGTTGCAGGGCTTCTATGAAGAGCGCAGCCTGCAGCGCGACGGCCAGGAAATCCTCGGCTATTCGTACATCCCGGCGGGTTCGGCCGTGGCCCAGCAACTGGGCCTGACCGACAAGGGACATGGCAGCACCGGCGTGTTCTATCCCAACCTGCCGGGTGCCGCGCTGTTCACGCAGGAGCGCAAGCGCAAGGGCGCCTCGATCGACCTGGAGTGGAAGCCGCTCGACAACCTGACGCTGAACCTCGACGGCTTCTACTCCAAGATGGATGCCACCGACTACAACCGCAACTACATGTTGTTCACCCGGGCGCGGCTGCCGGGCGACACGCTGACCAGCTACACCATCAGCGGCAACGTGCTCACCAGCGCGGGCATCGCGGCGAAGCCCGGCTTGCCGCAGGGCATCTACGACATGATCTCGCGTCCGGGCGAGAGCGAATCCAGCGCATACCTCTCGCTCGACGCGGTCTGGCAGGCCACCGAGAACCTCGACTTCAAGTTCCAGGGCGGCACCACCCGGGGTACGGGCAATACCCCGACCCAGAACGTGATGGAGATGGATACCGGGTATGGCCAGAGCGCCAGCTACGCCATGAATGGCCTCGGTACGCCACTCAACTGGACACTGGGCGGCATCAACAATACCTACAACCCGGCGACCGTCGGTCTCGACTGGATCTTCGGCGAGCAGGACGTCCATGTGATCGACAAGGAACACTGGCTGCAGGCCGACGGCGAATACGATTTCGACGACGCCGGCCCGCTGTCCTCGCTGCAGTTCGGCGCGCGCTACGACCGACATACGCACGACAGCCCGACGGACGTCGCCCAGGGCCCCAACTGGGGGTCGAACGTGACGTTCAGCCCGAACGCCACCATCTGGCCTGCCAGCACGGGCAACTATCCGGGCAGCTTCGCCGGCGATCTCGGCGTGGGCCAGATGCCGTCGAACATCTGGTACTGGTCGGCCAGCCAGCTGGCAGCGCTGAACGCGCAGTACGCCAACCGGGCGGTGACCGGCAACACCAGCTCGCGTCTCTACCCGAACGGCATCTACGCCATGACGGAGAAGGACAGCGCGCTCTATTTCCAGGCCAACTTCTCCGGCGACCGCTGGGGGGGTAACGCCGGCCTGCGCTACGTCTCCACCAACGAGAACGTCGGCTACACCAGTCCTTCCATTCTGGAATCGAGCTACAGCGGGCCGTACCTGAATTCGGCGTTTTATCCCTCCGGCTGGTACATGAACCATTACAAGACCCACTACGGCAAGCTGCTGCCGAGCTTCAACCTGAGGTTCAACCTGAACGACGATGGCAGCCTGCTGGCCCGATTCGCCGCATCGCAGACGCTGACCCGCCAGGACTATGGCCAGCTGGCCGGCTTCGTGAGCCTGACCGACCCGCTGACCGCCGGCCCCCTGGGTTCCGGCAGCGGTCCCAACCCGTACCTGAAGCCGCTCATCTCGACCAACTTCGATGCCTCGCTGGAATGGTATTTCGCGAAGCGCGGCCTGCTGTCGGCCAGCGTGTACGAAATGGACATGCACGACTACTACGACTACGGCGCGGTCACCCGCACCTATCTCAACAACTACCTGACCTACGGCCAGAACAATCCGTCGCACACGCCGGTCTACAGCAACTACCTGGTCAGCGTGCCGGTCAACGTCGACGGCACCCTCAAGGGCGTGGAGCTGAACTACATCCAGCCGATCGGCGACCACTTCGGCGCACAGCTCAACTACACCTACAGCAACGGCCACTCGTCGGGCGGCACCTACCTCTACAACGCCGACGGCACGCTGGCGAGCAACGTGGCGGCGGGCAGTCGCCCGCTGTTCGGCACCTCCAAGAGTACGGCCAACCTGTCAGCCTTCTACGAGGACAGCCACTGGAACGCGCGGATCAACTACACCTACCGCTCCGCGTTCTACGACGGCATGATGAGCAACTCGGGCGCCGGCATGCCGCTGCTGCCGTACTGGCAGGCCGGCACGGGCTACCTGTCGTTCTCGGCGGGCTACACGCTCAACGACCACGTGAGCTTCTCGTTCGACGCGATGAACCTCAACAACCCGACGCTGCGTTACTACATCAAGGGTTCGCAGGCCGGCCTGGGCTTCGACAAGGCGCCCGAGGCGTTCTACGTCAATGGCCGCCAGTACTACCTCAACGTGAACTTCAAGTTCTGATCCGCTGCTGCAATTTCGCGCGCCAGGGACGGCGCGCGCACTCTCTCCCCCTCCGGGCCCGAGCACACGTTTCCGGGCCCGTTTTTTTTTGGCGTCGGGCAACCGCCACGCATGGCATGATCCGACGCTGGTGACGGAGAAAGCCGATGATCCGCCGATGCTCGTTCCCCTGGCGCTGTGCGCTGGCGCTGGCTGCCGTGCTGCCGCTGCGCGCCGCGCCTGCCGCCACCATGCCGTCGTTGATTCCATTGCCGAGCCGGATCAGCGTCGCCAGCGGCGGGTTCCGGGTCGATGCGCGCACGCCGATCGTGGTCGTCGGGCGCGACCGCGCCGGCGATCGCACGGCGCACTGGCTGGCCGCGCGACTGGCGGAGAGCCGCGGCTTGCGTCTTCCGGTGCGGCAGCATGGCGCCACGTCCGGCGCCATCGTGCTGCAGCGCGATCCGCATGCGCCGGTGGACAACCGCGAGGGCTACGCACTGGATGTCACGCCGCAGGGCATCCGCGTCGCCGCGCGCAACGACGCCGGCCTGTTCTACGGCGCGGTGACCCTGTGGCAGCTGCTGACGCCGGACGCGCGGCGCGGCGCGGTACGGGTGCCGGCGCTGCACATCCGCGACCAGCCGCGCTTCGCCTGGCGCGGGTTGATGCTGGATTCCGCGCGGCACTTCCAGAGCGTGGCCGGGATCGAACGGTTGCTGGAACAGATGGCGCAGCACAAGCTCAACGTGTTCCATTGGCACCTCACCGACGACCAGGGCTGGCGGATCCAGATCAAGCGCTACCCCGAACTCACCCGCATCGGCGCCTGGCGCACGCCGCCCGATGCCGGCCACGACGGCGAGCCGGCGCGTTACGGCGGGTTCTATACGCAGCAGGAGATCCGCCGCATCGTGGCGTTCGCCGCCGCGCGCTACATCACGGTGGTGCCGGAGATCGACATGCCCGGCCACGCGCAGGCCGCGGTGGCGGCGTACCCGCAGCTTGGCGTCACCGCTGGGAGCCTGTCGGGCTTTGGCGGTCGAGGCGGGAACATGGACCGCACAGCCGGATCCGCGGCCCGGCCAACCAAAGCCCGACAGGCTCCTGGGCGGCCGAAGGTGTCGGTCGACTGGGGCGTCAATCCCTATCTCTACAACGTGGACGATGCCACGTTCCGGTTCATCGACAACGTGCTGGACGAGGTGATGGCGCTGTTCCCCTCGCGCTACATCCACGTCGGCGGCGACGAGGCGATCAAGGACCAGTGGCGGGCCTCGCCCGCGGTGCAGGCGAAGATGCATGCGCTGGGGCTGAGCGACGAGGATGCGTTGCAGGGCTGGTTCATCGGCCGCGTCGGCCGGTATCTCGCCGCGCACGGGCGGCGGCTGGTCGGCTGGGACGAGATCCTCGATGGGGGCGGCGTGCCGGCCGATGCGGTGGTGATGTCGTGGCGCGGCAGCGCCGGCGCGATCAAGGCGGCGCGGCTGGGGCACGACGTGGTGCTGTCGCCCGCGCCCGACCTGTATTTCGACCAGCTGCAGAGCGATCGTGCCGACGAGGACGCCGGACGCATGCCGGTGCGCGACCTCGCCAGCGTGTACGCCTTCGAGCCGGTGCCGAAGGAACTCGATGCGGCCCAGGCGAAGCATGTGCTTGGCGCGCAGGCCAATGTGTGGACCGAACACATGCCGACGATGAAGCATGTCGAGCGGGCGGTGTTCCCGCGGCTGGATGCCTTGAGCGAAGTGGACTGGTCGCCGGCGAAGGCGCGCGACTGGAAGGGTTTTCTGGCCCGGTTGCCGGTCCAGTTCGCGCGCTATCGCAGTCAGGGCATCGACTATGCCGACAGCGCGTTCGCGCCGACCATCTCGGTGGATCGCAACGCCGCGCTGGCCAGCGGCAGCGCGCAGGTTTCGCTGTCGAACCAGGCCGGCGCGGGCATCGTGCGCTACACGCTGGATGGCAGCGTGCCGGACCGGCATTCGCCGCGGTACCGCGCGCCGTTCGCGGTGAAGCTTCCGACCACGGTGCGCGCGGCGACCTTCGCCGCCGACGGCAGCGTGCTGGCCGCGCCGCGCCGGCGGGTGCTGGATCGCGGGCATCTGCTCGCCGTCGACGGCAATGCGCTGGCCAACTGCCCCGGCAGCGATTTCCGCCTGCGCGTGCAGCCGATGCCCGACGCCACCTCGCTGGCGCCGGTCTACAGCATCAACGTATTCGACAGCTGCCAGCTGTACCCGCCCACGCGGTTCGACGGCGTGGCGGCGATCCGGGTGGAGGCGGTGCGGCTGGAGCGCAACTATGCCCTGGCCCACGATGCCGCGAAGGTCGTCGCGCGGCCCGCCGCCACGCGCCATGGCGAACTGGTGGTGCGCCGGGACCAGTGCAGCGGACCGGTGCTGGCCGCCATGCCGTTGCCCGATCCGGCGCAGGCGCCCCGCCGCTTCGCGCTGGCGGCGGCGCTGCCGGCGCTGTCCGGCGAGCACGGGCTGTGCCTGATCTTCACCGCGCCGATCGACGGCCCGCTGTATGCGCTGGCCAGGGTCGCGCTGGTGCCGGGTGCGGCGAAGCCGTGAGCGCCGCCGCGGCATGGCGGCCGGTCATTGCCGTGGCGGATCGGCGCCGCCGCCGTCCCTGATTGCACGGGCCGCCGATCGCGGCGCGGATGAGCGCTTCCGGTGCGCTTCCACGGCGGATCAGGATGCGGGGCGGCCGCCGGCAGGGCCGGTGGATCGGGCGGCCGACGCCCGGGCCGGAACCTTTTGCCGAGGGTGCGGTACATTGACCAGGTCTGCCCCATCGAGCGGCGCGTCAGCGCGGCCGCGCACCCGCCATGATTGAAACCGAACAACTCAGCCGCCGTTACGGCAAACTGACCGCGGTGGACGCCCTGAGCATCCGGGTCGAACCCGGCCAGGTGCTCGGCCTGCTGGGCCCCAATGGCGCCGGCAAATCCACCGCCATGCGCATGATCGCCGGATTTCTCGTCCCCACCTCGGGCACGGCACGGGTCTGCGGCCACGATGTCGGGCGCGAGCCGCTGCAGGCGAAACGGCTGCTGGGCTACCTGCCGGAAGGCGCGCCCAGCTACGGCGAGATGACGGTGCGCGAGTTCCTGCAGTTCATCGTCCGCATGCGCGGCCTGAAGCCGGAGGTGGCCTATCGCCGCTTCGACGAGGTGGTGCAGCGGCTGGAACTGGAAGACGTGCTGGAGCTGGGCATCGACACCTTGTCCAAGGGGCTGCGCCGGCGTGTCGGCCTGGCCCAGGCGATCCTGCACGACCCGCCGGTGCTGGTGCTGGACGAGCCCACCGACGGCCTCGACCCGAACCAGAAGCATGCCGTGCGCCAGCTGATCGATGCGATGGCGCGCGAACGCACGATCCTGATCTCCACCCACCTGCTGGAGGAAGTGCATGCGCTGTGCAACCGCGTGGTGATCATCGCGCGCGGCAGGTTGCTGGCCGATGCCACCCCGGCCGAACTGGAGCGGCGCTCGCGCTATCACGGCGCGGTGTCGTTCAGCGCCTCGGGCAGCGGCATGTCGCAGGAAATGCTCGGTCGCCTGCCGCAGGTGGCCGCG
>JAGWMU010000065.1 GCA_028873095.1 Pseudomonadota bacterium | reverse complement strand
GGCCTGCGCGCTCAGCAGATAGACGGCCGCAGCGGCGGTGGCGTCGGGCAACGGTCGCTGCATGGTGTCCTCGCCGAAGTAGGCCTGACGCCGCAGCGCGGTGCGCATCGGCGCGGGCAGCAGGGCATGGCTGCGCATCGGACTGGCGTCGGTTTCCTGGTGCAGGATCGCCACGAAACGCTCAAGCGCCGCCTTCGACACCCCGTAGCCGCCCCAGTGCGCGCGCTGCAGCAGTTCGGGATTGTCCAGCACGAACACCACAGCGCTGTCGCTGGCCGCGGTCAGCAGCGGCATGCAGGCCTGGGTCAGCGCGAACGGGGCCGATACGTTCACGTGCAGCGTGCGCAACCACTCGTCCGGCTTGTGCATCGCGATCGGCGTCAACCCGGAGAAACTGGCCGCCGCGTGCACGATGCCGTCCAGCCGGCCGAAATCCCGCTCCAGGCCTTCGGCCAGCGCGGCATAGTCGCGCGGCGTGGCCAGTTCCATGTCCAGCGGATGGATCACCGGCTCGGTGAGGCCTTCGGCCATCATCGCGTCGTACAGCTGTTCCAGCTGACGCTTGCGCTTGCCGGTGATCACCACCGTGGCGCCGGCGCGTGCCGCCGCCCGCGCCACCGCGCTGCCCAACCCGCCGTAGGCGCCGGTGAGCAGCACCACGCGACCGGACAGCGTATCGGCGGCCGGCATCCAGCCTTGCGGCAACCGTGAGGAAGGCAGCGTCATCGATGTGCCGCTCCGGCCACGTCGCTGACCATGCGGGCCAGTTCGCCGGACGATTTCAGGTCCTCGATGATGTCGCAGCCGCCGATCAGCTCGCCCTGGATGAACAGCTGCGGGAAAGTCGGCCAGTTGGAAAAATGCGGCAAGGCGGCACGCACCTGCGGATGCTCGAGCACGTTCACGGCGTGGAACGTCGCGCCGGACTCCGACAGCGCCTGCGCGGCCCGGCTGGAAAAACCGCACATCGGGAATTCCGGCGTGCCTTTCATGAAAAGCACGATGGGCTGCTCGGCCAGCAGCCCCTTGATTCGTTCATTGATGTTCATATGACACGCGTTTCATCTTTACAATGCAGGCAGACCGATATTGTATCAGTCACCCATCGGCTGCCGTCCGCTGCGCCGATCATCACCCCCAGCCAACGCACAGGAGTCATTCATGGCGATCGAACTTCCCCCGCTTCCGTATGCAAAAAACGCGCTCGAGCCGCACATCTCCGCCGAAACGCTGGAGTTCCACTACGGCAAACACCACCAGGCCTACGTGACCAACCTCAACAAGCTGGTCGAAGGCACCGACCTGGCGAACGCCACGCTCGAAGAGATCGTGCGCAAGTCCTCCGGCGGCGTCTTCAACAACGCGGCACAGGTCTGGAACCACACCTTCTACTGGAACTCGATGAGCCCGAACGGCGGCGGCGCCCCCACCGGCAAGCTGGCCGACGCGTTGAGCAAGGCGTTCGGCTCGGTGGAAAAATTCAAGGAGGAATTCAGCAAGTCCGCCACCGGCAACTTCGGTTCGGGCTGGACCTGGCTGGTGCAGCGCCCGGACGGTTCGCTGGGCATCGTCAACACCTCCAACGCCGCCACGCCGATCACCGGCAGCGACAAGCCGCTGTTCACCGCCGATGTATGGGAACACGCCTACTACATCGATTACCGCAATGCCCGGCCGAAATACCTGGAGGCATTCTGGAACCTGGTGAACTGGGATTTCGCGGCCGGCAACCTGGCCTGATTTCCCGCGTAGGAGCGCACCCTGTGCGCGAATGCTTTGGTGCAGGCCCACGAAAGGCATTCGCGCACAGGGTGCGCTCCTACGGGCGGTCCAGCGCCTGCAGCACCGGCGCCGCCTGTGCCGCACGGCCCAGCGCCGCGGCAATCCCGCCCAACCGCGCGGCCAACTGCCCGGCATCCGGCGCGCAGATGGTGGCATGCCCCACCTTGCGGCCCGGCCGCGACTGCTTGCCGTAGTCGTGCCAGTGCGCATCGACGGCGCGCAGCACCGGCGCCGCAGCGGGCAGACCGCCGATCCAGTTGAACATCGCCGACAGGCCGCGCGCACCGGTTTCGCCCAGCGGCAGGCCGAGTACCGCGCGCACATGGTTCTCGAACTGGCTGGTATGCGCGCCCTCGATGGTCCAATGCCCGGAGTTGTGCACCCGCGGCGCCATCTCGTTGCCGAGCAATTCGCCGTCCTTGACGAACAGCTCCAGCGCGAACACGCCGATGTAGTCCAGCCGCTCGGCCAGCGTGCGCGCCAGGGCCGTGGCGCGCTGCTGCAGCTGCCCGATGTCCGGTGCCGGCGCCAGGCTCATCGCCAGCACGCCGTCCACATGCCAGTTGCGGGTCAGCGGCCAGGTATGGAACTCGCCGTCGCGGCCACGCACCGCAATCACCGACAGCTCGCGCTCGAACGGCACGAACGCCTCCAGGATCAGGCCATGCCTGCAGGCCTGGGCACCCAGCGCCGCCCATGCCGCCTCGGCATCGGCCAGCTGCATGAGCCGGAACTGGCCCTTGCCGTCGTAACCGAGCCGGCGGGTCTTGAGAATCGCCGGTACGCCGATCGCGGCCAGCGCCTGCTC
Organism: Pseudomonadota bacterium; assembly: GCA_028873095.1. GTDB lineage: Bacteria > Pseudomonadota > Gammaproteobacteria > Xanthomonadales > Rhodanobacteraceae > Rhodanobacter. The sequence continues at coordinate 12,274 of JAGWMU010000065.1, read as the reverse complement.
CAGTTCCTCGCGCGTATCCACGGTCCGGAAATCGGGGGTCGACAAGCCGCATTCGCGAAACAGGGTCTTCTCGGCCAGGCGATCCTGCGCCACCGCCAACGCCTGCGGCGCGGGAAATACCGCCACCCGCTCGGCCAGCCAGTGGGCGGTCGCGGCCGGCACGTTCTCGAAATCGAAAGTGACCACGTCGACCCGCGCGGCAAAGGCCTCGAGCGCGGCGTAATCGGCCCAGTCCGCCACCACCAGCGGCGCGACCTGCCCGGCACAGGCATCGGCCGCGCTGTCCACCACCAGTGTGTTGACGCCCAGCGGCGCGGCCGCCAGCGCCAGCATGCGCGCCAGCTGGCCGCCGCCGAGAATGCCCAGGACGGGTTGCCGCCGCTCGCTCACTGGCGCGGATCCGGCTGGTCGAGCACGGCCTGCGTCTGCCGCGCCCGCCAGCTGTCCAGTGCACTGGCCAGGGCCGGATCGTGCAGCGCCAGCACCGCAACCGCCAGCAGGCCCGCGTTCACCGCGCCGGCGCGGCCGATCGCCAGCGTGCCGACCGGGATGCCGGCCGGCATCTGGGCGATCGACAGCAGCGAATCCATGCCGTTCAGGGCCTTCGACTGCACCGGCACCCCGAATACCGGCAGCCGGGTCTTGGCCGCCAGCATGCCCGGCAGATGCGCGGCGCCGCCGGCGCCGGCGATGATCACCTGGATGCCTCGCGCCGCGGCCTGCTCGGCATAGCGGAACAGCAGGTCCGGCGTGCGGTGCGCGGATACCACCTGGACTTCGTGCGGCACGCCCAGTTCGGCCAGCACGCTGGCCGCGTGCTGCAGGGTGTCCCAGTCCGAACGCGAACCCATCACGACGCCGACACACGGCGGCTTGGTTGTTCCTGTCATGGCCGGACCGTCCAAAAGCGGTTATTGTACGGGCTTTCTCCAGCACCGGACACGCCCCGCACCCCGCCATGGACAAGCGACTCCTCGACATCCTGTGCTGCCCGGTCAGCAAAACGCCGGTACGTCCGCTCAGCCGGCATGAACTCGATGCGTTGAACAGCGCCATTTCCGCCGGGGAGGTCGACACCGTCGCCGGTATCACCGTGCGTGAGCGGCTGACCGAGGCGTTGATCACCACCGATCGAAAGGTGATTTACCGGGTCGACAACGGCATTCCGGTGATGTTGCCCGAGGAGGGCATCGGCACGGTGCAGCTGACGAGTTTCCCGACAGTTCCCTGAACCGGCGGCTGTGACGCCCGTCACCTTGCTGGCGCCCGCGCATGACACGGCAGCCGGTTTGGCTTATCGTCGCCAACTACGTGCGTCCCCTGGTGCCGGCCGCGCATGCAACACTTCATGGGCAATCGCATGAACGAAGCCAGTGACTCCTCCCGGGTCGTCAGCCTGACCCAGCGCCTGGACCCCACCAGCGAACGTGTTGGCGAGTTGATCAATGCGGTGCGCAATATCGCTTCGCGCCGGCTGCAGCAGATGATCGGCAACATGTTCGAGCAAGTGGACGACGCGTTGTTCGACCTGGCCGAGAAAGCCGAGAACAATGCCGCGCAGATGCACTACTTCGATGGCATGCGCGATGTGCGCAAACGTCGTCCGATCGTGGAACGCAGCTTCCTGGCCACCATCAGCCGCGACCTCGGCGAGATGGCCCGGGCGCCGACGCATTCGCCTTTCGGCACGCCGTCGCCGGGCGGCGCGGTCGAGCTGACGCTGGTGGCCGAGAACGAGCTGGAGGAGTCGCTGGCGATCACCAGCATGATCAGCAAGAACGAATCGCGCCTGGGACGCGACCTGTTCGCCGTCAACCAGCGGCTGTCGGTGATCTGCGGCGGCCAGAAGATCGAGGATGCCGGCAACCCGGTGGCGCCGGCCGGCCTGACCAGGGCATTTCGCCAGGCGCTGCACGAGCTCACCGCCGACATGCGGGTCAAGCTGATCATCTACAAGCTGTTCGACCGCTACGTGCTCTCGGTGCTGGAAGAGCTGTACCGGGAAATCAACGCCGAACTGGTGCGTGCCGGCGTGCTTCCGCAACTGCGGCACGAGGCGTCGCGCAACGACGGCACGAAGGCCGGCGCCGATGGCCAGCCGGCCGCCGATGCCGCCGGCGACATCCCCAGCGACCTGCTGCAGACCCTGCACGCGCTGTTCAGCGCGCGCCGCGGTCCGGCCGGCAACGGCAATGCGGGCGCGGGCGGCTTGCCCGCCAGCCCGATGCCTTCCGCCAACGAGCTGCTCGGCGCACTGAGCGTGCTGCAGAGCCAGATCGTCAGCGCCGGCCCTTTGCTGTACGCCAGGGCCGGCGACACGGCCAATCTCAGCAACGAAGTGATGCACCTGAAGGAGCAATTGCTGAGCCAGATCGGTGCGCTGCGCGGCGAGCGCGCCGGCCATGTCTCGACGATCGACGAGGACACCATCGACCTGGTGGGCATGCTGTTCGAGTTCATCCTCGAGGACCGCAACCTGCCCGCGCAGATGCAGGTGTTGCTGGCCCGGCTGCAGATTCCCTACCTCAAGGCGGCGATCATCGATCGCAAGATGTTTGCCAATCGCCAGCACCCGGCGCGCCGGTTGCTGGACGGACTGGCCGAACAGGCCAAGGGCTGGTCGGAGGAGTCCGACCGCGATCGTCGCCTGCACGACAAGGTCAAGACGATCGTCGAGCAGTTGCTGCACGATTTCGACGACGACATGGAAATCTTCGATCGCCTGCTGGCCGACCTGCAGCAATTCCAGGAGGTCAACCGGCGACGCTCCGAACTGGCCGAGCAGCGCGTGGCCGAGTCCTCGCGCGGCCGCGAAAAACTCGAGCAGGCGCGACGTCGCGCGGCCCGCGAAATCATCGATCGCATCGGCACGCAGAAACTGCCGCCGTTGCTGCATGGCGTACTCGCGCGCGCCTGGGCCAACCACCTGGTGCTGACCTTGTTGCGGCAGGGCGACGATTCGGCGGAATTCCGGAGCGCGCTGCACTTCGTCGACGACTTCATTGCCAGTTCCCGGCCCGCGAGGGATCCGGAAAGCCGGCAACTGCTGCGCAAGATGTTGCCGGGCATCGAACGCGCGCTGCGCCTGGGACTGGCCAACGTGGCGTTTCAGGAACAGGACATCGAGCGCCTGCTGGCCCAGCTGCAGACCTATTACCGGCAGCAGCTCGGCGAAAAGGTGGATGACGCCGCGCTCGCCGAGATCACCGCGGTCGCCGGCGATGCCGCCATCCTGGCCATACCGGACAGCGTCGCGCCGGTGGCGGCCAGCACGACCGGAGCGGACGACGATGCGGACATGGACGAATCCGCATCGGTGCCGATGGACACCCCGGAGTGGCGCCAGGTACAGGCGCTGCAACCCGGCACCTGGCTGGAGTTCCGCCTGGCCGAGGAGCCGATGGCGCGCGCCAAGCTCTCGTGGATCAGCCCGATGAGCGGCCGTTACCTGTTCGTCAACCGGCGCGGCCTGAAAGTGGCGGATTACGCGCCGCAGGAACTGGCGCTGCTGCTGGCCAAGGGCGATGCCACGATACTCGCCTCCAACGCCCTGTTCGACCGTGCGATGAGCGCGATTGTCGATCGCCTGAGCCAGCCGGGCACGCCGCCCGACGCGGGCGACGCATGAGCCGAGGCGACTCGTTCGCGGTACCGGACGCCGCACAGATCACCGCGGACATCGAGCAGGCTTTCGCCGAGGATATCGGTGCAGGCGACGCCACCGCCGAGCTGCTGCCCGCCGATGCCCGTGCCCATGCCGCGCTGACCTGCCGCGAAGACGCCGTGATCGCCGGCACGCCGTGGTTCGACGCCTGCCTGCGCCGGATGGATCCGGCCGTGCGGATCGACTGGCACACCCGGGACGGCCAGCGGGTCCGGGCCGGCGCCGTGATCTGCCAGATGTCCGGCCACGCCCGGTCGCTGGTCAGCGCCGAACGCACCGCGCTGAACTTCCTGCAGCTGCTGTCGGGTACCGCCACGGTGACGGCCGCATACGTTGCCGCGGTCGCCGGCACGACGGTTCGCGTGCTCGACACCCGCAAGACCGTGCCCGGCCTGCGGGTCGCGCAGAAGTACGCGGTGCGCTGCGGCGGCGGGCACAATCAGCGCATGGGCCTGTACGACGCGATCCTGGTCAAGGAAAACCACATCATCGCCGCCGGCAGCATCGCGGCGGCCGTCCAGGCGGCACGCCGGCTGCACCCGGATCTGCTGCTCGAGGTCGAAGTGGAGGACCTCGACGAGCTTGCCCAGGCGCTGGAAGCCGGCGTGGACCGGATCATGCTGGACAACTTCAGCCTGCCGCTCATGCACGAGGCCGTCCGCCGCGCGGCCGGCCGCGTGCCGCTGGAAGTCTCCGGCAACGTCGACCTGCAGACGATCGGCGAATTCGCCCGCACCGGGGTGGATTTCATCTCGGTCGGCGCACTGACCAAGCATGTGCGGGCAGTCGACCTGTCGCTGCGGTTGCAACTGGCCTGATGCCGTCGGCGACTCCCTCCCGCGCGGCTTGCGCGTGGCGGGCCGCGCCCACACACTGCAGACATGAACGATCTTTCCAACCTGTTGCTGCTGCTGGGGCTGGGCGCCATCGTCGGGTTGTGGCTGAAGCTGAGCGTGTCGCGCGAACTCGCCGTGAAGGAAGCGCGCCAGCAATGCCTGCAACACGGGCTGCAATTGCTGGATGAAACCGTCGGCCTGCGGGGGGTGCGCCTGCGCCGGGTGAACGGGCTGCGCAGGATCGAGCGCTGCTACGGCTTCGAGGTGAGCATCGATGGGCATGACCGGGAAGCGGCGCGCCTGTGGATGCTCGGCAGGTCGCTGAGCGGCCTGAGCCTGCCCACGGTGGCATCGGCGTCGCGCGATTCGATTGCCCGGCCCGCCCCGAACGCCCCGGCCAGCAACGTGGTGCAGCTTCATGCGCGCCGCCACCGGGACGCGGACCGGCTGCATTGAGTGGAACGGGAGCGCTGCGCCGACCGGCCCGTTCAGCGCGGCCCGCGGACGGCGGGCTGCAACGGCCTACTTGACCACGCGCAGGTGCGGCGCGCCGCGCTTCGGCTTGTCGCCGCCGGTGTCGGCATCGGACGCCGATGGCGCATCGTCGGGAGCGGCGGGGGACGGCGGCGATGGCGGGGTGTCGCCGCCTTCCTCGGCCGGAAACATCATGCCCTGGCCGTTTTCCTGCGCGTACAGCGCCAACACCGCCTGCACCGGAATCTGGATGGCGTTGCTGACACCGGAAAAACGCGCCTGGAAACTGATCCACTCGTTGCCCAGATCCAGGTTGGCCACCGCGCGCATGGCCAGATTGAGCACGACCTGGCCGTTCTTGACCACCTGCGGCGGCACCCGCACGCCCGGGAACCCGGCATCGACCAGCACGTACGGCGTCAGGTTGTTGTCGCTGATCCAGTCGTAGATCGCCCGCAGGAGATAGGGGCGATTGGAATTCATCGGGGGCAGCTCGTTCTTGCTCATGACGCCGCCGCGTGGAGTTGCCGCATGGCGTTTTCCTGGTCGGTCATGCTGCGCGCAAAGCCCTGGCTGTTGAACAGCCGCTCGCCGTAATCGATGATCGGCTTGCCGGCACGGCCCAGGTCGACGCCCAGCCACGGCAGTCGCCAGATCACCGGCGCCACCAGGCAATCGGTAAGGCTCATTTCCGCGTTGAGAAAGAATTTCGATGCCTTGAACAGCGGCAGCGTGGCCAGCAGCTGTTCGCGCAGCCGTTTCCGCGCGGCATCCGCCGCCCGGCCGCCGGCACGGATGACCTCCACCTCGCTGAGCCAGTCCTTTTCGATGCGCACCGCGGCAACCCGCAGGCGAGCACGCGATTGCGGGTCGATCGGCATCAGCGGCGGATGCGGATAGCGCTCGTCCAGGTATTCGCAGACCACCGACGTATCGAACAAGGTCAGGTCGCGGTCGACCAGGGTCGGCGTGCTGGCATAGGGGTTGAGGTCGATCAAATCCATCGGAGGCTTGACCGGATCGACCAGCACCCGCTCGTAGCTGACCCCTTTGGCAGCAAGCACCAGCCGTGCGCGATGACACTGGATGCCATCGACCGTGGTGTAAAGCGTAAGTGCCGTTTGCGAGCGAGCACTTGGGACCATGCGCTATTCCCCCCTCGATGAGACGACCGCGGCGGCTCAAGGCCACCGCGGTCGGATGATGCTCCTCCGGCTTCCCGATCCGGCTCGAATCCCGTTTCGATTCGAGCGGACCGCCCCCATCCTTGCCCTCCCCCCACTGGCGCGCGGCACGGGCAATCCGGGGATACGCAAACTAGTTGCGTGCCGGGTCATTCATGGACGTCTTTCCAGTATTCCTTCTTGAGCATGTACGCCAGCAGCGTGTAGACGGCAAGAAACAGCAGCACCCAGATGCCGTAGCGCTCACGCTGCATTGCCGCAGGCTCGGAGACATACTCGAGGAAATTGGTCAGGTCGCGGGTTGCCTGCTGGTATTGCGCCGGCGTCAGCTTGCCGGGCTTGGAGAGTTCGAGCTTCTCCACCTCGTCGCTGCCGGGCTTTTTCACCGCGGTCTGCATGCCCTGCAGTTCCCACAGCGGGAATGGCATGGACGCATTCGGAAACACGGTGTTGTTCCAGCCGACCGGACGGCTCGGGTCCAGGTAGAACGAGTTGAGGTAGCCATAGACCCAGTCGGCCGTGCGCGCACGCACTTCCAGCGACAGATCCGGCGGTGCCTTGCCGAACCACTTGCTCGCCGAGGCTTCAGGCATGTGCGAGATCACCGGATCGTTGAACTTCGAACCGGTGAAATCGAGGTTCTGCATGACCTCCTGCTCGGACAGCCCAAGGTCTTTGGCCATGCGCGAATAGCGCATGTACTTGAGCGAATGGCAGCCCACGCAGTAGTTGAAGAACAGCTTGGCGCCGCGCTGCAGTGACGCCTGGTCGCGCAGGTTGGTCCCGGCCGACGGCAGTTCGCCACCCTCCGCCGCCGCCACCTGGATGCTGCCCAGCAGCAGGACAAGTGCCAGCACAATCGAGGAAAAATGCCGTTTAGTCATGCGTCGTCACCCGTTCCGGAACCGGCTTGGTCTTTTCCCAGCCAAGATGTGTGTACAGCCACAGAAACACGAAGTAGCCGAAATAGATCGCCGTCATCGACCGGCCGAACAGGTTTTCCCAGAACGTCACGTCGACATGGCCGAACAGTTTCGGGATGAGTTCCGCCGTGAGGTCGGTACCGACCGCGCCCAGCCCGAAGAAGGCGAGCACGAACAGGCCCGTTGCCACCTTGTAACCGGTGCCGCGATAGCGGATCGACTTGACCGTGCCGACGTCGAGCCATGGCAATGCGACCAGTACCGCAAGCGAGCCGAACATCGCCAGCACGCCCCACACCGCCGTGCCGAGCATCGCGGGGAACATGCGCACGATCGCGTAGAACGGAGTGAAATACCACACCGGCTTGATCAGCGCCGGCGTCACCAGGTTGTTCGCCCGGATGAAGTTGTCGTGCTCGAGGAACCAGCCGCCGAGCATCGGCGCGAAGAAGATGATGAAGGCGGCGACCATCAGGAACACGCCGACGCCGAACAGGTCCTTCACCGTGTAATAGGGGTGGAAGGGAATGCCATCGGCCGGCTTCAGCGCGTCCCAGCGGTTGCCCTTGGGCCCTTTCTTGATCTCGACGCCGTCGGGGTTGTTCGAACCCACCTCGTGCAGCGCGGCCAGATGCAGCACCACCAGCAGCAGCAGCACCAGCGGCAACGCGATCACGTGCAGCGCGAAGAAGCGGTTCAGCGTGGCATCGGCAGGCAGGTAGTCGCCCATGATCCACTGGACCAGGGTGCTGCCGATCACCGGGATGGTGCCGAACAGCGAGATGATCACCTTGGCGCCCCAGAACGACATGTTGCCCCAGGGCAGCACGTAACCCATGAAGGCCTCGGCCATCAGCGCCAGGTAGATCAGCATGCCGAGCAGCCACACCAGCTCGCGCGGCTTCTTGAACGAGCCGTACATCATGCCGCGGAACATGTGCAGGAACACCACCACGAAGAACAGCGAGGCGCCGGTGGAGTGCATGTAGCGGATCAGCCAGCCCCACTCCACGTCACGCATGATGTACTCGACCGAGTCGAATGCTCCGGCCGCGCTCGGGTTGTAGTTCATGGTGAGGAAGATGCCGGTCACGATCTGGTTGACCAGCACCAGCATCGCCAGCGACCCGAAGTAGTACCAGAGATTGAAGTTCTTCGGTGCGTAGTACTCGGTCATGTGCTTGCGGTACATCGGCAGCATGCCCGGCGAACGCTCGATGACCCAGTCGCCCATGCGGGTGAATACGTTAGCCATCAGCCAGCCTCCTTCGGGTCCACACCAATCTGGATGTGCGTGTCGTCCACGAAGTGGTACGGCGGCACCTGCAGGTTCTTCGGCGCGGGCACCCCGCTGAACACGCGACCGGAAAGGTCGTAGCGCGACTTGTGGCAGGGGCAGAAGAAGCCACCCTTCCAGTCCGGGTCGAACGGCTCGGGCTTGATCTCCGGCACGAACTCAGGCACGCAACCCAAGTGGGTGCAGATGCCGATCACCACCAGCCACTCGGGCTTGATCGAGCGGTCCACGCCCTTGATGTAATCGGGCTGCTGGTCGACCTTCGAATCCGGATCGGTCAGACGCGGCGCCAGGCTCGGCAGCAAGGCCAGCTGCTCCTTGGTCCGGTTGACCACGAAAACCGGCAGCCCGCGCCAGGCGTAATCGACCTTCTGGCCCAGCTCGATCTTGCTGATATCGGCCATGACCGGCGCGCCAGCGGCCTTCGCTCGCGCGCTGGGCTCCCACGACTTCAGGAAGGGCACGGCTGCAGCGACGATTCCGACACCACCAACCACCGCAGTGGCTGCTGTAAGGAAACGACGGCGACCGTGATCGACGACTTCATTCGCCATCAGGCTCTCCGGTACTTGGCAATATCATGGTGGGTTTTTTGAACCCCGCAAAAATCCGGTTAGTGTAGCGGCGGGTCCGGCCCCGTACAATAAATCCACGGACTCCCGGACAGTCTACGCAAGCAACCGATCATCGGGAAGCATCCCGGGGTGTGACCAAACGGCACACCGCAAGACCTTGCGGGTATCGCTGCAAACGCCCCCCTTCGTGCAATGACCCGGCCGCCCCGCCGAATCCATCGCCGCGGGCAGACAGACGGGAGGCTCCTGCGTAGACTTGCCCGAGGCTGCCTGCCGGCGAAGTCGATCCGCCGCGACTCACCGCCACGACCCGCCGGAATCCGCACTTCGACATGAAACATACCGTCGGCATCTTCGCCTTCATCGCACGCTTCGTCATCCTCGGGCTGGCGCTGGCGTTCGTGATCGGCCTGTTCTGGCCCGGCAGCGGCGAGCGCCTGCGCGAACGCTTCGGCCTGGCGGCGCCGCCCCCGCCGGCTTCCGCGCCGGCGGTACGCCGCGATACCGGCCCGGTCTCGTATGCCGACGCGGTTGCCGCGGCGGCGCCCTCGGTGGTGAACATCTACGCCAACAAGATCATCACCGAACAGGCCCTGCGCATGTACAGCAACCCGGTGCTGCAGCAGCTGTTCGGCGGCATGCCGACCACCTACCAGCATCGCGAGCAGACCCTCGGCTCGGGCGTCATCGTCAGTGCGGGGGGGCAGGGTTACGTGCTGACCAACAATCACGTCATCGCCAACGCCGCCGACATCCAGGTGCTGCTGTACGACGGCCGCATCGCCAAGGCCACGCTGGTGGGTGCCGACGAGGAGACCGATCTGGCGGTACTGAAGATCGACGCCAGCAACCTGCCGGTGATCCACATGGCCGATCGCCAGCCGTTGCGCGCGGGCGATGTGGTGCTGGCGATCGGCAATCCGCTCGGGCTCAACCAGACTGTCACGATGGGCATCGTCAGCGCCGTGGGGCGTCAATTGAACAGCGCCAGCGCGGAGGACTTCATCCAGACCGACGCGGCCATCAACCTGGGCAACTCCGGCGGCGCGCTGGTCAATACCGAGGGCCGGCTGGTCGGCATCAACACCTTGCTGATCGGCAAGGCCGCCGGCGCCGAGGGCATCGGCTTCGCCATCCCGGTCGCCACCGCCAAGAAGGTACTGGACCAGATCATCGCCACCGGCCACGTGGTCCGTGGCTGGATCGGCGCCGATTACGCGTTCGTGCCGGTACCCGCCAACAGCGGCCTGCCGGCGGCGGCGCGCGGGGCCCAGGTGACCGCGATCTATCCGGGCGGGCCGGCGGCGCAGGCCGGCCTCCAGCCGCACGACATCCTGTTGCGCATCGGCACCGACGACATCCTGGACCCGGCCGACCTGCGCCGGCACGAAGCCTCGCTCAAGCCCGGCAGCACGGTGGAGGTTTCCGGGCTGCGCAACGGGGTTCCGTTCCACGTCCAGGTCCAGGTGGTGCAGCGGCCGCCGATGAACGCCAGCTCCGGCTTGAACGACTAGCGCGCCGGCGCGCTCCTGCGCACGGCCGGAGAACCGGTCAACCGGACCCGCGTGCCGCCAGCGATCGCTGGATGGCCTCGCCATAACGCTTGCGCAGGATTTCCACGCGTTCCACATACACCCGGGTTTCGGCGTACGGCGGCACCCCGCTGTAACGCTGCACCGCCGCGGGACCGGCGTTGTAAGCCGCGGCGGCCAGCTTTTCGTTGCCGTGGAAATCGCTCAGCAGGAGGCCCAGATAGCGTGCGCCGCCGCGGATGTTCTGGTCGGTGTCGAACGCGTCCAGCACACCCATGTCGCTGGCCGTGGCCGGCATCAACTGCATCAGCCCCTGGGCGCCCTTGAGCGACATCGCACGCGGGTTGAATGCGCTCTCGGCGTGGATGATCGCCCGCAGGAACGCCTCGTCGACCCCGTATTCGACACTGGCCGCACGAATCGCGCCGGCATAGGCCGTGAGATGGAGCGGCACGCTGCCCCAGTGGATCGGCGAATGCAGATCGCAGGCGACGCAAGTCGCGATATAGCTGAACAGCATGGTGATGGCGCGACCGCGACCGCCGACCGGGTGCACATTGGTGTACTCCACGCTGCCGTCGGGCTGCACGACCCGGTAGACCGCCCCCCGCAGCACGCGACTGCCCGGCGGACCGGCTGCCGCGAGCGGTGCCGCTGCCCGCGATTCGCGATAACTCCAGCCGGCCGGGAAAGCTTCCGTCGCGGGTGCCGGCAGCGCTCGGGCACTGGTCTGATCGGAACCCTGCACGCCGGCCAGTGCCGCGTGCCGCACCCGTTCGCTGCCGAGCGCATGCGCGCCGGTCGAGACCGTTCCCCGCACGCCCGCCAGCGAGGCCGGCCCGGCATCGGCCGCCGCCAGACTGCGGGCCGTGGTGGCGACCGCAGCGGTCACCCGCGTCAGCGATGCGGGCCGCGGCGGCGCCCGGCGGCGTGGCACCGCCACCTTGTAGCTGCTGATTTTCCTGCAGCCGCGATAACCCGCCACGCTGTTGCTGTACACGGCCTCGCCATGCGCGCCGGTGCAGTGATACAGCGTGCCGGCACGCGCCGCCGACAGCCAGCACGATCCCGCCAGGAGCACGCAGAAGATCGCGACCCGGGACCGGATCGAACGTGTCGGGAAGCCTCCTGCAGCGCGACCGACGCTTCCCCCATGGCTTGCGGCGCCGTACATGGGGCGCAGTGTGCCGCCAAACGGCGGCCAGCGCCAAGTACGCGGCGGCCGCTCCCGGCGCCGCGCCGCGTCCCGGCCAACTCCCGTAGGAGCGCACCCTGTGCGCGAATGTTTTTGCGGTGAGGTGGCAAAAGCATTCGCGCACAGGGTGCGCTCCTACGGGTGCGGGGGCATCGCGCACCGGGGGGCGCTCTACGGGACAGCGCGGCCCGCAAGTGCTTGATCTGCCGCGCCGATCGACTGGTGAGCGGACTGCCGCAAGGGTAAACTGCACGGTCCGGCGGGTCGCACTTCCGGTCTCACGAACCACGGTATCCCCTGCATGAGCGGCAAACCTGCCCCTACCAAGCCTGCCCCCGCCAAGCTCTTCATCAAGACCCACGGCTGCCAGATGAACGAGTACGACTCGGCCAAGATGGCCGACGTGCTGAAGGCGTCGCACGGCATGGAGCTGACCCAGGACGAGTCCGAGGCGGACGTGATCCTGATCAACACCTGCTCGATCCGCGAGAAGGCGCAGGAGAAGGTGTTCAGCCAGCTCGGCCGCTGGAAGCAGCACAAGCAGGACGGCAAGCCGGTGCTGATCGGCGTCGGCGGCTGCGTGGCCAGCCAGGA
>JAGWMU010000064.1 GCA_028873095.1 Pseudomonadota bacterium | reverse complement strand
CGCCGTCGCCGTCAGCGCCGCGCCGCGCGCGCCGCGTCCAGCCGCCGCCGCTGCGGCGAGCCGCCGAGCAGGCGCGGCAGCCACGCGGAGAACGGTTGCGGCACGATGCCGAGCGCGGCGTAGCCGTCGGTCGTGCCGACCGAGTCGGTGCCCAGGGAACGGAAATTGTCCAGCGAGAAGGGTTTGCCCGGCAGCAGGCCGGCGACCCGCGCCTGCAGCCGGCCGAGGCCGTCCGGCAGCGGGACGATCGGCGTGCGCAGGCCGGCCGTATCGCGGATCCGGCGCACGATTTCGCCGAGGCTGAATTCTTCCGGTCCGTACAGCTCGAAGCTGCGCCGCAGGCCGAGTTCGTCGCTGCCGACACAGCGGGCGATCGCCTCGGCCACGTCGCCGACGAAGGTGGGCGCCATCCGCGCGCCGGCCCGCGCCAGCGGCAGCATCGGCATGCGCCGCAGCAGCGCGGCGAAGCGCCCGACCAGGCCGTCGCCCGCGCCGAAGATCACGCTGGGCTGGTAGATCGTCCAGAGCAGCGCGGATGCCTTGACCAGGGCCTCCGCCTCACCGCGGGTCCTGAGGTAGTGCGACGCCCCCTGGCCGGCCTTCAACGAACTCATCTGGTGCAGGCGGCCGACCCCGCTGGCGTGACAGGCGGCGATCACGCGCCGGGCCAGTTCCACGTGCGTGCGCTGGAAGGTGTGGCGACCTTGCGGATTGAGGATGCCGATCAGGTTGATCACCGCGTCGGCGCCCGCGAACGCCCGGCGCAGCACTTCGTCGTCGTAGACGTCGGCGCTGCGCACCTCGACCCCGGGCAGCACGCCGAGCGCGCGATGCTGCTCGCGGTTGCGGCTGAGCAGCGCGATGCGATGGCCGTCGGCCGCCAGCCGCGGTACCAGATGGCTGCCGACGAAGCCGGTGCCGCCGAGAATGACGAGTTGCTGCGCGGCCATGGGATCAGTCCTTGCGGGTTTCGGATGCAGGGTGCGGCAATGCCGCCGCCGGGGTGGCCGCTGCGCCGGCCGTCATGCTCGCCGGGCAGACGATCGACTTGCGCCCGGTCGATGCGTTGGGCAGTGCGTACGGTCGGCCGACCGCGTTCATGCGGCTGGCCATGGGCACCGCCTTGCCGTAGAGGCGCCAGTCGTAGATCACGCTGAAGGCCATCACCCGCGCCACGTACTCGCGGGTTTCCTTGAACGGGATGGTGGCGATGAACAGGTCCGGCGCCAGGGTGCCGCGCGCGGCCAGCCATTGCTCGACGCGATCCGGCCCGGCGTTGTAGGCGGCGCTGGCCAGCCATGGCGCGCCGTTGAAGCGTGCGGCCATCTGCGCCAGGTAGCGCGTACCCAGTGCGATGTTGACCGTCGGGTCGTACAGCGTGTCGCCGCCGTTCCAGTCCAGGCCGTTGCGCCGGGCCACCAGCGCGGCGGTTGCGGGCACCAGTTGCATCAGGCCGCGCGCATCGGCGGCGGAGTGCGCATCGTTCATCCAGGCGCTTTCGGCACGCAGGATGCCGTAGGCCCAGGCCGGGTCGATGCCGGCCTGCTCGGCCTGCGCCACCAGGCCGATCCGGCCGGCCAGCGGGAAACGCAGGTCGTACAGTCGCAAGGCCTCGCCATCGGTCAGCGTGAACACGGCGCGGTCGTACCAGCCGCGGCGGTTGGCCAGATCGGCAGCCAGCCGCAACGTGGCCGGATCGGCATCCTGCAGCGCCCGCGCCCATTCGCGCCGGGCCAGTACCGGCAGATCGACCGCGTACAGTTCGAAGGCGCGCCGCAGGCCGGGCCGGCCCAGCAGGGCCTGCTCGTGCCGCGGGCCGTCGGCCAGTTGCAGCGGGCAGATCGCATACGGCCGATCGAGCCGGTCGGCGGCGAGAAAGCCGAAGAAGGTGGGGTCGCGCGCCAACATGGCGAACTGCCGCCGCGCCTCGTCGCGACGGCCCAGCGCGGCCAGCGCGCGGGCACGGAAATAGCGCCACTCGCCGTCCTGCCGGCGGGTGGCGGGCAGCGCCTCGATCGCGGCCAGCACCGCGGGCCAGTCCTGCCGCGCCAGCGCCACGCGCGCGCGCCATTCCCGGGTGGCGCCGGTTTGCGCGGCGGCGGGCAGCGCGATCAGCCGCGCCAGCGCATCGTCCTTGAAATCGGTGGCGCGGAACAACGCAATCGCCGACAGGATGCGGTCGCGCTGCGCCTGGTCGAACGTGAACCGCGACTGCAGTCGCCGCCACGCCGCCTCGGCATCGTCGGACTGCCGCCGCGCCAGCCGGGGCAGCGCCAGCGCGAGGGCTTGCCGCTGGCGCGGGCCATCGGGCCAGCCCTTGGCGGCGGCCACGGCGGCGGCCGGATCGCGCAGCGCCAGCACCAGCTGCTGCGCGGCGGTGCGCTCGTCCGGCGGCAGCCAGCCGGCGAGGCTGGCGATGGTGCCGGCCTTGCCGGCGCCGGCGGCGCGGTCGATGCGCGACCATAGCCGGCCGTCGGTCAGCAGGCCTTGCGCATGGGCCGCGTGCAACACCGGGGCACAGGCATCGGGCAGGCTGGGCCGGCGCCACAGGGAGGCCAGATCCGTGTCGAAATCCAGCGTGCCGCCCCGCGCCAATCGCGCCTGCAGCGCATCGCAGGCGAGCGTGTCGCCGAGACCGGGTCGGTACAGTACCGGGAAGTCCTTCCAGTCCTGGCGGCGCGCCAGTTCCAGCAGGAAGTGGCGGCGCAGATCGTCGGCCGGGATCCAGTCCGGGTACCGCTGCAGGTACGCCGTCACCGTGGCCAGATCGATCCGCCCGATGTCATGTTCCAGCGCCGCCGCCGGCAGATACGGGTACAGCGGATAGTGGCGAAGGCCTGCGGCCAGCCGGCGCCAGCCATTGCCGCCCTGCTGCGCGGCAGCGTAGGCCTGCTTGAACGCCGCACGCCGGGCGGCGGAAGGCGTGGCGGCCTGCGCTGTCGCGGCCAGCAGCCAGCCGGTCGCCAGCAGCAGCGGAAGCAGGCGGATGTGTCGCGGCAGGGCAGGGGCAGGCATGGATGATCCGGCGGTGAATCTGGCGGCAGTGTAGTCCATGGCCATGGGTCGGCCGCGACCATGCGGATCGGGCATCGGCACGCCTGCTAGACTGCCGTGCCTACTCTTCGACAGCGACCGGATCGGCATGCCGTCAGCAGTTTCGCCCACCTCTCGCCGGCACGGGGTCGCGTGGCTTTTGCTGGTGCTGCTGGCGCTGGCCGGGGCCGGCTGGTGGTGGGCGGTCGGTCGGCCGGTGGCGTTGCCGGACGCACCGTCGGCACGCATAGCCTGCGTGTCGTATGCGCCATTCCGCCTGCAGGGCGAGTCGCCGCTCGATCCGCACGCCTTCATCGCCCCCGCGCGCATCGACGCCGACCTGCGCGCACTGTCGCAGCGCTTCGATTGCGTGCGCACCTATTCGCAGGGGCAGGGTCTCGGTGCGGTGCCGGCAATCGCCGGCCGCTACGGCATGAAGGTTTTGCTGGGGATCTGGCTGGACCGCGACAAGACCGCGAACGCGCAGCAGATCCGGCTGGGTATCGCCGCCGCGCGCAAGTATCCGCAGGTCGTGCGCGGCGTGATCGTCGGCAACGAGGTACTGCTGCGCGGCGAATTGTCGTCGGCGGCGCTGGCCGGCTATCTGCGGCAGGTGCGCAGCGCGGTCAGCGAGCCGGTGAGCTACGCCGATGTGTGGGAGTTCTGGCTGCGTCATCCCGAACTGGCCGACTCGGTCGACTACCTCACCATCCATATCCTGCCGTACTGGGAGGATCATCCGGTCTCGCCGGAGCGCGCGGTGCGGCATGTGGCGTCGGTCTACGCCAGGGTGCGGCGGGCGTTCCCCGGGCGCCGCGTGATGATCGGCGAAACCGGCTGGCCCAGCGCCGGGCGACCGCGCCAGGTGGCCAGCGCCAGCGTGGTCAATGAGGCGCGCTATCTGCGCGAGTTCCTGCGTTACGCCGCGACCGTGCACATGCCGTACAACGTGATCGAGGCCTTCGACCAGCCGTGGAAGCGTGCGCAGGAAGGCACCGCCGGCGGCTACTGGGGCATTTTCGACGCGCACGCCCACCCGAAGTTCGCGATGCAGGGGCCGGTGGTCGAGGAGCCGCTCTGGTGGGCCGGCTGGCTGGCTGGCGCGGCCGCTGCGGCGGGGTTCGCGCTGGCCGGCTCGCGGCGCCGCCGCTGGTGCGGCTGGCGCGGCTGGGCGGCGCTGGGCCTGGCCGGACTGGCCGCGGGCTGTGCGCTGGCGTGGCAATGGCGGCAGATGCTGTTCGCGTGCCGCGATGCGTGGGAATGGACGGTGTCGGCGAGTGCCTGCGTGCTGGCGCTGGCGACGGCGTTGCTGCTGGCGCGCTGGATTGCCGCGCGGCTGGCCGGCGTGGCGCGACCGCCCGGCCCGCCCGGCTGGCTGCGGCTGGGCTGGCTGTTCGCCCTGGCGTATTACGGTTTGCTGCTGGTGTTCGACGGTCGCTACCGGGATTTTCCGCTCGGCCTGTTCGAGCTGCCGTGCGCCGGCTACGCCCTCGTCGGCTGGTTGTCCGAATGGCGCGAGGCGGCGATGCCGACGCCGGAGGAGCGCTTCCTCGCCGCGTGGCTGCCGCTGCTGGCGGCGGTCGTGGTCGTCCAGGAAGCCGGACTGACGCCGGTGGCGTGGTTATGGCTGGGATTGAACCTGCTGCTCGCGCTGCCGGTGCTGGTCGGTTGGTGGCAGGCGCGGCAGCGCCTGCGCCTGCCATCGCAGCAGGCTTAGGCAGCCGATCAGCAAGGCCAGCGCACCGGCCTGGAAGCAGTACAGCTCCAGCGCGAAGACGCCCAGTGCGGCGGCCAGGCACGCCGTCCACGGCCGCTTCCACACGAGCGCCCACGCCGCCGCCGCCAGCGCGAGGTCGCCGTAGACGTCGTGCAGAAACCCCAGTACCAGCAGCTGCCGCCCGCTGCACCACGACGGCCTGCGGACGCCGCTGCACAGTTGGCCCATCGCGCGGGACTCGATCAGGCCGTAACGCAGCCATGCCGCGGCAAGCCCGACGGCCAGCAGCAACAGCCAGGGGCGTGCCAGCCGCCAGCCGCCGGCCCGCATCATCGGCGGCCTCGCACGGGACCGGCGACATGCGCCGGCAGGCGGATTTCGGCGGCCAGCGGCAGGTGGTCGGAGAAGGCCTGCGGCAGCGTCCACATCTTGTCCAGCCGGATCGCCGGCGAGATCAGGATATGGTCCAGCGCACGTCGCGGTTTCCAGCTGGGAAAGGTCGGCGTCGACTGGGCCGGCGGCTGCAGGCTGCATTTGGCGAACAGGTGGCGCATCTCGGCGCTGCCCGGTTCGCTGTTCAGGTCGCCCATCAGCACCGCGTGCGGGAAATCCTGCAGCAGTTCGGCGATGAAGCCGAGCTGGCGCGTGCGTGCCGGTGCGCTCAGCGACAGGTGCGCGATCATCACCGCCAGCGCGTTGTCGCCTTCGCCGAACTGCGCCAGCAGCGCGCCGCGGCCGGGGATGCGGCTGGGCAGCGGGTAATCCAGCACCGAGTACGGTTCCAGCCGGCTGATCATGCCGTTGGCCGAATGCGCCAGGCGTGCCATCGGCCGGTTCGGCTGATGGCTCCAGAACGGCATGCCGGAGGTTTCGGCGAGGTAGCGGGTCTGGTTCAGAAAGCCCGAGCGCAGGCTGCCGGCATCGGCTTCCTGCAAGCCGATCAGGTCGAACTGCGGCAGCACCTCGGCGAGCCGGTCGAGGTTGTCCAGCTTGTTGCGGCCGGGCAGCACCGCTTCGAGGCTGCGGGTGACGTACTCGCTGTAGCGCTTCACGCTGGCGCCGGCCAGGATGTTGCAGCTCAGCAGGCGCAGGCGGCGCTCGGCGGGTGCGGCTTGGGGACTTGCGGCGCGGGTCATCGCAACACACTAATGCGGAAAGAGGGTTCGGCCGGCCACGGACGTCGGGCCACCGGCCGCATGCTTGCGGCAAGCATGATCCATCCGGCGTGAACGGCGTGCCCGCCGCGACGCCTTACTTGCCGTGCAGCTCGCGCTTGGCCAGCCACAGCGCCACCGCGGCCATTTCTTCCTGTGTGCGCACGGTGGCAACGCGGTACTTGCCGTCGATCACCAGGGTCGGGGTGCCGTCCACTTGCCACTTCTGGATCAGCGCGAGGTCGTTCTTCAACTTTGCGGTCGTTGCCGCCGAGGTCGCGGCGCGCATGAAGTCGGCCCGGTTGACGCCTTCGCGGGCGTAGAAATCGGCCAGTTCGCCCAGCGTGTTGATCGGGTAGTGCTGATCGAACTTGGCGCGGAACAGGGCCAGGTGGGTGCGCTTGACCACGCCCAGTTGCCGGGCTGCGCAATAGGCGCGCGCAAACGGCAGCCAGGCGTCGCTGAACGGCGCCGGCATCAGCTTGAACTTCACCCCGGGCGGCAGTTCCTTGCGCAACTGCTCGGCGATCGGCGCGAAATGCGCGCAGTGGATGCAGCCGTAGGAAAAGACCTCGACCACTTCGACCTTGCCCTCGCTGCTGTAGCGCTGGTGCGGGCCGGGCAGGGTCACGTATTCGACGCCGTCGGTGTAGGGCGCCACGGTGCCGGGCTGCGCGCTGCAGGCGCTGGTCAGCACCAGGCCGCCCAGCAGCAGGGCGAACATGTGCAGGCGGGCGATTCGCTTGGGCATCGGAGACTCTCTTCGCATGGAGGACGGCCGGCAACGGGGGTGCCGCAGCGCCGGCCGGGAAACGGGCCTACTTGCCGGCGGCTTCCTTGGCCACCAGCCACTGGGTCAGCTCGATCGCTTGCGCATAGCCGCCGGCCGAGATCGGGTCGAAGCGATACTTGCCGTCGATGACCATGGTCGGGGTGCCGGGGACGCCGTAGGCTTTGACCAGTTCGTCGGCGCGCTTCATCTTGGTGTTGACGCTGAAGGAATTGGCGACCGCGACGAACTGCTTCGGATCGACGCCGTACTTGGCGTAGAACTTCGCCACGTCGTTGATCGTCGGCCATGCCTCATGCGGCTTGAGCTTGCCGGTGGAGAGATCGTCGGTGCCCAGTTCGCCACTTTTCCAGACGGCATCGAACATCGCGTCGTGGGCCTTGCCGGCCACGCCCAGCGCCTGCGCGGCGTAGAACGCGCGCTGATACATCGGCCAGTTTTCGTCCGGGCGGAACGACGCCGGCAGGTAGTTCATCACCGCATTGGCCGGCAGGCCGCGCGCGATGCGGTCGACCGTGGTGTGGAACTCGTTGCAGGCCGGGCAGCCGTAGGAGAACACCTCGGTGACCTCGATCTTGCCCGGGTGGGTGGTCGGCTGCGCGGGATCGATCACGAAGTAGTTCTTGCCGGCGACCCACTTGCCGTTGTCGACGAAGGGGGCTGCCGGTGCGGCGGCCGGCGCCTGGGCCGATGCCGTTCCGGCCGTGCTGCTGGCGGCGGGGGCGGCGCTGGCGGCGGCGGCCGGAGCGGCGGTCGATGCCGGGGTTGCCGCAGCGGCAGCGCTGGTGGCTGCCGTTGCCGTGGCGCTGCTCGAGGGCGTGACTGTTGGCGTTGCGCTGGTGTTGTCGCTGGCATGGCTGCAGGCGGCAAGTGCGAGCAGGGCGGCGCAAAGAATCGGCAGACGCTTCAACATGGAAGATACCTTGGGCGGAGAGGCACGGGACAGGCTGCGCCGACCGGCACGGCCGGCGCATTGACGGTCAGGGTGCGGCGGCTGCGGGGCCGGCATCGGTGCCGTGCAAGCCTTCGATGTAGCTGGCCAGCGCGGCGATGTCGCCGGCATCGAGCTTGCTGGCGATCGACGGCATGATCTGGGCCTGCGCATCTTTGCCCCAGGTGGTTCCGTCATGCCAGGATTTCAGCGTGGCTTCGATGTACTGGGCGTGCTGGCCGGCGAGTTGCGGATACGCCGCACCCGGATTGCCGCGGCCATCGATGCTGTGGCAGGCCATGCAGGCGGGAACGCCGCTGGCGACATCGCCCGTGCGGAACAGCTTTTCGCCGCGCGACACCAGCGCCTGGTCGGCGATGCCGGGCTGCGAGGCCTTGCTGGCGAAGTAGGCGCCGATGTCGTGCATGTCCTGTTCGGACAGCGGTGTGGCCATGCCCAGCATGATCGGGTTCTGCCGCTTGCCGGACTTGAAGTTGTTCAGCTGGCGCACGATGTAGTCTTCGCTCTGGCCGGCGAGCTTCGGAAACTGCGCCAGGGCGGAATTGCCGTCGATGCCGTGGCAAGCGCCGCAGACCGCCGCCTTGGTCTGGCCGGCCGCGGCATCGCCCGGCTTGACCGCGACCTCGGCGACCGGGGCGGTGGCGGGCGCGACAGGCTTCGGCGCCGTGCTGGCGGCAACCGCCGGGGGTGCCGCCGAGGCGGCCGCGACAGGCGTGGCGGACTTCTGCTGGGTGTCTTGCGCCATTGCCGCCGTGGCGGAGAGTGCAAACACGAGGACCTGGGCGGACATCACAACAGCGAGCCGAAAACCAGCGGGCCGAAAACTCATACACTTGCCTCCTGTAAGGACTTGCCGACACTGCCGTGGATTGCAGCCGTCAGGCCTGCAGCAGGCAGAAACCGCACGATTATCCTCGTGCCACCGCACCTTGGTCAAACCGGCCGCCACTCAACGACAACGCGGGTTATCTGGAGATCATGAGCAGACTCTTGCAAGGCGCGCAATTCGTGCTCGCCGCCCATCGCGTCAGCCAGCTTCCCGCCGACCAGGGCGCCGAAGTGGCGTTCGCCGGGCGCTCCAATGCCGGCAAGTCCAGCGCGTTGAATGCGCTGACCGGCCACAAGGGGCTGGCGCGCACGTCCAAGACGCCTGGGCGCACCCAGCAGATGGTCGCCTTCAGCCTGCCGCCGTCCGCGCGGCTCGACGGCGAGCCGGCGCTGGACCTGCGCCTGATCGACCTGCCCGGCTATGGCTACGCCAAGGTGCCGCTGGAGATGCGCGAGCACTGGAAGCTGGAGATCGACGCCTACCTGCATCAGCGGCGCAGCCTGCGCGGGCTGATCCTGATCGTCGATATCCGGCATCCGCTGAAGGACTTCGACCGCACGATGCTGCAGTTCTGCGCCGCCACCCGGCTGCCCTGCCACTTGCTGCTGACCAAGGCCGACAAGCTTTCGCGCGGCCAGGCCACGCAGGCCCTGGCCGCCATGCGCAAGCAGTTCGCCGCCGAGGGACTGCACGCCACCGCGCAGATCTTTTCCTCATCCGCCGGCACCGGGACGCAGGAGGCGCGCGAGGTGGTGATGGCGCTGCTCGGCCGGCCGCGCGAACCGTAGGCGCACCCTGTGCGCGATGCTTTTTGTCGGCTTCCGGGCAAGAGCATTCGCGCACAGGGTGCGTTCCTGCGGGGAATCGCGGGAAGCGATCAGCCGCGCACCGCTTCCATGAACACCGCGCACAGCGCCTGCATGCCGGCGCGGTCGTCTTCGTCGAAGCGGTCGATGATCGGGCTGTCCACGTCCCACACGCCGAGCAGGCTGCCGTCGGGGCGGATCAGCGGCACCACGATTTCCGATTGCGAGGCGGCGTCGCAGGCGATGTGTCCGGCGAAGGCGTTCACGTCGCGCACCAGCTGGGTTTCCCGCGTCTGCGCGGCGGTACCGCAGACGCCGCGGCCCAGTGCGATGCGGATGCATGCCGGCTTGCCCTGGAACGGGCCGACCACCAGTTCGTTGCCGTCGAAAAGATAGAAGCCGGCCCAGTTCAGCTCGGGCAGGCTGTGATAGACCAGCGCGCCGAAATTCGCCGCGTTCGCGACCAGGTCGCGCTCGCCGGCGAGCAGGCCGCGGGCCTGTCGCTGCAGTTCGTCGTAATGTTCGCGTTTGCTGGCGTGAACGAGCGGCTTCAGGTCGAACATGCGGTGGCCCCGGCTGAAAAAACCTATTATGCGCCGGGTCATCCGGGCGCGATCGTCGACCCGGACCAGCGTGGAGATTCCCTTGCGACGCGATCTTTCGATGGGCCTGCGCGGTCGTCCGGCATGAGCGGGGCCGTGTTCATCGCCGGCACCGATACCGGCATCGGCAAGACGCATGCCGCTTGCGCGCTGCTGCATGCCTTGCGCGCCGCCGGGCATGCGGCATGCGGCATGAAGCCGGTCGCCAGCGGCTGCGTGCCGACCGCGCAGGGTCTGCGCAACGACGATGCGCTGGCGCTGCAGGCGGCCGGCAGCGGCCGGCTGCCGTATCCGTTGATCAATCCGGTGGCCTTGCGCGAGCCGTTGTCGCCGCACCTCGCGGCCGCGCACGACCGGGTGGAGATATCGCTGGCGCCCATGCGCGCGGCGTTCGACCGGTTGTCGCAAATGCATTCCCCGGTGGTGGTCGAAGGCGTGGGCGGCTGGCTGGTGCCGCTGGCGCCCGGGTTGTTCGCGGCGGATATCGCCCGGCAATGGCAGCTGCCGGTGATCCTGGTGGTCGGCTTGCGGCTGGGGTGTCTCAACCATGCCCTGCTCAGCGCGCGGGCGATCGAGGCCGATGGTTGCCGGCTGCTGGGCTGGATCGGCAATGGCATCGATCCGGCCATGCTTGCGCTGGAAGAGAATCTGGCGACCCTGCGCGAGTTGATGCCGGCACCCTGCCTGGGCGTGCTGCCGCATGGACCGGCGCCGGCGCAGGCGGCGCGGCGGCTGGAGGCCGCGGTGGCGGCCCTGGGCTGACCGCCGCCGGCAGCCGTCGGGCCTTGCGCGGCCGGACCGCCGAGGCGGCATGGTGTCTTTGCGCACTTGGAAAAACAGCCGGGGTGTGGGTACAGTCGGCCGCTCAGACTTAGGAACCTGTCGGACTTTGGTTGGCCGGGCTGCGAATCCGTCTGTGCGGTCCAGATTCCCGCCGCTTCTTGGCCCATAGCACCACTATGGGCCGGCGAAGCGTCAGAAATCCGTCCTCGCACAGCCGAATTCTCGCCTCGACCACCAAAGTCCGACAGGCTCCTGACCATGTCCGGCAACGGACACACCACTTGGGGAAACCAGATGCTTCGTCTGCGCATGATTGTCGTCGCCACCACGATCGCCCTGGCCGCCTGTTCGCAGCAGCCCGGCGGCACCACCACTCCAGCACCCGCGAAGGCCGCCACGGTGGCCGCCGCCGGCAGTGCCTCACCGGCCGCCAACGCCATGACCAGCAACCCGTTCTTCAGCGCCAGCACGCTGCCGTTCCAGGCGCCGCCGTTCGACAAGATCACGGATGCCGATTACCAGCCGGCGATCGAGCAGGGCATGAAACGGCAACTGGCCCAGATCCAGAAGATCGCCGACAACCCGGCCGCGCCGACCTTCGAGAACACCTATGTGGCGATGGAGAAATCCGGCGCCATGCTGAATCGCGTGCTCATGGTGTTTGGCGCGGTCACCAGCGCCAACACCGACCCCGCATTGCAGAAGGTGCAGCAGGAGGAGGCGCCCCGGCTGGCCGCGCACAGCGACGCGATCTATCTCAACGACAAGCTGTTCCAGCGCGTCGAGGCGGTCTACAACCAGCGCGACACGCTCAAGCTCGATCCCGAGTCGCAGCGCCTGGTCGAGGTGGTCTACAAGAACTTCGTGCATGCGGGCGCGAAACTCTCCGCCGCCGACAAGGCCAAGCTGAAGGCCTTGAACGAGGAGGAGTCCACGCTCAGCACGAAGTTCACCAATCGGCTGCTGGCCGCGACCAAGGACGCCGCGCTGGTGGTGGACGACAAGGCCAAGCTGGCCGGCCTGTCCGATGCGCAGATCGACGCTGCCGCGCAGTCCGCCAAGGAACGCGGGCTGTCCGGCAAGTACGTGCTGGTGCTGCAGAACACCACGCAGCAGCCGGAATTGCGGGATCTGAAGGATCGCGCCACCCGCAAGGCGCTGTTCGAGGCTTCCTGGAACCGCGCCGAGAAGGGCGATGCCAACGACACCCGCAAGATCATCGAGCGGCTCGCGCAGATTCGCGCCGAGCAGGCCAAGCTGCTCGGCTTCCCGAACTACGCGGCATGGAAGCTGGACGACCAGATGGCCAGGACGCCGGCCACGGCCATCAAGTTCATGCAGCAGCTGGTGCCGGCCGCCACCGCCCGTGCGGAGCATGAGGCGAAGGACATCCAGGCGCAGATCGACAAGGACCAGAAGGCGCTGAAGCAGCCCACGTTCACGCTGCAGCCGTGGGACTGGGACTACTACGCCGAGCAGGTGCGCAAGGCCCGGTACGACCTGGACGAAAGCCAGATCAAGCCGTACTTCGAGCTGAACAACGTGCTGCAGAACGGCGTGTTCTACGCGGCCAACCAGCTCTACGGGCTGACCTTCAAGGAGCGCAAGGACATCCCGGTGTACCAGCCGGACGTGCGCGTGTTCGAGGTGTTCGACAAGGACGGCAAGCCGCTGGCGCTGTTCTACGCCGACTACTTCAAGCGCGACAACAAGGGCGGCGGCGCGTGGATGGACAACCTGGTCGGCCAGTCCCGGCTGCTCGGCACCAAGCCGGTGATCTACAACGTCGCCAACTTCACCAAGCCGGCGGCCGGCCAGCCGGCGCTGCTGTCGTTCGACGACGTGGTCACCATGTTCCACGAGTTCGGCCATGCGCTGCACGGCATGCTGTCCGACGAGCAATACCCGACCCTGTCCGGCACCAACACGGCGCGCGACTTCGTCGAATTCCCGTCCCAGTTCAACGAGCACTGGGCTAGCGACCCGAAGGTCTTCGCGCATTACGCGAAGAACTACAAGACCGGGGAGCCGATGCCGGAGGCGCTGGTCGACAAGATCAAGAAGGCCCGCGACTTCAACAAGGGCTACGACATGACTGAGCTGACCGCTGCCGCACTGCTCGACATGAACTGGCACACGCTCGGTGCGGATGCGCCGCTGCAGGACGCCGACCAGTTCGAGACGGCCGCACTGAAGCAGGACAAGATCGACCTTCCCTACGTGCCGCCGCGCTACCGCTCCAGCTATTTCCAGCACATCTGGGGCAACGGTTATGCGGCCGGCTACTACGCCTACCTGTGGACCGAGATGCTGGCCGACGATGGCTTCGAATGGTTCAAGGAACACGGCGGCCTGACCCGCGAGAACGGCGACCGCTTCCGCGCGATGGTGCTCTCGCGCGGCAATTCCGAAGACCTGGCCACGATGTACAAGGACTGGCGCGGCCATGCGCCGAGCATCAAGCCGATGCTGAAGGACCGCGGCCTGCAGGAAAGCCCGAGGAAATAGGCGGGACCCCGGCAAGCGGGGCCGGAATGCCCTGCCGCAAAAAACAGGCCCGCCATGTGCGGGCCTGTTTTTTGCGGGCAACAAGACCGCTCGCGGACAGGCGGACGGGCGACGTTCAGCACCGCACGGCGCCGGCACGCACGGCGCAACAAAAGAGGACGACGCCAGGACCAGCGAAAGCCTGAAAGCTCAAGGCAAGAGCGTCACGCGGGTGCTGTTGACGGGCAGTATCTTGCGGAGGGCGCGAAGCCGGGATGCGCGCATGTGAAGCGGAGGAACGTCTGAAAAGGTTCTGCTCGTCATTCCGGCGAAAGCCGGAAGAGACTTTCAACAGCGAATGCTGATCATCCAGTGCGTTCAGGAGGTCGCCGAGTCGCCGGGATGGCGGCATTCCCTAAGCACGCTTGGCCCGAGCCACATGGGAAGCGCCCATGGTGATGAAAACTGCGCCAATACCGAAAAAGGCAGCCTGCTTGCCAAAGTATGCGGCGAAGAAAAACACGCAACCAGCCGCGATGAGGAGATAGCCGCTGCACTTTGCATTCTTCGAATTCGACACTTCACTCTCCTGCCGAAGGCCCAAATGAGGCTGCAGAAAGACCTCCGCCGATCTTGCTGCAAGACCTCCGCGCGAACAAGTGCGGCGGCAGCATAGATGCAACAAGACCGTTTACGGAAAGGCAGTCTGGCAACAATCAACACCGCGCAGCACTGGCACGCACGACGCAGAAAAGCGGACGACACGATGACCAGCGAAAGCCTGAAAGCTCAAGGCAAGAACACCAAGCGGGCGGTGTTGACGGGAAATCTCTTACGGGGACGTTAGGCCTTGCTTGCCCGTAGCCTCCATGTGAACCGATGGATTCTTTGCCGCCAATTCAATGATCTGTTCTGCGGTCATGCCGGCGACCTTCTCCCGGATGCGGGCGATAGACGGCGATTGCAGATCAGGGTTGTTCACTACGTCGTAGGCGCTCTTCGCTCCTTGCATGTTGATCATGAGGACGGCGAGGGCGAGCTTCTGTCGGTCGGCTTCCGAGCGCCCCTTCATCATGGTTTCGTACGAGGCTTCTGCCGCTTGCGGACTGGAAGAGTCAATACGAACCGAGGCTTCCTGGGTGGCCACGGCGGCACAACCGGCAATCATTGCCATAGAAAGAACCACAACAGCTAGATGCTTCCACATGTACGAACTCTCCTTGTAAGGGCCTGGCATGGTTGTAGAAAAACTTCCGTCGATCTTGCGCGATGAGTTTTGCAACGAGTGGCGGGACTCCAGGCTACGTATGTTACCGGTGCGGAGGCAAGTCCAGGCAGAATTGTTGGCAGCCGATGTTTCACGGGTGACGCCCGACGCTGGAGTCAAGCGGCGCCGGTACGGCGTTCGCCTGGACGAGAATTATTGGATTACGCCCGGTCATTTCCGGCGGCTGCCCTTTGATCTGGCAGGCTGCTTTGGCTTGGGCGGCAACATGAGCAAGGCTGTCGCAAGGATCAATCGCCGTAGGCTGTCCGAGTCGTCGAGTAGTTCGTCGGCAACGGGGTAGTCCTTGGCGCCAGGATAGGGTGGCCGCTGCGGAAGATCGGGCGCAAGGGCTGCGGCGGCGCTGGATGGCTTGATGAAGAGGCTGTTGTCGCAGGCAAATGCGACGACTTTACCGTCAACGTACAGGGCGTACTCACCGAACATCTTCTTGTGCGTCAGCCTGTCGCCGATGGCGATTTGGTCCGCGAGATATTCGATGTAATCAAGATCGGTAGCCATGCTGTTTGTGCCATCCAAGAAATGTCTGAAGAAGCCCCTGCTC
>JAGWMU010000063.1 GCA_028873095.1 Pseudomonadota bacterium | reverse complement strand
GTTCGCCGACCACGCCGTCGCCGCGCACTTCCTCCACCTTGCCGTTGGCATCGGTGATCATCCAGTGGCGGGTCAGCAGGCGTGCCGGCATGTTGCCGGCATTGCGCAGGGTGACGGTATAGGCGAAAACGTAGCGATTGTCACCGGGCTTCGATTGATCGGGGACGAAGCGGGTTTCGACCTGCACGTCGATCGTGTAGGAAGATTTTTCAGTCATGCCCGGATTGTAAAGCCTGCCGCGGCGATTGGGGGCGGACTGCCGGCGAATCCGCGCGGGACGGGCCTCAGCGGGCCGCATGGACCTTGGCCAGTCGCACGAAGTCCGCCGGCGCGAGCGTTTCGGCGCGGGCCCTGGGGTCGACATCGGCGCGACGGATCGCGTCGCTGTCCAGCAACTGCTTGAGCGCGTTGCCGAGGGTCTTGCGCCGTTGCGCGAAGGCGGCCTTGACCACCGCGTAGAGGTCGCCGGGATCGGCATCGTGCAGTTCGTCCGGCGGCAGCGGCAGCAGCCGCACCACGGCAGACTCCACTTTCGGCGGCGGGCGGAACGCCTCGGGCGGTACGGTGAACAGCGGCTCGACCCGGCAGACCAGCTGGAGCATCACGGACAGCCGTCCGTACACCTTGCTGCCCGGCGCCGCGGCCATGCGTTCGACCACTTCCTTCTGCAGCATGAAGTGCATGTCCTGGATCGCCGGGAAATGTTCGGCGCAGTGGAACAGGATCGGGCTGGAGATGTAGTAAGGCAGGTTGCCGGCGATGCGCAGCCGTTCCACGCCATGGCTGTGCGCGAGCGCCGTGAAGTTCACCTTGAGCACATCGGCATGGACGATGTGCAGCTCGCCCGCGGCGCCGGCCCGTGCCTGCAGGTCGGGAATCAGGTCGGCATCGAGCTCGATGGCCGTGAGCTTGCCGGCGGCCCTGAGCAAGGGGAGGGTCAGGGCGCCCTCGCCGGGGCCGATCTCGACCACGAAGTCCGAGGCCTTCGGCGCCATCGCGGCGACGATGCGTTCGATGTAGCGCCGATCGTGCAGGAAGTGCTGGCCGAAGCTTTTCTTGGGGCGGGCGTTCATGGGGCAGGCGTGAGTGGAGCGGGGTGAGGAGCGAGCGGGCCGTCTTCGCTTTTACTCATTTCTCAATCCTCTCCGCTCTTTTCTGCGCTGGGCAGGCGCGGCCCCTCACCCCGGCCCTCTCCCCGCGGGGGAGAGGGAGGCGTGGAGGCGCTTCGCGCAATCAAGTCCATGGCCATGCCGGCTGCGGCGAGCAGGCTGGCCGGGTCGGCCTTGCCGGTGCCGGCCAGATCCAGCGCGGTGCCGTGGTCGACCGATGTGCGGATGAAGGGCAGGCCGAGGGTCAGGTTCACCGTGCGATCGAAGGCTTCGCTCTTGAGCACCGGCAACGCCTGGTCGTGGTACATCGCCAGCACGGCATCGTACAGGCGGCGTTGCGCCGGCACGAACGCGGTATCGGCGGGCAGCGGGCCGAGCAGCTGCATGCCTTCGCCGCGCAGCCGCTCCAGCACCGGGATCACCGTGTCGATTTCCTCCCGGCCCAGGTAGCCGGCTTCGCCGGCGTGCGGATTGACGCCGAGCACGGCGATGCGCGGTTCGGCCAGGCCGAACTTGTGCCGCAGTTCGGCATGCACGATGCGCAAGGTACGGACCAGCGAGGCCTGCGTGATGGCGGCGGGCACCGCTGCCAGCGGCAGATGCGTGGTGGCCAGCGCCACGCGCAGTTCCGGGCTGGCCAGCATCATCACCACGTCGGCATGCGTGCGTTCGGCGAAGAATTCGGTGTGCCCGCTGAATCGGATGCCGGCACCGTTGATGGACGATTTCTGCAGCGGCGCGGTGACGAGCGCATCGTAGCGGCCGGCCATGCAGCCGTCGGCCGCTTCGCCGAGCGTGGCCAGCACGTGCATGGCATTGCGCGGATCGGGCTGGCCGGGCACCTCGCCGATCGCCAGCGGCACCTGCCGCAGCCGCAGCGTGCCGGGCGGGCGCCGCGTCTGGCGGCTGCCGTCGTCGTCGGTCAGTTCGATGGCCACGCCGCAACGTGCCGCGGCGCGTTCGAGCAGGGCGCGGTCGGCGACGGCCACCAGTGTGGCCGCCAGCGGCGAGGCGGCCAGGCGGATCAGCAGCTCAGGGCCGATGCCCGCCGGTTCACCGGCGGTGACGGCGAGCCGGGGCAGGGGTGCGCCGTTCAAGCCGGTCTACGGCGAGTTGCCGGCGGCAGGCGGGTTGCCCGCATCGCGCAGCGCGGGCACAAGGATCTTGACGTAGGCATTGGAGCGCATGTCGCGCAGGTAATCGTTGTAGACCTGTTCGGACTTGCGGGTGCCGATCGCCTGGCGGGCCTCGTTGCGCGCGATCTGGTCGGTGAGATCGCTCTGACGCGTGCCGAGCCGCTGCAGGATGTGCCAGCCGGCCTCGCTCTGGAACGGCTTCGAAACCTCGTTGTCCTTCAGCGCGCCCACCACGCCGGCGATCGCCGGGCCCCAGGCCTGTTGCTGGAACCAGCCCATGTCGCCGCCGAGGTTGGCGGTGGTGTCGTCGTTCGAGTTGGCCTTGGCCAGGGTGGCGAAGTCCTCGTGCTTGTCGACGATGCGGCTATACAGGTCCTTGGCTTTCTGTTCGGCTTGCGCGGCGCTGACCAGCTCGGTCGGCTTGATCAGGATCTGCCGTGCGTGGAACTCGGTGACGAGGTCGCGCTTGGGCTTGCGTTCGGCGATCAGTTTGATGATATGGAAGCCGGTCGGCCCGCGCAGCGCGGGACTGACCTCGCCCGGCTTCATCGACAAGACGGCGTCCGCGAACGCGGAGGGGATCTCGTCCAGGCGCCGCCAGCCAAGGTCGCCGCCGTCGAGGGCGTCGGGCGCATCGGAATAGCGGATGGCCGCGGCGCCGAAATCCATGCCACCCTTGATCGCCGCCAGCGCCTGTTCGGCCTTGGCCTGGCTGGCCTGGATGGCTGCCGCATCGGCACCGCCGGGCGTGCTGATCTGGATATGCGCCAGATGGACTTCGCCGGACTTGTAGGTCGGGCTGTTGAGCAGGTTGTCGATCTCGCTGTCGGTGACCGATACCGAGTCGTGCACCACGTTCTGGTGCAGCCGCTGCACCATGATCTGGTCGGCAAGCTGCTTGCGGAATTCCGCGAAACTGGAGCCGCTGCTCTCGACCTCGGCCTGCAGCTGCTCCGGGGTGAGCTTGTTCTGCTGGGCCACGTTCTTGACGGCCTGATCGACCTCGGCGTCGGAGACGTGGATACCCTGATCCTGCGCTTTCTGGATCTGCAGCCGCATCAGGATCAGCCGCTCGAGTACCTGCTTCTGCAGCAGGTTCATCGGCGGCAACTGTTCGGGATGGCTGGCGTACTGCTGCTGCACCGAGCGGACGGCGTTGTCCAGGTCGCTCTGCAGGATCACGTCGTCGTTGGCGATCGCCACGATGCGGTCCAACCGCTGGCTGGCCGGTGCGGTGGCCTGGGACGGTGCCAGCAATTGGGCGTGAACCGGGAAAATGCACGCAAGCGCGAGCAGTACGAGTGCAATGGATTGCTTCATCAGTGGAAAGCCTGGGTCGCCGGTGGCGAATGCGGATTATTGATAGCCGAGAATATCACGGTGCAGCAGTGGCTCGATCTGGCCGCCGGTCGAGCCGAGACCCTTGAACACCACTTCGAACAGGATCGCGTTGTCGCGCTGGTTGAAGTTGCTGCCGACGGGAACCGGTCCGATGCCGAAGTTGCCCTGGTTGACATAATTGCGGTCGACCAGTCGCAGCGAGATGCAGCAGCTGTCGTATTCCACTCCGGCCATGGCCTCGATCGTGCCGCTGAGCGACTTCGAAACGCCCTTGATCGGCTCCGCGTAGGTCCAGGACCCCACCAGGCGCCAGCGTTCGGACACCGGATAGACCGCCGAGACGCTGTATTGTTCCAGCAGCCCGCGGCGGTAGTGGTAGGCCAGGTTGATGATGCCGTCGCTGCCCAGGCGGCGTTGCAGTTCCAGCGCCCCCATGTCGGTCGCCCGGGTATTCGGGTTCCACTGGTAGGTGCTGCCCAGGCGCCACTTGTCGCTGAGCCGCAGGTCGAGCTGGGCGACGTAGGCCGAACCGGACCAGTCGGTCGGTGCCGCCACGGCATCCTGCCCGGTCGGCAACTGCACCCGCTGCGGCGAGAAGTAGCGGATCTGCCCGATGCTGGCCGACAGCCGCTCCACGCCGTCGTCGTCCAGCAGGCGGGTGGTGACCGCCGCGGTGAGGTTGTTGGCGTTCATCTGGCGGTCCGCGCCGGAGAACTGGTTCGGCGAGAACAATTGCCAGTAGTCGAACGACATCAGCGTGGTGTCGAACAGCGGCAGGTCGTTCTGGTTGCGGTACGGCACGTACAGGTAGAATAGGCGGGGTTCCAGGGTCTGCGTGTAGCTGTTGCCGAACAGCGAGGTGCTGCGGTCGAACACCAGTCCGCTGTCGATGCTGGCGATCGGCAGCGCGCGGCTGGGCGACTGCTGCGTGAACGGGGAGGCGCCGCTGCCCAGCAATCCGAAGTAACCGTGATTCTGGTAACCGCCGTTGAGCTGGTAGGCGGTATAGCGGTAGGCCAGCCGGGGCCGCACGAACCATGCCGGCGTGCCGAAATCGGCCGCCAGGTAGGGATAGAGATCCTCGCGCTGGCCCTCGACCTGGCCGTTCTTGCGAAACGCCACGGCGCTGCTGTCGGTGCCGAAATCCAGCCAGGGAGCCAGCGGCACGTCCATCCTGAATGTGGCGTAGGGCGCCTGCCGGTAGGGCAGTACGGCGTCGGTCACGAACGGGTTGGTGTTCTGGTAGATCGTGCCGCCAAACGCCGCGTTCCACCATTTGCCGCCGCCGACGACGGCGGCGTTGGATGCCAGCGAGTAGATGGCGGCGTGGGACAGGCTGTTGCCGAAGTCGTACAGGTAGCTGCTGTCCGACGCGTGATTGAGCGAGCTGGTCAGCTGCCAGTCGCGCCAGAGCTTCGTGTTGTCGGAGAAATTGATCAGGTAGCGCTGGTTGCCGGTGGTGTTGGCCAGCCCGTCGTTGTCGCCATGATCGTGCGGCACGAATTCCACATTGAGCTGCCCGCGGCTGTTGACCTGTCCACTGTCGTCAGGCAGCAGATAGCGGAACTCGCCGGCCAGCATCGGCCCGCGCAGGCTGTAGAGGCGCGGGTCCAGCGTGGCGTCGTAATTCGGTGCCAGGTTCAGATAGTAGGGCGTGCTGATCTCGTAGCCCGAGCGGCTGGTGTGGCCGATGGTGGGGTACAGGAAGCCGCTCTTGCGCCGGTGGTCGATCGGAAAGGTGAAATACGGCAGGTACAGGAACGGCACGTTGCCCAGGCGCATCGTGGCGTTGCGCGCCACGCCCACGCCCTTGTCCTGGTCCAGCGTGATCGAGCTGGCGCGGAACTCCCACACGTGATGGCCGACATCGCAGGTGGAATAGGTGGCCATCGAATAGCGGGTGTGCCGGGCATCCAGCAACTGCCCCCGCCTGGCGACGCCGTTGCCGCGCGCGCCGAGCATCTGGTAGCGCACGTCGTCGGCGGTGCCGCGGCTGGCGTCGGAGTTGCCTGCCATCTGCGAGGCCGCCAGCAGCTGCCCGGCATCCTGGTAACGGATGTTGCCGTGCGCCCGGTAGTCGGTGCTGACGTTGTTGTAATCGATGCTGTCGGCCTGCAGCAGCTGGTCGGCGCGTTGCAGCTTCACCTCGCCCGACAGGTGGTAGACCGACTTGTCGGAACTGTCCACGTGCCTGGCATGGACCTGGGTCGGGCTGGTGTCGCGCAGGTCGGGGTTCTTGCCGAGGGTGGGATCGTAGAACTCCAGCAGGGCATTGGGCCGGCACATCGCGTAGTTGACGGGGCGCGGCGCGCAATGGAAGGTGCCCAGCGGACAGACCGGTGCGGAGCCGTCCTGCGTGGCCGCCGGATGCCCATGGCTGCCCCGGGCGTCGGCCTGTCCGCCGATCAAGGCAAGAGCTGCGGCAACCGCCAGCAGGCGGCGAGGAGGTAGCTTGGACGTCACAATGGGAATCTGCCGGCTTCGAAGGCTGGTTAAGCTAGCAGAACCGGCCATCCCATGCGACGAGTCCGGACGCGCAGGGGCCACGTCCGGGCTGGCGCCGATTCACTCCAGCAGCGCGGACACGTGCGCGCTGACGCTGCTGGCCAGCGCGGTCAGTTCATAACCGCCCTCCAGCGTGGAAACCAGCCTGCCGCCTGCATGCATGCGGGCCAGCGACACCAGCCTTTCGGTAATCCAGGCGTAGTCCTCCTGGCCCAGCCGGATATCCGCCAGCGGATCGTTGCGGTGCGCGTCGAAGCCGGCCGACACCAGCACCAGCTGCGGCTTGAATGCGTGCAGGCGCGGCAGCAGCAGGCTGCTCCACAGGTCGCGGAATTCGTGCGAGCCGGCGCCGGGCGAGAGCGTGCCGTTGACGATATTGCCGACGCCCTGTTCGTCCTCGCCGCCGCTGTCCGGGTACAGCGGCGATTGATGGCTCGAAGCGAACAGCACGCGCGGTTCGCGCTCGAAGATGTCCTGCGTGCCATTGCCGTGATGCACGTCGAAATCGGCGATCGCGACGCGCTTCAGCCCATGCGCGATCAGTGCATGGGCTGCCGCCACCGCGATGTTGTTGAACAGGCAGAATCCCATCGCCTTGTCGCGGGTGGCATGGTGGCCGGGCGGCCGCACGGCGCAGAACGCGCGCAGGGCGTTGCCAGCCAGGACGTCATCCACCGCTGCCACCGCGGCCCCGGCGGCACGCAGCGCCGCTTCGAGCGAGCCGGGCGACATCCAGGTGTCCTCGTCCAGCTGGTGCATGCCGTCCAACGCGCCGACGGCGAAGATGCGCTCGACGTGGGCGGTGTCGTGCACCCGCAGCAACTGCTCGATGGTGGCGCGCGGCGCCTCGACCCGGTCGAGGGCCGCGAAGCGATCGTGATCCAGCGCCTGCAGCACGGCCTGCAACCGGGCCGGGCGCTCGGCGTGGGCCGGGCCGGGGGCATGCTGCAGGCATGCAGGGTGGGTGTACAGGCGCAGCATGCTGGCCGGCTAGCGGGCTGGCTGGGGCTTGCGCCGGCGCTCGTGCTGCCACAGCACCTCGCCATGGCCGCTGGCGCGCGCCAGCACGCGGGAAATCACGAACAGCAGGTCGGACAGACGGTTCAGGTAATGCTGCGGCTGGGGGCGGATCTCCTCCGCACGCGCCAGCGCGATCACCTCGCGTTCGGCGCGGCGGCACACCGTGCGCGCCAGGTGGCCGCAGGCCGCGGCCATGCCGCCGCCGGGGAGGATGAACTCCTTCAACGGCGGCAGCGGTTCGTTGAGCCGGTCGAGAGTGTCCTCCAGGCGGCCGATGTCGCTGTCCTGGACCATCGCCATGCCCGGGATGCACAGCTCGCCGCCGAGATCGAACAGGTCGTGCTGCACCTGGATCAGCACCTCGCGCACCGCCGGGGTGACGCCTTCGGCGGCCAGCAGCATGCCGATCGTGCTGTTCAATTCGTCCACCGTGCCGTAGGCGCCGACGCGCAGCGAATCCTTGCCGACCCGCGTGCCGTCGCCCAGGCCGGTCGTGCCGTCGTCGCCGGTGCGGGTGTAGATCTTCGAGAGGCGGTTGCCCATGCGTGCCGGTCAGTGCGGCAGATCGTGCCGATGCGCCAACCGCAGGCTGCGTGCCAGCTGCACCGCCAGCACGTGCAGCGCGGCGCCGATGCCGACATACAGCGCCGTGGTGCCGAGGAACGGCAGATACCAGTCGCCGAGATTGACGAACCAGCTGGCGAAACTGCGCGGCAGCGGCACGCTGCTGCTGAGCCAGTAGAAGCTGCCGTTGGAAATCAGGTAGCAGGCCGCCTCGCTGACCAGCAGCGTCGCCACCGCCAGGCCCAGCGCGGACAGGCCCAGGCCGAGCCGGCGGCGCGCCAGGGTGCTGCCGCCGAACCACAGCGCGCCGAAATACACGGGCATGAACCAATAGGCCGGCGAGATGCAGTAATGGCTCCAGAAATCCATGCCCTGGCCGGTGATCACCAGGAAATCGATCAGCACCGCCTCGGCGATCAGCAGCGCGAAGGCCCAGCGGGCCGAGCCGCGCAGCCAGAAACCGGCGAGGAAGAACACCCCCCAGGAGGCATCGGGCAAGGCGCCGAAATGATGCATGCGGGTCGCTGCCATCACCAGGGCAAGTGCGAAAAAGATGCCGAGGCGCCGGGTTTGCGTCGTTGCCATGCGTAGCTCCGTGAACGTGCGGCTGAATGTCGAAGGGTTAAGTTTAGCCCAACACGCCGGGCCGCGATCAGCGCGTATCATTCGCCCGATGAACGCTCATGAATCCCTGTCCGGCGCGGATGCCGGCGTGCTGATCGTCGGTGGCGGTCTGGTCGGTGCCAGCCTGGCCATCGCGCTGGATGCCGCCGGCATCGCGGCCACCCTGGTCGAAACCGCCGCGCCGCGCGCCGATGCCCAGCCGAGCCACGACGAACGCAACCTCGCGCTGGCCCGGGCCTCGGTGAACGGCCTGGAATCGATCGGCGTCTGGCGGCACGCCGCGGCGGCGACGCCGATCCGGCATATCCATGTCAGCCGCGCGGGCGAATTCGGCAGCGCCCGCATCGATGCCGACCGCCACGGCGTGGACGCGCTGGGCTGGACGCTGCCGGCACGCGAGCTGGGCGCCGCGTTGCTGCGCCGGCTGGACGAATGCACCCGGCTGACCCGGCTCGCGCCCGCCACGCTGGCGGCACTGGAGCCGCTGGCCGCCGGCTGGCGCGCACGGATCCGCACCGCCGACGGCCTGTGCGGCGTCGATGCGTCGCTGCTGGTGGGGGCCGACGGCACCGAGTCGTTCGTGCGCGCGCAGCTGGGCATCGACGCCGACCGCCATGATTACCGGCAGACCTTGTTCGTCTGCACGGTGGCGCCCGAGCGCAGCCATGCGAACCGCGCCTGGGAGCGGTTCGCCGATGACGGCCCGGTCGCCATGCTGCCGTTGGCCGAAGGCCGCTGCGGCCTGGTGCTGACCGTGGCGGGCGATGCGGCCGATGCGGTCGCCGCGCTCGACGATGCGGCGTTCATCGAACTGGCGCAGCGCCGTTTCGGCTGGCGGCTGGGGCGGCTGAGCCGGCCCGGCAAACGGCATCCGTATGCGATCCGGCGGGTCGCCGCGCAGCGGCTGACGGCAGCGCGGGCGGTGCTGGTGGGCAATGCCGCGCAGAGCGTGCACCCGATCGGCGCGCAGGGTTTCAACCTGGGGCTGCGCGATGCGCTGACCCTGGCCGAGCTGGTGGCGGACGCCGCCGATCCGGGTGCCGCCGGGTTGCTCGAACGCTACGCCGCGCGCCGCGCGCCGGATCGTGAGGGCACCATGGCGATGAGCCACGGCCTGGTGCAACTGGCCTGCCTGCCGCAGCCGTGGCTGGCGCCGTTGCGCACGCTGGCGCTGCTGGCCAGCGACCGGCTGCCGCCGCTGCAGCGGCGGCTGGCCCGGCGCGGGATGGGTTTTCGCGGCGAGCCGCCGCGTGCGGTGCTGGAGCGGCTGCCATGAATGCGATCCGCGGCGAAGCCGCGCGGCGCCGCGGGCCGGTGCTCGATGTCGCGGTGGCCGGCGGCGGCATGGCCGGCGCCGCCGCGGCGCTGGCGCTGGCCCGTGCCGGCTTCGCCACCGCGTTGCTCGAGGCGCGTCCGCCGGCGCCCTGGTCGATCGCCGACGAAGTGGACCTGCGCGTGGTAGGGCTGGCGCCGTCGTCGATCGCCCTGCTGGACGAACTGGGCGTCTGGACGTCCATTCGCGCAGCGCGAACCGGTCCGTACTCGCAGATGCACGTCTGGGACGGCGAAAGCGGGGCGGCGATCCATTTCGACGCGGCCAGCGAAGGCCGCGACCTGCTCGGGCACATCGTCGAGAACGCCCTGGTGCAGTGGGCGCTGTGGCAGGCGCTGGGCGCGGCCGGGGTGCAGCTGCTGTGTCCGGCCGAGGTCGGTGCCTGCGAGGCGCGCGAGGATCGCGTGCAGATCGAACTGGCCCAGCGTGAACGAGCCGGCGGCGCGACGCTGTCGGCGCGGTTGCTGGTGGCCGCCGACGGCGCCACCTCGCCGCTGCGCGGGCTTGCCGGGATCGCCACCCGCGGCCGCGACTACGCGCAGCGCGCGGTGGTCGCGCATGTCGTCACCGAACGGCCGCACCGGCAGACCGCCTGGCAGCGTTTCCTGCCGGGCGGCCCGCTGGCCCTGCTGCCGCTGGCCGATGGCCGCAGCTCGATCGTGTGGTCGTTGCCGCAGGCCGAGGCGCAGCGCGTGCTGGCGCTGGACGAGCGGGCATTCCTCGACGAACTCGGCGTCGCCAGCGATTTCCGCCTCGGCCGGATCCTGGCCGGCACGCCGCGCGCGGCGTTTCCGCTCAAGCTGCAGCTGGCCGAGCGCTACCAGGGCGAACGCATGGTGCTGCTGGGGGACGCCGCCCATGCGGTGCATCCGCTGGCCGGGCAGGGCGTCAACCTGGGCTTGCGCGATGTGGTCGAGCTGCGCGCGACACTGGTGGCCGCACGCGCCGCCGGCGGCGACATCGGCGCCGCGCCGGTGCTGCGCCGATACGCACGGCGCCGGCGCAGCGCCGATACGCTGGATGCGCTGGGTTTCGATGGGCTGGCGCGCATATTCGCCTGGCGTTCGCCGGCGCTGGTCGCGGCGCGCGGGCTGGGCATCGGCCTGCTCGATCGCGCCGCGCCGCTGAAGCGGCGCCTCGCCGGGCATGCCGCCGGCATCTGACTTTCCGCTCTCCCCGCCGGCAGATTTGCGGGGGAGGCCACATCGTCACCAGGAGGAGGAAACAGCCATGCGCGTTGCCCGACTTTGCTGTGCGTTGCTGCTTGCAGGTTGCGCCTTTGCCGCGTCGGCGAAGATGGTGCGCCGTCCGGTCGAGTGGAGCCTGGGCGGCACGCGTTTCCACAGCGTGCTGGTGTACGACGACGCGGTCAGCGCGAAGCGCCCGGGCCTGCTGATGGTGCCGAACTGGTACGGCGTGAACGATGCGGCGGTAAAGAAGGCCGAGATGATCGCGGGCAGGGATTATGTGATCCTGCTCACCGACATGTACGGCGCCGGCGTGCGTCCGCAGCAAGGCGACACGGCCCAGGCGCAGGCCGCGGTGAAGCCGCTGTACGGCAATCGCGCGCTGATGCGCCAACGGGTGGACGAGGCGCTGGCCCAGCTCAGGGCGCAGGCGTCGAGCGCGCCGATCGACACCCGCCGGCTGGCTGCGATCGGTTTCTGCTTCGGCGGCTCGGCGGTGCTGGACCTGGCGCGCAGCGGGGCCGACATCGCGGCCGTGGTCTCGTTCCATGGCGGCCTCGCCACCGACGATCCGGCGCTGGCGAAAAACATCAAGGCGCGCGTGCTGGCGATGAACGGCGCCGACGACAAGAGCACCATGCCCGACGCCGACAAGTTCATGGACGAGATGCGCCGGAGTCCCGCCGACTGGCAGTTCGTGGTGCTCGGCCACGCGGTGCACTGCTTCACCGAGGTCGGCGAGAACTCCCCCGGTTGCCGCTACGACCCGCGCGCCGCCGCGCGCAGCTACCGGCTGATGCACGACTGGCTCGATCACGCGTTCGCCGGGACGCCCTGAGAGCCCGGAGATTCATAGGCCGGTACCCGCGCAAAAGCCGCCCCTCGCGAGGGCTCAGAACGACCGCTGCACCGAGTAGTCGGCCAGGGCGGCCAGGGCGTCGCGGTGGGGCGAGGCGGGGAGTGCGGCCAGCGATTTGCGGGCGGCGGCGGCATGCGCCACCGCACGCGCGTGGGTGCGCTCCAGCGCGCCGGAGTCGCGGATCGCGGCGATGATGTGGTCGAGCGAATCCAGCCCGCCGTGTTCGATCGCGTGACGCAGCGAGCGGGCCTGTGCCGGATCGGCTTTCTGCAGCGCATAGATCAGCGGCAGGGTCGGCTTGCCCTCGGCCAGGTCGTCGCCGATGTTCTTGCCCAGGGTGCCGGCGTCGCTCACGTAATCGAGCAGGTCGTCGGCGATCTGGAAGGCGTAGCCCAGCTCCATGCCGTAACGGCGCAGCGCGGCCACCTGCGCGTCGGGCAGGTCGCCGAGCAGGCCGCCCAGTTCGGTGGCCGCGGCGAACAGCACCGCGGTCTTGCGTTCGATCACCGCCAGGTAGGCGGCCTCGTCGACGTCGGCATTGCCGATGTTCAGCAGCTGCAGCACCTCGCCTTCGGCGATCGTGTTGGTGGTGTCGGCGAGGATCCGCATGATGCGCATGTCGTCCAGCTCCACCATCAGCTGGAACGAGCGCGAATAGAGAAAGTCGCCGACCAGCACGCTGGCGGCGTTGCCCCACAGCGCGTTGGCGGTCTTGCGGCCGCGGCGCAGGTCCGATTCGTCGACCACGTCGTCGTGCAGCAGGGTCGAGGTGTGGATGAACTCGATCACGGCGGCCAGCTTGATCTGCTGCTCGCCCGCGTATCCGGCCGCGCCGGCCGCCAGCACATGCAGCATCGGGCGCAGCCGCTTGCCGCCGCTGGCGATGATGTGGTCGGCGATCTGGTTGATCAGCACCACGTCGGAGGACAGCCGCCGGCGGATCAGCGCGTCGACGCGCTGCATGTCGGCGGCCGCAAGGTCGCGCACGCGGGCGAAGTCGTTCGAGGGTCCGGTGACGGGTTCGGCGGGCGTGCTCATGCGGGCCTTCGTGGAGGTGTGAGCGCCGATTATAGGGGGTTGCCGGCGGTGCCGCTGTCGGCCTGGTCGGCATTGTGCCGGACGCGCGTTGCCCGCCAGCGTGGCGATGGTGGCGTTGTGTCGCACTGCAGCAGGGGCCGGTCCGCCTATAATCGAAGACTTCCGTTGTCATCGAGTGTGGTCTGTTGCCGTGAGCAAACTCAGCAAGGGTGAATTGAAGACGGCCTTCGCCCTCTCCAGCGTGGTCGGGCTGCGCATGTTCGGCCTGTTTCTGATCATGCCGGTGTTCAGCGCCTATGCGCTGCACCTGGCGGGGGCGACGCCGCAGCTGATCGGTCTCGCCATCGGCGCCTACGGCTTCGCGCAGGCGCTGCTGCAGGTGCCGGTGGGGCTGTTGTCGGACCGGATCGGCCGGCATGTGACGATCACGCTGGGTTTGCTGGTGTTCGTGACCGGCAGCGTGGTGGCGGCGGTGTCCCATGGCATCCACGGGATCATCCTGGGCCGCATGCTGCAGGGCATGGGTGCGGTATCCGGAGCCAGCCAGGCGCTGGCCGCCGATCATTCGCGCGACGACAATCGCGGCAAGGTGATGGGGATCATCGGGGTCAGCATCGGCTTCGCCTTCGTGCTGGCCATCATCCTCAGCGCGCCGCTGGCAGGGATCGACGGCCTGCCCGGCCTGTTCGGTCTCACTGCCCTGCTGGCGCTGGGCGCGATCGTTCTGCTGTGGGCGATGGTGCCGCGTACCGAACACCACCGCGCGCCGGCCTCGGCGCGACCCGGGTCGGTGCTGCGCATGCTGGTGACGCCGCAGTTGATGGTGCTGAACGTGTCGGTCTTCATGATGCACACGATGTTGACCGCCGCGTTCGTGGCCCTGCCGCTGATGCTGATGCGCAACACCGGCATGGTGCTGGATCACCAGTGGCGGCTCTACCTGCCGGTGATGCTGGTGTCCGCGGCGGTCATGGGCGGCGTGCTGCGCCGGGTGACCTCGGTGGCCGGCAGCATGCGCCTGGTGCTGGCCTGTGCGGTGGGCCTGGGTCTGGCGCTGTGCGGTTTCAGTGCCGCAGGCAACGGCCACCTGGTGCTGTGGCTGGCGGCGACGGTGTTCTTCAGCGCGTTCAACCTGCTCGAGGCCAGCCTGCCCAGCCTGGTTTCCCGGCTGGCGCCGGCGCATATGCGCGGCGCGGCGCTGGGTGCCTATGCGACCAGCCAGTTTTTCGGCGCCGGCGTCGGCGGCGTGCTGGGCGGCGTGATGCTGCAGCACATCAGCCTGTCCGCGGTCTTCGCGGCGGCGGCGGCGCTGACCCTGCTGTGGCTGCCGCTGCTGCTGTGGGGGCATTCGCGGGTCGTGGCGGCCGATGTGGCGCTCACGGCCTGACCGCGGCGGCTGCGATCGTCGTCAGGCGGGCGATGAGCTGACGGCGGACCTTGAATAGCGGCAGCGAGACCCTAGAATGGTCGTCCGTGCGGCTTGCCTGGCCGCGCCTCGGCTGGCGCCCCGATGGCTCATGACATCATCCTGCTGATCGCCCAGTACGGCTTGCTGCTGGTGTTCGTCAACGTGTTGATCGAGCAGGCCGGCGTGCCCGTGCCGGCGGTGCCTACCCTGATCGTGGCCGGTGCGATGGCGGCGAACGGCAAGCTCCCGCTGGCGGGCGTGGTGCTGGCCGCGCTGCTCGCCAGCCTGCTCAGCGACCTGCTCTGGTACTGGGCGGGACGCCGCTTCGGCAGCAGGGTGATGCGCACGATCTGCCGCATCTCGCTTTCGCCCGACTCCTGCGTGAAACAGTCCGAGCTGCGCTTCCAGCGCTGGCGCGGGCGGGTACTGCTGATCGCCAAGTTCGTGCCGGGGTTGTCCACGGTGGCGCCGCCGCTGGTCGGCGCGATGGGCCTGCGCCTGCCGACCTTCGTGCTGCTCGACGGCCTGGGCTCGCTGCTCTGGGCCGGCGTGGCGATCGGGCTGGGCTATCGCTTTGCCACGCAGATCGATCGCCTGCTGGCGGCCTTCGCCAGTGCCGGCACGCTGGCGTTCGAATTGCTGCTGCTGTTGCTCGCGCTCTACATTCTCGCCAAATGGTGGCAGCGCCGACGCCTGCTGGCGGCGTTGCGGATGGCGCGCATCACGGTGGACGAACTGAACCAGGCGATCGCGCAAGGGCAGTCGCCGCTGGTCGTCGATGTGCGCTCGGAAGCCGCGCGCCTGCTCGATACCCGGATCATTCCCGGCGCCCTGCTGGCCGACCTCGACGGCATCGACCGGTCGGTCCGTGACATTCCGCCGGATCGCGAACTGGTGATCTACTGCACCTGC